>JBDSMR010000122.1:0-62165 GCA_039915735.1 Usitatibacter sp. | reverse complement strand
ATTCGGAAGGCAACCTCGGTTTGGCCAACGCGATCCTGCGCCACCTCTCCGAGAAGCTGCCCATCTCGCGCTGGCAGCGCGACCTCACGGACTCCACGGTGCTGCGCAATGTCGGCGTCGCCTTCGGCTATGCGCTGCTGGGCTACGACTCCTGCCTGCGCGGACTGGACAAGCTCGAGGCCAATCCGAAACGCATCGCCGAGGACCTCGAAGGTTCGTGGGAGGTGCTCGCCGAGGCGCTCCAGACCGTGATGCGCGCGCATCGCGTGCCCAACTCCTACGAGAAGCTGAAGGAACTCACGCGCGGCAAGGGCGGCATCACCCGCGAAGACCTGCACGCTTTCGTGCGAACGTTGCAGATCCCGGAAGCGGAGCGCGAAAGACTCCTTGCGCTCACGCCTTCGAGCTATGTCGGACTGGCCGCCAGCCTCGCCCGCGAGGCCGGCAAGTAGCAGCGGCACCGGCCTCTCACACATGGCCGAAATCCAGCGGCTCGACGAAATCCCGCGCCATTGGGCGGCATCGCAGCCCGGCCAGCTCGCGCTGGTGGACACGACGGGATCACACGACTGGAAGGATCTCGAGGCAACCTGCGAGCGCATCACCCGACTCCTGGGCAAACACGGCGTCCGCCGGGGCGACCGCGTTGTTGTCGTGGCCGAGAATGGCGCCCTTCTGGTAGCGCTGCTGTTCGCCCTGTCTCGAGCCCGAGCGTGGATCGTGAACGTGAATGCACGGCTCTCGGCGCGCGAGATCGATGCAATACGCGAGCACAGCGGCGCACGCTGCGTGTTGTTCCTCCCGGGCAATTCGCCGGCGGCCCAAGCGCACGCGCAGCGCCTTGGCGCGTCGAGAATCAACAACAGTCCCTGGGGCGAGCTATTCGCAACCGCAGCCGATGCATCGGTGGCAGCGGAGGGCGAAAGCGATGTCGCCGCGCTGGTCTACACAACTGGCACGACCGGAAATCCCAAGGGCGTCATGCTCACGCACGGCAACGTGCTCTTCATCGCCGGCGCGGCGGTGAACCTGCGCAGCCTGAGCCCGGTCGATCGAATATTCGGCGTCCTGCCGATGTCCCACGTGTATGGGCTTTCCTCCGTGTGCATGGGATCGATGCTGGGTGGCGCCTGCATCCACGTCGAGCCACGATTCACACCCGAGGCGATGGACGTGGCACTCACGCGCGATCGCGTAACGATGTGCCAGGGCGTGCCTGCGATGTACACCAAGTACCTTGAATACCTCGACATCCACCAGCGAGTGTTTTCCGCGCCCGCGCTGCGCGCGATCTACTGCGGCGGCTCGCCCCTGGCTGCAAGCGTGAAGGCCGCCGTCGAAGCCCGTTTCGGCCTGGTGCTGCACAACGGGTATGGCCTGACCGAGGCGGCGCCCACCGTCGCGCAGACACTCTTCGAAGCGCCCCGCACCGATTGCTCGGTAGGCCCGGCACTTCCGGGCGTCGAACTCCGCGTCGTGCGCGATGGCGTGGACTGCGCCACCAACGAGGTCGGCGAACTCTGGGTGCGCGGGCCCAATGTCATGAAGGGGTACTACCGCGATGCCGCGGCCACGCGGGAAGCACTGCGGCCGGGAGGCTGGCTCGCCACGGGCGACCTCGCGCGCATCGCGGCGGACGGCGCGACGTTCATCGAGGGCCGCCTCAAGGAGCTCATCATCCGCTCCGGATTCAACGTGTTTCCGGTCGAAGTCGAGGGCGTGCTCAACAGCCATCCGCAGGTGTCGCAATCCGCGGTCGTGGGCCGTCCCGTGGAAGGCAACGAGGAAGTCGTGGCCTACGTCGAACTCGTCCCCGGGGGCACGATCGACGCGGCGGCGCTCCTGGCGTACGCCGCGTCGTCCCTCGCCCCCTACAAACGCCCGGCCGAGATCGTGGTGATGGACAAGCTGCCCGCCGCAGCCAGCGGCAAGGTGCTCAAGGGGCAGCTGAGGGAGATGGCGCGCGCTAGCGTGGCGCCACCGCCTGCTCCTGCGGGCTGAGCGAACCGATGTCGCCGCTCATCTCACCGCCTTCCTGCACCAGCATCTTGCCGTAGCGGATCTTTCCGGAAACGCGCCCGCTGGCATGGATCACCAGCTTCTTGCGCGCCGTCATCTCGCCCTGAAAGGAGCCGCGGATCTCGGCCACATCGACGTCGACCTTGCCGTTGAAGGCACCATGCTCGGCGATCTGGATCGCGCGGCTCACCATCGTGGCCTCGACGCGCCCCTCGACGACCAGCGTGTCGCAGTCGTCAATCTCCACCCCCTTCAGCTTGATGTTGGGTCCGACGATGAGCTTGCTGCCCGCGCCGTCTTCGGCACGCGTCGATTCGGCGGGGGAAGCCGCCGCGATCGCGGCGGGCGCAGCGCCGACGCGTTGCGAGGACGGCATGAGCGCCGGAGTGGCGGACGGATGGTTAGCGGCATTGGGTGTTTGCATGGCTTCTCGCGGGTTGCGTGGATCGGGACGACGGCCGAACAGGTTCTCTCCGTACTTCATCTGGTACCTCCCGTGGTGAACAACGATAGAGGCGACACTCACGATTCGTGCCATGCAGCTCGTGCATGAAGCTTTCCCCTATGACAGCGAGCATTTACTCGCGCGTGAAGTGTCGGCGCGCGGCCACTCAACCGTCGCCGTGCAGCTACGGGAGTCAGGGCATTCGAGGTAAGCGATTGAATCCGGGGGTGAAACGCTGTCGTTCGTGCCCGACTCAGATCATCTCGAGCGCCGCTTTGCGTCGCGGCGGGGGAAACGCGCGATCGAGGGCCTCGATCGCAGCGGCGTCAAGCACGAGATCAGCCGCGCGCCGGTTGGCGCGCACGTGTCCAGGCTTCGACGCCTTGGGAATGGAAACGACGCCGGGCTTCCGGATGCTCCACGCGATCGCCGCCTCGGCCGCACCGACATCCAGGCGTTTCGCCACCGCCTCCAGCGCGGGGTGCCCCACGAGGCGGCCTTCGTCGAGCGGCGAATAGGCCATCACGTCGATATCCCGCGCTGCGCACCACGGCAGCAGGTCGTATTCGATGCCGCGGCGGGACAGGTTGTAGAGC
Source organism: Usitatibacter sp. (assembly GCA_039915735.1). Classification (GTDB taxonomy): domain Bacteria; phylum Pseudomonadota; class Gammaproteobacteria; order Burkholderiales; family Usitatibacteraceae; genus Usitatibacter. The sequence continues at coordinate 59,105 of JBDSMR010000122.1, read as the reverse complement.
ACCTGGTCGGCCGCACAGGCGTCGCCACCCGGTACTGCGAATAGCTCCTCGAGGTCCTGCACGTCGAAATTGGAGACGCCCCAGCGTGCGATCTTGCCCGCATCGACCAGCTCGCCCAGCGCTGCCACGGTCTCGGCCAGCTGCACGCCGCCACGCCAGTGGTACAGGTAGCAATCGAGGCGTTCGATGCCGAGGCGCGAGAGCGATGCGTCACACGCGGCCAGCAACTTGCGCCGGCCCGCATGGTGCGGAAGGAACTTGCTCACGATATGGAGGCCCTCGCGGCGGCCGCGGATGGCCTCGCCCACGACCTCCTCGGCGCCGCCGTCACCGTACATCTCGGCGGTATCGATCAGCGTGACGCCGAGATCGAGGCCGAGGCGCAGCGCGGCGACTTCATCGCCGCGCAGCACCTTGCTGTCGCCCATGTGCCACGTCCCCATCCCGAGACGCGGCATGCCCATCAGGCAACCACCTGCGCCTCGCCATACTGCGGATTGACGCGACTGCGGCTCTCCAGCTTGTTGAGGGCATTGAGGTACGCCTTGGCCGACGCCACGACGATGTCGGTATCGGCGCCCATGCCGTTCACGATGCGGCCGTTCTTCGAAAGGCGCACCGTCACTTCGCCCTGCGAGTCGGTGCCTTCGGTCACGTTGTTGACCGAGTAGAGCAGCAGCTCCGCGCCGCTTTGCGCCACGCTTTCGATCGCCTTGAAGGTCGCGTCGACCGGCCCGCCGCCGCGCGCCTCGGCACGCGCTTCCTTGCCGTCGGTGGAGATCACGACGCGCGCGAACGGCTGCTCACCGGTCTCGGAGTGCGCGGTGATCGACACTAGCGTGTGGTGCTCCTTCTCGATCGTGACCGTCTCGTCGGACATCAGCGCCTGGATGTCCTCGTCGAAGATCTCGCGCTTCTTGTCGGCGAGGTCCTTGAAGCGCGCGAAGGCGGCGTTCAGCTGCTCCTCGGAGACGAGCACGATGCCGAGTTCCTGCAGTCGCGCCTTGAAGGCGCTTCGCCCGGAAAGCTTGCCGAGCGTGAGGCGGTTGGCTCCCCAGCCCACGTCGGAGGCACGCATGATCTCGTAGGTCTCGCGATGCTTGAGCACGCCGTCCTGGTGGATGCCGGACTCGTGCGCGAACGCATTCGCCCCGACCACGGCCTTGTTGGGCTGCACCGGGTAGCCGGTGATGGTCGAGACGAGCTTGCTTGCCGGCACGATCTGAGTGGCGTCGATGCGCGTCTCGAGCTTGAAGATGTCGGAGCGGGTCTTGATCGCCATCACGATCTCCTCGAGAGACGCATTGCCCGCGCGCTCGCCGAGTCCGTTGACGGTGCACTCCACCTGGCGGGCGCCCGCCATTACCGCAGCGAGCGAGTTGGCCACTGCCATGCCGAGGTCGTTGTGGCAATGCGTCGACCACACGGCCTTGTCGGCGTTGGGCACGCGCTCGAGCAGCTGCTTGAACACGTCGCCCCAGAGCGCCGGGATGCTGTAGCCCACGGTGTCGGGCACGTTGATGGTGCGCGCGCCCGCCGCGATCGTCGCCTCGAAGATGCGGCAGAGGAAATCCATGTCGGAGCGGACGGCGTCTTCGGCGGAGAACTCAACGTCATCCGTGTATTCGCGTGCAAGCTTGACCGCGCGCACCGCAGCTTCCAGCACCTGGTCCGGCTGCATGCGCAGCTTGTGCTGCATGTGGATCGGGCTTGTGGCAATGAAGGTGTGCACGCGTCCGGAATTGGCGCCCTTGATCGCCTCACCCGCCTTGCGCACATCGTTGTCGTTGGCGCGTGCCAGCGAGCAGATGGTGGAATCCTTGACCGCCGCGGCCACCGCGCGAATCGCCTCGAAATCACCGGGGCTGGATGCGGCGAAACCCGCCTCGATCACGTCCACCTTCAGCCGCTCCAGCTGCTTGCCGATGCGGACCTTTTCCTCGCGCGTCATCGCGGCGCCCGGGCTTTGCTCGCCGTCGCGCATGGTGGTGTCGAAAATGATGAGGTTGCTGCTCATGTCGTTCTCCGATTGCGGAATACGGATGGACTATCCGCCTTCTACTGCGGGCGGCCAGGTGATACGCGAACTGCTGGGGGGTGGGGTTTTTAGCGCGCGGGGCGCAGCAGCAGGCCCAGCGCGAGCGCGCCGGACAGTGCAGGGCGAAGAATCGAATGGTCGCCGCAGGAATTCATGCCTTGACTATAGCCGCTTCCGCGGGAAGTTGGCAACTCAGGGCCCGATGGGGGCCATGTCCTTGCTGGAGCGCCCGCCATAGCGCAGCAGCAGCGACGCGATGTCGAGCGAGCCATGTTCTTCCGCGATATCGAGTGGCGTCATGCCCCCCAGGTCGCGCACATTCGGATCGGCGCCGGCGTCCAGCAGGGCCACCACGGCCTCCACGAAACCCATCTGGGAAGCCAGGGCCAGGGCCGTCATGCCTTGCTCGTCGTGGTGCTCAAGCGGCGCCTTGCGCGCGATCAGCAGCTCGACCGCGGGCAGGTTGGTCTCCTCTACCGCCACCATCAGCATGGCGCGGCCGTCCGGCGTGATCGCGGTTTCCGCGGGAGTCACGGCCAGCATGCGCGCCAGCGCGGAGAGGTTGCCCTCCTCGATCGCCTCGCGAATATGCTCGTACTGCTTTTCCTTGGCCTCGCTGCGCCAGCGATTGACAACCCATGCCACGTACCCGGAGACGCCGTAGGCAAGCATCAGCCCCCAGAGCACGATCGGCGGCTCTATGGAGATCAGGAGCAGGGCGATGACCAGCAGCACCGCCACCGAAAACGGCATCGCGCGGCGCAGGTTGATGTCCTTGCCGCTGTAGAACTTCACGCTCGAGACCATGGTGATGCCGGCGTAGATCGTCACGCCGGTCGCAAGCCAGCGCACATCGTTGCCGTTCACGCGGTATTCGTTGAAGACCCAGATCATGCCGGCAACCAGCGCCGCGGCGGCGGGGCTGGGCAGCCCCTGGAACCAGCGCTTGTCCGCCACCGACAACTGCGTGTTGAAGCGGGCCAGCCGAAGTGCGGCGCCGGCACAGTAGACGAAGGCTGCGATCCAGCCGATGCGGCCCATCCCGCGCAGCGCCCACTCGTAGACGATCAAGGCGGGGGCCGCGCCGAAGGACAACATGTCGGCGAGGCTGTCGTACTCGGCGCCGAAGGCCGACTGCGTGCGCGTGAGGCGTGCGACGCGCCCGTCGAGGCTGTCGCAGATCATGGCGATGAAGATCGCGACCGCGGCCTTCTCGTACTCGTGGTTCATGCCCTGCACGATGGCGTAGAACCCTGCGAACAGGTTCAGCGTCGTGAACAGGTTGGGGAGCAGATAGATGCCACGCTTGCGCATTTCCAGCGCGGTGGACTTGGCGGGACGCTGGAGGGGCGTGGACACGGACGGGCCTAGCGCGGAAGCTCCGCCAGCACTGTCGAGCTCGCGCTCACCTTGTCGCCGATGGCAACGCGCGGCTTCGTGCCCGGAGGCATGAAGACATCGACACGCGAGCCGAAACGAATGAAGCCATAGCGCTGGCCGCGCGCGAGGCGTTCACCAACCTTCACGTAGCAGAGGATGCGTCGCGCGATGAGGCCGGCCACCTGCACGCAGGAAATATCGACGCCGTTGTCCATCGACAACACCAGCGCGTTGCGTTCGTTGTCCGTGGACGCCTTGTCGAAAGCGGCGTTGACGAACAGGCCCTTCGAATAGGCGATTTCCTTGACCACGCAATCGACGGGCGCGCGCTGCGAGTGCACGTTGAACACGTTCATGAAGATGCTGACCTTCACCGAGCTGGCGCCGCCGCGATTGGGGTCCGGCTCCTCGGCCACCACGATCACGCGGCCGTCGGCCGGGCACAGCACCAGCCCTTCACCCTGCGGGATCTCGCGCGCGGGATCGCGGAAGAACTGCAGGATGAAGAAATACAGGATCCAGAACGGGACCGACCACCACCCGCCCCACCAGGTCACGCCGATGGCGACCAGCAGTGAAGCCGTGAGGAACGGCCAGCCTTCGCGCGCGATGATGGGATGGGGGTAGTTTTTCAAGCGATCAGTTCCGGGTGGTGTCTACCAGCTTGTTCTTGCGGATCCACGGCATCATGGCGCGCAACTTCTCGCCCACCTTCTCGATGTCGTGCTCGGCCAGCAGGCGGCGCTTGGCATTGAGCGTGGGGGCGCCCGCGCGGTTCTCCAGGATGAAGTCGCGCGCGTACTCGCCTGACTGGATGCGCTTCAGGCAGTCCTTCATCGCCTGCCTCGACTCCGGCCCGATCACCTTGGGCCCGATCTCGTACTCGCCGAATTCGGCGTTGTTGGAGATCGAGTAGTTCATGTTCGCGATGCCGCCTTCGTAGATCAGGTCGACGATCAGCTTGGTCTCGTGCAGGCACTCGAAATACGCCATCTCCGGCGCGTAGCCCGCGTCCACCAGCGTTTCGTAGCCCGCCTTGATGAGCTCCACGATGCCGCCGCAGAGCACCGTCTGCTCGCCGAAGAGGTCGGTTTCAGTCTCTTCCCGGAAGTTGGTCTCGATAACCCCGCCGCGGGTTCCGCCGATCGCCGCGGCGTACGACAGCGCGAGGTTCTTCGCCTTGCCGGACGCGTCCTGGTGGACGGCGATCAGTGCCGGCACGCCGCCGCCCTGGGTGTAGGTCGAGCGCACCAGGTGGCCGGGGCCCTTGGGCGCGATCATGATCACGTCAAGGTCCGGACGCGGGTCGATCTGCTTGAAATGGATGTTGAAGCCGTGCGCGAAGGCGAGCGCCGCGCCCTTCTTGATGTTCGGCTCGATGCTTTCCTTGTAGACCGCGGCGTGGTTTTCGTCCGGCAGCAGGATCATCACCAGGTCCGCGCCCTTCACCGCCTCGGCCACTTCCTTCACCGTGATCTTGGCCTTCTTGACCTTTTCCCACGAGGCCCCGCCCTTGCGCAGGCCCACGGTGACCTTGACCCCGGATTCCGTCAGGTTCTGCGCGTGCGCGTGGCCCTGCGAGCCATAGCCGATGATGGTGACCTTCTTGCCCTTGACCAGCGAGAGGTCGGCGTCCTTGTCGTAATAGACCTTCATGTCATTTTCCTTGAGATTGGCTTGTTGCTTCAGACCTTGAGCACCCACTCGCCGCGCCCGATGCCGGATACGCCGGTGCGGACCGTTTCCAGGATGGCGCTGCGGTCGAGCGCTTCGAGGAAGGCGTCGAGCTTCTCCGTGGTGCCGGTGAGCTCGATGGTGTAGGACTTGTCGGTGACGTCGATGATGCGCCCGCGGAAGATGTCCGCCGTGCGCTTGATTTCCTCGCGATCCTTGCCGGCGGCGCGGACCTTCACAAGCATGAGCTCGCGCTCGATGTGTTTGCCCTCGGACAGGTCGACCACCTTCACCACGTCCACCAGCTTGTTCAGCTGCTTGGTGATCTGCTCGACGATTTCGTCGGAGCCGGTGGTGACGATGGTCATCCGGGACATGGTGGTGTCCTCGGTGGGCGCGACCGTCAGCGTCTCGATGTTGTAGCCGCGAGCAGAGAAGAGGCCGGCCACGCGAGAAAGGGCACCGGCCTCGTTCTCGACGAGGATGGAAAGGATATGGCGCATGGTTAAAGCTCTTCGGAGAGGATCATTTCCGAGATGCCCTTGCCGCCGGGCACCATCGGGAAGACGTTTTCGGTCTGGTCGGTGATGAAGTCGAGGAACACCAGGCGGTCCTTCATGGCGAAGGCCTCCTTCAGCGCGCCCTCCACGTCGCCCGGTTTCTCGATCTTCATGCCGACGTGGCCATAGGCCTCGGCGAGCTTCACGAAGTCGGGCAGCGCGTCCATGTACGACTCGGCGTAGCGGTTGCCGTGGAAGAACTCCTGCCACTGGCGAACCATGCCCATGTAGCGGTTGTTCAGGTTCACGATCTTCACCGGCAGGTGGTACTGCTTGCAGGTGGAGAGTTCCTGGATGCACATCTGGATCGAGGCCTCGCCGGTGACGCAGGCGACCTCCGCGTCCGGGAACGCCATCTTCACGCCCATGGCGTAGGGCAGGCCCACGCCCATGGTGCCCAGGCCCCCGGAGTTGATCCAGCGGCGCGGCTTGTCGAAGCGGTAGAACTGCGCGGCCCACATCTGGTGCTGGCCCACATCGCTGGTGATGTACGCGTCGCCCCTGGTCACCTCGTAGAGCTTCTCGACCACGAACTGCGGCTTGATCAGTTCCGACTTGCGGTTGTACTTGAGGCAATCCTTGGCGCGCCATTCGGCGATCTGCGCCCACCAAGCCTCGATCGCGGCCGGCTCGGCACGCTGCGTCGTCGCCTTGAGCTGCGCGAGCAGGTCCTGCAGCACGTCCTTCACGTTGCCAACGATGGGCACATCGACGCGCACGCGCTTGGAGATGGAGGAAGGGTCGACGTCGATGTGCACGATCTTGCGCGTCGGGTTGCCCGCGGCGAAATGCGTCGGGCTGCCGATCACGCGGTCGTCGAAGCGCGCGCCTACCGCCAGCAGCACGTCGCAGTTCTGCATCGCGTTGTTGGCTTCGTAGGTGCCGTGCATGCCGAGCATGCCGACAAACTGCTTGTCGTTGGCAGGATAGGAGCCGAGGCCCATAAGCGTATTGGTGACCGGGAACCCGAGGAGGCGCACCAGCTCCGTCACTTCCGCCGAGGCTTCGCCGAGGATGGCGCCGCCGCCCACATAGATCATCGGGCGTTTGGCCTCGACGAGCAGTCCCAGCGCCTTCTTGATCTGTCCGCCGTGGCCACGGGTGACCGGGGCATACGAACGCATGCTGACCTTCTCGGGATAGTGAAAGCGCGTTGCCTGGTTTGAGACGTCCTTGGGGATATCCACCACCACCGGTCCTGGCCGGCCCGTCGTGGCGATGTGGAACGCCTTCTTGATCGTGGTCGCAAGCTCGTTCACGTCCCTCACCAGGAAATTGTGCTTCACGCACGGGCGGGTGATACCCACCGTGTCGCACTCCTGGAAGGCGTCTTCGCCGATGGCGCGCGTGGGCACCTGGCCGGTGATGACCACCATCGGGATCGAATCCATGTAGGCCGTGGCGATACCGGTGACGGCATTGGTCACGCCCGGGCCGCTGGTGACCAGGGCCACACCGCACTTGCCGGTGGCGCGTGCGTAGCCGTCGGCTGCATGCAGCGCGCCCTGCTCGTGGCGCACCAACACGTGCTTCACGACCTTCTGCTTGAAAATCGCGTCGTAGATGAACAATACCGCGCCGCCCGGATAGCCGAATACGTGCTCTACGCCTTCGGCTTGAAGGCAGCGGATGACGATTTCGGCGCCGGTGAGCATCTCACCGGAATCAACGGTGGGCGGGAGCTTGAGTTCCATACGTAAGGCCTTGTAAATCGAGAGTTTTCGGTGGGGGAACGGTCGAGATTAGCGGCTGCCTCGACATTGGTCAAGCCAAAATTGCCGAGCTGCGCGGGGGGTGGCAAAGGGGTTCCGGCCCGCGCGTTTGTTACCATGCGCGCACCCCTGTTTAGAGGAGCAGCCCTGGCCACTTCGAAGGAGATGTCCGACTTTCTCGCATCCGTGGACCGGCGCGCGTTCAAGCAGGCCGTGTTCGCGGTACATGACGACGAAGCGGCCCTCGACATTGTCCAGGACTCGATGATGCGGTTGGCGGAGAAGTATCACGACCGGCCCGCCGCCGAACTGCCCCTGCTGTTCCAGCGCATCCTGCAGAACGCCATCCGCGACTATTTCCGGCGCTCGAAGGTCCGCTCGACCTGGACCACGCTCCTCTCGAACCTGGGCATCCGTGACGATGGCGACGACGTCGATCCGCTCGACACCCTCGAGGTTGACGACTTCTCCAGCGTGCCGGATTCACCAGCCGAGCGGCTGGAACAGTCGCAGGTGATGGCCTCCATCGAGGACGCCGTGAAAGCCCTCCCGGCTCGTCAACGTGAGGCTTTCATGCTGCGTTACTGGGAGGAACTCGATGTAAGCGAGACCGCCAAGGTAATGGGATGCTCGGAAGGTAGCGTGAAAACTCACTGCTCCCGAGCGACGCACGCTTTGGCTAAAATCCTGAGATCCAAAGGGATAACGCTATGAACGAAAACGAATTTGCCTCAAAGCTGAAGCCCTGGCTCGACCGCGGCGCAACGGACGTCGGGGAAATGCAGGCCACCCGGCTCAAGTCCGCCCGCTTGCGTGCAATGGACGCGCACCGTGAGCCGGTCCGCCTCTTCGGGCTGGTCAAGGTCAACGCCAGCACCGCGCAGATGCTGCATTACTCGGTGATGCAGCGCGCCCTGTTGTTCCTGCCCATTGCGGTCCTGATCGCGGTGCTTGCGGTCAAATCGACGCAGGAGCCGGATTTTGGCGACATTGACGCGCAGCTCCTTACGCAGGAATTGCCTCCAGACGCTTTCCTCGACCAGGATTTCCGCTCATGGCTTGGCAAGCCGCAGGGCTGATCGGCGCGGCGCTACTGGTGCTCGCGGCCAATGCCGGGGCCCAGACGTCACCCGATCGCCTCAAGACTCCGCAAACGCCGTTCAGCACCCTGGCGCCTGAAGAGCGGCACATTCTCGGCCCGATCGAATCGGAATGGGAGCGGCTGCCCGGCTACCAGCAACAGCGGCTGATTTCCTCCGCCCGCCGCTATCCCGGCATGCAACCGATCCAGAAGGAGCGCTTCGATACCCGCCTGCGCGGCTGGGCGTCGATGTCGCCGGCGCAGCGCAAGGAAGCGCGGGAGACCTTCCAGGGCCTGCGCAAGCTGCCCCCCGCCCGGCAGCACGAACTGCGGGAGCGCTGGCTGCAACGCCATCGCCCCGCCGAGGAATCGGAAGTACCGCAGCTCGATACGTCCGCCGGCTCCCCACAGCCCCCGGCAACTGAACCGCGGCAGCCTATCCAGCGCCGTGAGGCGCCGCAGCGCAAGCAGCGCCCGGTGACTGAAGCACCCAACCCCCGGTGACACCCGCCGCCGGCCCGCGCGCGCCTGCCCTGGGCCGCAGGCTGGCCAGCCTGGTCTACGAGGTGCTGATGCTGCTGGCCCTCGTCTTCATCGCCACCTTCCCGTTCCTGGCCTTCTTCGGCGACTCCACCCAGGGCTGGAAGCGCCACGTACTGCAAGGCTGGGTGCTTGTGGTCTGGGGTGCCTACTTCGCGTGGTTCTGGACCCGCGGCGGCCAGACGCTGCCGATGAAGACCTGGAAGATCCGCGTGGTGCGCAATGACGGCGCCCCGCTGGGCCCCGCGCGGGCGCTGCATCGCTACGTGCTCGCGGTGATCGGCCTGCTTGCCGCCGGGCTGGGCTTCGCCTGGGCACTGGTCGATCGCGACCGCCAGTTCCTGCATGATCGCCTCGCGGGCACCGCCCTGGTCGACGTCCGCTAGCGCACTTCGGAGCGCCTCAAGCCGAACCAGGCCACCACCGCGACAATCACCACCGGCATGCCCGCGGAAAAAATCGCCGGCCAGTCGTTGAGCGTGCCGATGTGGGAGAAGAGCCGGCCCGCGAAGTGGAAACCCAGCCCTATGAGGATGCCGAACACGATCTTCAGGCCGATACCGCCGGAACGCGCGGTGCCCAGCGCGAATGGAATGACCATCACCATCATCATGATGGCCGCAATCGGATAGAGCAGCTTGTTCCAGAAGGCTATCTCGTAGCGCGTGGATTTCTGCCGGTTGTCGCGCAGGTGCTCGATGTAGGAGAGCAGGTTCATCGCCGACATGCGTTCCGGCACGATCTTCAATACCGAGAGGATGTCCGGCGTCAGCACCGAGGTCCACCTGGCCTGCGGCAGCTTCTCCAGCTGCGCCACGTCGCCCTTGAAGCGCGTGAGCTCCACGTTCGAGAGCTGCCAGGTATTGGGGCCGGCGTACGTCCCCTTCTCCGCGCGGCTGATGGAAATCAGGCGGTACTCGCGATCGAACTCGTAGATGCGCAGATTGAGCAGCTCCGTGTCCGGCGTCACGTCCTGGATATTGACGAAACTCTTGTCGTCCTTGACCCAGAAGCCCGAGCGGAATTCGCGCGCGACGATGGATCGCGTCGACTTGAGTCGAACGCTCTTGGCGGCCTCCTCGGTGTAGGGGGCGACCAGTTCTCCCACCACCACGGTGGCTACCGCGATGGCGAGGCCGGCTCCGCAGACGTGCAGCGCGAGCTGTTGCAGCGACAGGCCGGAAGCGCGCATCACCGTGAGTTCCGATTGCTCCGACATCCGCGCCAGCGCGAAGAGCGTGCCCATCAGCCCGGCGGCGGGCAGCAGCACGTAGGTATGCGTCGGGAGCATCAACGTAACGAAGGCCAGCATCGCGGTGAGCCGGTAGCTGCCCTTGCCGAGGTCGTCCAGTTCGCGGATCAGGTCGAAGAAGCCGAACAGGACCAGCAGGGCCACCAGCATGAGAACGCTGGTCGAGAGGATCTCGCGGGAGATGTAGCGGAAGAGCACGCGCCATTTTACCGCCCCGGCCGGCGCGGGTAGAGTCCCGCTCATGGAGACCGACACCACCGCGCGCGGGCGCAAGAAGATCCTGATCGCGGACGACGAGCCCACCATCGTCGCATCGCTGGAATTCCTCATGGCGCGAAGCGGCTACGAAGTGCGTGTCGCCCGCGACGGCGACGAGGCCCTGGAACTGGTGGAGGCCTTCGCCCCCGACCTCGTGCTCCTCGACGTGATGATGCCGCGACGCAGCGGCTATGACATCTGCCGCGCCCTGCGCGAGCGGCCCGAGTGGCGCGGGATCAAGGTGGTGATGCTGTCGGCCCGCGGGCGCGCGGCCGAGGTCGCCCGCGGCCTTTCCGCAGGCGCCGATGCCTACGTGACCAAGCCGTTCTCGAACCGGGACCTGGTTGCGCGTGTGGACGACCTGCTCGACGAAAATGCGCCCGATGGGGGCGTACCGAAGTAATATCGTTGCAAAGCGAACAGGAGCCTCGACCACGAGGCCCGGAGGAGAGATGGATCCCCAGCTGGTACTGCGGAAAACCGCGAAGGGCCGGGAGGAGATCGACAAGCGGACATTCCGGGTTGATGCCAGGCGCCGCATGTTGCTGATCCTCATCGACGGCCGTTCCACGGCTGCGGAAGTCGCCGCCAAGGCGGCCCACGTCGCCAATCCCGACGAGATGTTCGAATCATTGCTGGTCGAAGGCTTCGTCGAGCCCGGCGACAGCCCAGCCTCGCCCGGGACTGCCGGCCCTGTCCAGCGGGCCCCGGCGGCAGACCTTCTGGACGCGGCCAAGCGGCGTGCGGTCAAGTCGCTGGAGCACCTCATGGGCCCCGGTGCGGAGGCGATCGCCCTCAAGATCGAGCGGGCCGCTACCCGCGAGGATTTGCTTGCGGAAGCCCAGAAGGCTCGCGAAGCCCTGCGCTCCTACCTCGGCGCCCGCCAGGCGGAGGAGTTCTGGAATTCTCTTCAGATCTAGGGGTTTACCCTAATAGCTGGCCTTCTCGCAGCGGAATACCATTCACGCGGAGCATATTCCCGCCGTACGAGTCCATCGTTCGCGACAGAGGAGGAGGAAAAAAATGCAGCTGACCGAGAGACACAAGGAGTACTGGCAGAAGAACCTGAGGATCACGGCGATCCTGCTGGCCATCTGGTTCGTCGTCACATTCGTCGAAGCCTGGTTCGCCAGGGACCTCAACAACTACACCTTTATCGGCTTTCCGCTGGGGTTCTACATGTCCGCCCAAGGCTCGCTGATCGTCTACGTGTGTCTGATCGGCATCTACGCCTGGTACATGAACCGCCTCGATGTGGAGTACGGCGTCGACGAAGGAGATGACGCATGAACGCGCTCGTCAGCAGCAACCGTGCCTTCTTCAACCAGCTAAGGAAGTACTACCTCTTCTACACCGGCGGCTTCCTCGCGTTCCTCATCTCCCTGGCCATCGCCGAGCAGATGGGGCTGTCGCGGCGCTACATCGGCTACGTGTTCCTCTTCGCCACCATCACGCTCTATGCCGGCATCGGCATCATGAGCCGCACCATGGATGCCGCGGAGTTCTACGTGGCCGGGCGGCGCGTGCCGGCGATGTTCAACGGCATGGCGACCGGCGCGGACTGGATGAGCGCCGCGTCCTTCATCGGGATGGCGGGTACGCTCTACCTGTCGGGCTTCGACGGGCTCGCCTTCGTGATGGGCTGGACCGGTGGATACGTGCTGGTTGCGCTTTTCCTGGCGCCCTACCTGCGCAAGTTCGGCCAGTTCACCATCCCGGACTTCCTCGGCGAGCGCTACGGCGGAAACATCGTTCGCAGCATCGGCATCTTCGCCGCCATCCTCTGCTCGTTCACCTACGTGGTGGCGCAGATCTACGGCGTGGGCATCATCACCGCCCGCTTGACCGGGCTGGAGTTCGGCGTGGGCGTGTTCGTGGGCCTGGGCGGCATCCTGGTGTGCTCGTTCCTGGGCGGCATGCGCGCGGTCACGTGGACGCAGGTGGCGCAGTACATCATCCTGATCATCGCGTACCTGGTTCCGGTGGTCTGGCTTTCGTACAAGTTCACCGGCAACCCGATCCCGCAGATCGCCTACGGCCAGGTACTGGAGAAGGTCACCGCGCGCGAGAAGGTGCTGACCGTCGATCCGAAGGAGATCGAGGTCCGCGGCATCCTGAAGGCGCGCGCCGACGCGGGTGACGCGAAGCTCAAGGCGCTGCCCGGCTCGCAGGAAGCCGACAAGGCCGCGGCCGAGAAAAAGGTCGCCGACCTGAAAGCCGCCTCCGCGCCAGCTGCCGATATCACCGCCGCCGAGAAGGCCGTGAGCGCCGTGAAGGACGTCGAGACGGCGAAGGCGACTTACACCAAGGAGAAGGCCCTCGCGGCTCGCGCCGCTCCGCCGAAGCCGCACGCCGATCCGTACCCGGGGAAGGACGAGAAAGCGCGTGACATTGCGCGCCTCAACTTCATCGGCATCGTGTTCTGCATGATGTTCGGCACCGCAGCCCTGCCCCACATCCTGATGCGCTACTACACGACGCCCAGCGTCAAGCAGGCGCGCCAGTCGGTGACGTGGTCGCTGTTCTTCATTTTCCTGCTGTACTTCACGGCACCCGCCCTGGCGGTACTGGCCAAGTACGACGTCTACCACCTGCTGGTTGGCAGCAGTTTTGCCAGCCTGCCACCCTGGGCGGCGAACTGGGCAGCGGTAGACCCGTCGTTGCTGTCGATCACCGACATCAACAAGGATGGCATCGTGCAGCTCGCCGAGATCGTGCTGGGGGGCGACATCATCGTGCTCGCCACGCCCGAAATCGCGGGCCTGCCGTATGTCATCTCCGGCCTGGTGGCCGCGGGCGGACTCGCGGCGGCGCTGTCGACTGCCGATGGCCTGCTGCTCACCATCGCCAACGCGCTCTCCCACGACCTCTACTACAAGATGATCGACCCGAACGCCACGACGTCCCGCCGCGTGACGGTCTCGAAGGTCCTCCTGCTGGCAGTGGCGTTGCTGGCCGCCTACGTGACTTCGCTCAAGCCGGGCAACATCCTGTTCCTGGTCGGTGCGGCGTTCTCGCTGGCAGCCTCGGGCTTCTTCCCCGCGCTGGTGCTGGGAGTCTTCTGGAAGCGCGCGAACAAGTGGGGCGCCATCTTCGGCATGCTGGCGGGCCTGGGCATCTGCATGTACTACATGGTGCTGACCTACCCGTTCTTCGGCGGCGTCGCGGCCAACCAGTGGTTCAACCTCAACCCGATCTCTGCCGGCATGATCGGGCTGCCTGTGGGCATGATCACGATCATCGTCGTGAGCCTGCTCACGGCCAAGCCCGACGAACGCGTGCAGGAGCTGGTCGAGCACGTGCGCTATCCGAGCCTCAAGGGCGATGCCCAGATGCAGCCCGCCTGATAGGATCGCGATAACGTAGTCCAATGGAGGGCCCGCGAGAGCGGGCCCTCTTCACGTGCGGATCCCAAAAAAATGAAACTGGAACCCCTGCGCCACTTCTACCGTGCGCGCTTCTTCATGATGCTGGGGCGCCCCGGGCGCGCCATCGAGGGCTTCGAGCGTGCGCTGAAGGCGGACCCGGGCTTCGCGCGCGCGGCCAGCTCGCTCGCGTACGCACATGGCCTCCTCGGGCACGACGAACTCGCCCTCGAGTATTTCCGTGACGCGCTGCGGCTCACGCCGGACGACGCGGTCGCGCTCTTCGACGTGGGCTTCATCCTCGCCCGCATAGGGCGCCATGGTGAGGCAATCGAGATGTTCGGCAGGTCGGTCGCCCTCAACGATCGCCTGGACCGCGCCTGGTACGGGCTCGGAATGTCGCACGCCCACCTTGGCGGCCATGTGGAGGCGGCACAGGCGCTGGAGCACGCCGCGCGGCTGCAGCCGATGAACCCGCACGCGTGGTACAACCTCGGGATGGCCTACCACTCCTCCGGGCAGCAGGAAAAGCTGCTGGCGGCGATCGCGCATCTTGATCGTTTCGACCCCAAGATGGCGCTCCGGCTGACCCACGATTCCGGCACCGCCGCCTGATGCTGCTCGCCGTCGTTGTCCTCAAGGGGCTGGTCGAAGTCCTGCTGCTCACCTTCGTCGCGCAGGGCATCTTGCACCTCTTCGCCGGTTCGACACGCGACCGCAACATCGTCTACAAGGTCTTCGTGATCATCAACCGTCCCATCTGGAAGGCCACGCGGTTCATTACGCCGCGGTTCATCGTCGACGCGCACGTCGGCTTCGTGAGCTTCTTCTTCCTGGTGCTGGCCTGGCTCGTGCTGGTGATGGCCAAGGTCCACTTCTACCTCGAGGCCGCCAAGGCGGGCGCCTAAAGCCGCTACTTGCCGCGCCCGGTCGCCCGGAGCTCGGCCATCGCCTGGACCAACTCCACCACGGAATCCACGTGGAGCTTCTCCATGATGCGCGAGCGGTGCGCCTCGACGGTCTTGATGCTGATCTCCAGCGATTCCGCGATCTCGCGGTTCATCTCTCCAGCCACCACCCGCTCCATGACCTCGCGCTCGCGGTGCGTGAGCGCAGCCAACCCGTCTGCGATCGCCTTGCTCGCCCCCAGGGCTGCACGCGCCGCCCGGTCGCGCTCCAGGCACTCGCCCACGCGCTGCAGGATCTGCTTGTAGTCGAACGGCTTCTCGATGAAGTCGAAGGCCCCACCGCGCACCGCGGCTACCGCCCGCGACACGTCAGCGCGGCCGGACAGGAAGATCACGGGGATGCCCAGCCCGCGCTCGTTCAGCTGCGTCTGGAGCTCCAGCCCGCTCATCCCCGGCATGTTGAGGTCGAGGATCAGGCAGCCCGAGCGCTCGGGACGGTAGGCCTCGAGGAATCCGCGCGGCTCCGCGAAGGTCTGGCACGGGATCGAATGGCGGTGCATGAGCCAGGCCAGCAGCTCCCGGGTAGACGAATCGTCGTCGACCACGTAGACGGTCTGGTCTGGCGCGCAGGCGAGCACGGGCGGGATCATCGTCGCACTATGCCCGTGCCGGCGCGGCCGCGGGGACCGTGAAGCTGAAGACCGAGCCGCGCCCCGGCTCGCTCTCGACCCCGAGGCGCCCTCCGAAGTGGTCAATGATCTGGCGGCAGATCGCCAGGCCCAGGCCGGTGCCGGCGGGCTTCTCGGTGAGCGTGTCCCCGACCTGGCGGAATTTCTCGAAGATCACCGCCTGGTGCGCGCGGTCGATGCCGACGCCGTTGTCCAGGACCTCGACGCGCACCATGGCCTCGGACTGTCCCACCCTTACCTCCACGCGCCCGGCACCCTCGTCGCAGAACTTCACCGCGTTGGACAGCAGGTTGAGCATGACCTGCATCAGGCGGTCACGGTCCGCGCGAACCTTGGGCACCCAGGGCGCGAGCCTTGCGTCGAGCGTCACGCCGCGGCTCTTGAAGAGCTGGCTGGTGGCGCCAACCGCGTCGGCGACGATCTCGTTCATGTCGAGCTCGGCCGAATGCCATTCCGCGAGGCCCGACTCGAGCTTCGCCAGGTCGAGGACCTGGTTGATGAGTCGTGTGAGGCGCTCGGACTCCTTGATGATCAGGCCGAGGAAGCGGTGGCGCTCCGCCGGGTCGATGTCCTCGTGGTCGTGCAGGATCTCGGAGAACGCGCGGATCGACGTGAGCGGCGTGCGCAGCTCGTGGGTCACGGTCGAAATGAAGTCGTCCTTCAGGCGGTCGAGCTCCTGCAGGCGCAGGTTCGCGGTCTTGAGGCTCGCCGTGGCCGCCTCGAGCTCCATCTGCTTCACCTCGAGCTTGTGGCTGTACGCGATCACCTGGGAGGCCTCGTCGATGATCGTCATCACCTCGTCGATGTTGAGCGGCGCCTCCTGGGCGACGGTGGCCACGAGCGTATGCGCGGATGCCGCCCCGATGGCCCCGGCGAGCTGGATCTCGGCGAAATGCACCAGTTCCGCATCGGCCTCCAGCGCCTCGACCGACTTGATGCCGCGCTCGTTGGCGAAGTCGAGGAAGAGCTCTGCCGCGCGTGCCGGGCCGAGGAAACGACCCAGCAGCGCCTGCAGGGCGGAAGTGGAAGTGGTGCCACGCCAGAGGTGCCCGCGCTCGCCGGTCTGGGTGAACACATCGACGAACAGCGTCGCCTGGCTGTGGTCGGCGGCGCCCTGGCGCCCGATCAGCGAGAACGCGACATAGGCGCCGACGTTGGCGACCATGCTCCAGATCATCGCGTGGGTGATCTGGTCCAGGCCCGCAAGCCCGAAGAGCTCGCCGGCCTTGAGCAGCCCGATGCCGAAAGGACCCCGATCGAGGAAGCCGGTGCTGAGCCAGCCCGACTTGGCGAAGGCCGGCAGCAACAGGGTGTAGAGCCACACCGTGAAACCCGCCGTGAGCCCGGCGAGTGCGCCCGCGCGTGTTCCGCCCTTCCAGTACAGGCCGCCGATGAACGCGGGCGCGAACTGCGCCACCGCGGCGAAAGAGATGAGGCCGATCGAGACCAGCGCGTAGGCTTCGCCTGCGATGCGGAAGTAGAAATATCCCAGCATCAGGATCGCCACGATCGACCAGCGGCGAATGTCGAGCAGGAAGGCCGCCATGTCGGGCCGCGCGGCGACCTTGAACCACTTGATGCGCAACAGGATCGGCATCACGAGGTCGTTGCACACCATGGTCGAGAGCGCGATTGTCTCGACGATGACCATGCCCGTCGCTGCGGACAGGCCGCCGATGAACACCAGCAGCGCAAGGCCCTCCTGGTGGAATGCCATGGGCAGCGTGAGGACGAAGGTATCGCTGTTGATGTTGCCCTGCGGCATGGCGAGGAGCCCGCCGAATGCGATCGGCAGCACGAACAGGTTGATCGCCAGCATGTAGGCGGGAAGGATCCACATCGCCTTCTTCAGGTGGTTCTCGTCCACGTTCTCGATCACTGCTACCTGGAACTGCCGCGGGAGGAAGACGAACGCGAACATGGACAGCAACGTGAGCCACACCCAGTCGGCGAAGCCCACTGTCCAGCCCGTGAGCGGCGTGAGCAGCGCGCCCAGGTCCGGGCGTGCCGCAGCTTGCCCGAAGATGTCGCCGGGGCCGTCGAAAATGCCGAAAGTCACGTAGAGCCCCACGGCCGTGAACGCCACCAGCTTCACGATGGCCTCGACCGCGATAGCGGCCACCATGCCCTCGTGGCGCTCGCTCACGTCGAGATGCCGGGTGCCGAAGGCGATGGTGAACAGGGCCATCACCAGGGCCACGTAGAAAGCAGTGTCGTGCAGGATGGTGACCGCGCCGGTTTTCTCCGGCATCACGATCGCGGGGTACTGCAGCAGGATCTGGAAGCTCGAGGAGACGGCCTTGAGCTGCAGCGAGATGTACGGAAGGATGCCGATCACCGCGATGAGCGTGACCACGCCGCCCACCAGCGCGCTTTTGCCGTAGCGAGACGACATGAAATCGGCCAGCGTCGTGATGCGGTTGACCTTGCTCACGCGGATCATCTTGCGCAGCAGGAACCAGCCCAGGACCATGACCAGCGTGGGCCCGAGGTAGATCGGCAGGAAGCCCACCCCGTCGCTGGCTGCCCGCCCGACGCTGCCGTAGAAGGTCCAGGCGGTGGCGTAGATCGCCAGCGAGAGGCTGTAGATGACGGGGTTGGCGATCACCGAGCGGCCGGCCCCGGCGCGCTTGTCGGCGTAGAAGGCCACGGCGAACAGCATGCCCAGGTAACCGAACGAGGCGACGACGATGACCCAACCCTGGAGCATGGCGCCCTGCTAGCCGTCGCGCTCGACCACGACCGCGACCAGGACGATCAGGAGCGCCCAGGCGGCGAAGATGTACGCGTAGACGAGGGGCACCCCCAGCACCACCGCGTTCGCATTGAACAAGGCGAGCATCGGATAGTTGAAGAACAGGCAACCCAGCAGGAACAGCCCCACCAGCCGTGGGCCGCGCCGGTTCGCTTTGCGCATCGTCTCTCCCTGATCGTCGCCCGGGGAGCCCCGGGGCGCCTTGCCGCTAGAGGTTCTGCTTGAGCTGCTCCAGGATCGCGGGGTTCTCGAGCGTGGAGACGTCCTGCGTGATCTCCTCGCCCTTCGCGATCGAGCGCAGCAGCCGGCGCATGATCTTGCCCGAGCGGGTCTTGGGCAGGTTGTCGCCGAAGCGGATGTCCTTCGGC
The DNA here is from genome assembly GCA_039915735.1 of Usitatibacter sp. Classification (GTDB taxonomy): domain Bacteria; phylum Pseudomonadota; class Gammaproteobacteria; order Burkholderiales; family Usitatibacteraceae; genus Usitatibacter. The sequence continues at coordinate 40,525 of JBDSMR010000122.1, read as the reverse complement.
TTGGCAATCGACCCGATCTCCTTGCCCACCCAGTCACGCAGCTCCTTGGCGATCTTCAGGGCCTCGTCGCCCGTCGGGCGCGCTCCCTTGAGCACCACGAACGCGCAAACGGCTTCGCCGGTGAGGTCGTCAGGGCGCCCGACAACGGCGGCCTCGGCGACGAGCTTCGAGTTCGACACCAGCGCGCTTTCTATCTCCATCGTGCCGAGCCGGTGGCCGGAGACGTTCAACACGTCGTCGATGCGGCCCATGATGCGGTAGTAGCCCTCCTCGTCCGTCGAGGCGCCGTCGCCCGCGAGGTAGTACTTGCCCTTGAAGTCCTCGGGGAAATAACTCTTCTTGAAGCGCTCCGGGTCATTCCAGATGGTGCGGATCATCGCGGGCCAGGGGCGCTTGATCACCAGGATGCCACCTTTGCCGCGCCCCACCGAGAGGCCGGTCTCGTCGACGATGTCGACGATGATTCCTGGCAGCGGCCAGGTGCAGGAGCCGGGCTTCAGGGGTGTCACGCCCGGCAGCGGCGTGATCATGTGCCCGCCGGTTTCCGTCTGCCACCATGTGTCCATGATCGGGCATCGGCTGCCGCCCACCGTTTCGTAGTACCACATCCAGGCTTCCGGATTGATCGGCTCGCCCACGGATCCGAGGATGCGCAGCGACTTGAGATCGTATTTCTTCGGCAGGTCGCCACCCGCCTTGATGAGCGAGCGAATTGCCGTGGGTGCCGTGTAGAACACCGTGACCTTGTGGTCCTGGATCATCTTCCAGAAGCGGCCCGCGTCGGGATAGGTCGGCACGCCCTCGAACATCACCTGCGTGGCGCCGACGGCCAGCGGGCCATAGGCGATGTAGGTGTGCCCCGTGACCCAGCCCACGTCCGCCGTGCACCAGAAGATGTCGTCAGGCTTGCTGTCGAACACCCACTTCATCGTGAGCATCGCGTGCAGCAGGTAGCCCGCGGTGGAATGCTGGACGCCCTTCGGCTTGCCGGTCGAACCCGAGGTGTAGAGGATGAAAAGCGGATGCTCGGCGTTGACGGCCGTGGCCTCGCAGTCGTCCGGCTGGCCGCGCACCACCTCGTGCCACCACTTGTCGCGGCCCTCCACCATCGCGACCTTGGTGCCGGTGCGCTGGTAGACAATCATCGTGCGCATGCTGTCGCAGCCGCCGAGGGCGAGCGCCTCGTCGCAGGCAGGCTTCAGCGAGATCTCCTTGCCGCCGCGCATCTGGCCGTCGGCGGTGATCAGCGCCACCGCGCCGGCATCCACGATGCGCTCGTGCACGCTCTTGGCGGAGAAACCGCCGAAGACCACGGAATGGGTCGCGCCGATGCGCGCGCAGGCCTGCATCGCCACCACGGCCTCGATCGACATCGGCATGTAGATCAGGACGCGATCACCTTTCTTGATGCCCTCGGCTTTCAGTGCGTTGGCGAACTGGCAGACGCGGTGGTAGAGCTCCTTGTAGGTGACGCGGCTGACCTTGCCGTCGTCGGCCTCGAAGATGATCGCGATCTTGTCCGGCTGCGTCTTCAGGTGACGGTCGAGGCAGTTGTGCGAGGCGTTGAGCTCGCCGTCGTGGAACCACTTGAAGAAGGGCGCGTCGGATTCGTCGAGGATCTTCGTGAAAGGCCTGGTCCATATCAATTCCGCGCGCGCGTGTTTCGCCCAGAAGCCCTCCAGGTCGCGCACGCCTTCAGCAACCATGGCCTTGTAGGCCTCGAGGCCGGGGATGTTGGCGCTCTTGACGAGCTCGGCTGGCGGCGGGAAGACGCGGGTTTCCTGCAGCACCGATTCGATCATCGACGACATTGAATTCTCCTCGTGGTTTGCCCAATTTATAGCATAGGCCGCGCCCCGTTCGAGCGGCCCTTCGTGTTCCGTCAAACCCGCCTTCGCCAATGCGGCTTTGACGCAGTGCAGCAGGCAGTGCTAGCTTCGAGCGATGAACGCACTCCATGCCCCCGCAAGCGCACCCGCCACGCCGCCCGCCGCCGCCGACGACCTCCTGGGCGACTACTGGCCGGGCATCCAGATCTACTACCCGCCGGTGAAATACGCGCCGTCGCTCGGAATCTACGAGGACCTGGAGGCCGCGGCACAACGCTTCCGCAAGCACGCCTGGCTCACCAATGCGCATACGCTCCTCTTCGACCTCGAGGACGGCTGCCGGCAGAAGGAGATGAGCCGCGAGCTGCTGCGCCGCGAACTGCCGAAGATGCCGCGCAAGAAGGAAGTCCAGGTGGCCGTTCGCATCAACCCGTTCCGCACCGACGAATACGAGCTCGACCTGCAGCTGATACGCGACCTCTCGGATCACTTCGACGCGGTGATGCTGGCCAAGGCCGGCGAGGCCTATGGCTCCCCGGAGATCCGCGATCTTTCGGCGGTACTCGCGGGCCTGAACCACCACATCACCATCCAGCCGATCATCGAGCACCCGAAGTCGCTCAAGATCGCGCCCGACCTGATGCAGTACTCGACGGTCAAGCACGTGGTCTTCGGCATCCACGACTTCTCGAAGGCGATGGGCATCCAGATCACCCCGCGCAACTGGACTGAGGAGCTCAAGTTCTACCTGCACGACATCCTGTTCGAGGCGCGCATCGCCGGCAAGGGCGTGATCGGCGGCGTGGAGACGCTGATCGGCAACGCCACGATGCCCGAGCAGTTCGTCGAGCCACACGACGTGCGCCGCTGGCTGGACCTGCACGGCGACGAGGAATCGCGGGTGGTCTACGGACACGCGCTCGAGGAAGCGGCGATGGGCCTGTCAGGCAAGCAGGTGATCCACCCGTCGCACATCCATCCCTGCAAGGTGGCTTTCACGCCCTCGCCTTCGGAGATCAAGACCAAGATCGCGATCCTCAAGATGGCGATCGAGGCGGACGCACTGCTCGGGGGCGCCATCAAGTTCGAAGGCGAGATGCTCGATCCACCGATGTTCGGAAAGGCGCTGCAGACGCTGCTGAAGGCCCATGCGCTGCATTCGCTCAGCGCGTCGGACACGGCATTCGCAATCGAGGTGCTGGGGAAGCTTCCCGAGCAAGTGGTACGCGAGAACTGGCCTTACGGCGTCATCCTCTGATGTCGGCGCGCCAGCCGTTTCCCGCCTGGACGTGGGAGATCCCGGAATTCCTGAACATCGGCGAGGCTTGCACCGACGCGCACCTCGGCACGACGGTGGCCGATCGAACCGCCATGATTGTCGAGGACGACGCGCTCGGCACCACTTCGATCACCTATCGCGAGCTGGCGGATCGCACCAGCCGCTTCGCGCAGCTCCTGCGTAACCTGGGCATCGTCGCCGGCGATCGCGTGCTGGTGCGCTTGCCGAACTCCATCGACTATCCCACCGCCTTCCTCGGTGCGATCAAGCGCGGCGCGATCGCCGTCCCCACGTCCACGCTGCTCACGGCCGAGGAGGTGAAATACCTGCTCGAAGATTCAGGCGCGAAGGCGCTGGTGATCGACGCCGCGGCGTGGAGCTCGATGGAGCCGAAGCTGCGCGGCACCGGAGCGTGCCAGCACGTGTTGATCGCAGGACCCGCGCTCGCCTCTGCACTGGAAGCCATCGAGCACATCGAGCCCGCGCAACACACGCGAGCCGACGATCCCGCGTACCTCGTCTACACCTCAGGCACCACCGGTTATCCGAAGGGCGTGCTGCATGGCCAGCGTTCGCTCATCGGCCGCATGCCGGCTTCCGAATACTGGTTCGACTTCGACCCCTCGGGCGAGGATCGCATCCTGCACTCCGGCAAGTTCAACTGGACCTACGTGCTCGGCTCCGCCCTGATGGACCCGCTCTACCGCGGCAAGACGGTGATCGCGCACGAGGGCCGCAACGACGCGGCGACGTGGCCACGCCTCATCGCCAAACACGGCGCCACCATCTTCATCGGCGTGCCGACGATCTATCGCCAGATCCTGCAGAAGACATCGTTCACGAGAGTCGACGTCCCGACGCTGCGCCACTGCATGAGCGCGGGCGAGCACCTCTCTGACGAAGTCTTCGGCGCATGGCGCGAGCGCTTCGGGCTCGACATCTTCGAAGCCGTCGGCATGAGCGAGTTCAGCTACTACCTCTCGCAATCGAAGCGCCGCCCGATCCGCCCGGGCAGCGCCGGATTCCCGCAGCCGGGCCACGATGTGCGGCTGCTCGATGCCGAATCGCTGGTGGAAACCGCGCCCGGCGAGGAAGGCATGATCAGCATCCCGCAGGACGATCCCGGCCTCTTCCTCGAATACTGGAACCTGCCGGAGGAAACCGCGAAGGTGAAGCGCGGCGGCTGGTTCCTCACCGGCGACTACGCGCGCTACGACGCCGACGGCTACCTCTGGTTCCTCGGCCGGCGCGACGACATCATCAAGAGTTTCGGCTATCGCGTCTCCCCCTACGAGGTGGAGCGCGTGCTGAAGAACCATCCCGCGGTCGCCGATTGCGCGTGCATCGCCGAAGACGCCGGCCAGGACAAGCGGCTGGTGGTTGCTTATGTGATCACGCATGAAGGCTCGGCGGCTACGCCCGGGGAACTGCTCGCCTACGGCCGCGAGCACCTCGCCGCGTACAAGGCGCCAAAGGCGATCTACTTCGCCGGTGAATTCCCACGCACCCGGAATGGTAAAATTCTGCGTCGGGAAATCACCCCCCGGATCGCCGTCGCGCGATCCATCGCCTGAACCCCAGTTTCCGGAAAGCCTGCATGGACGAACGCGCCAAGATGCGCCCCCTGAAGCCGTTGCCGAACCTGATCTTCATGAGCCGCTGGCTGCAGCTGCCGCTCTACCTCGGCCTGATCGTGGCGCAGGCGCTCTACGTCTGGCTCTTCTGGCAGGAGCTTTACTACCTCGTGATGGCGGCCTTCGGCAACGCCAGCGCCCTCGTCCACGTCCTGGACGCGGTCACGGTGGCGGCGACGGACGCGATCCGTCCCACCAAACTCAACGAGACGGTAATCATGCTCGTGGTACTCGGTCTCATCGACGTGGTGATGATCTCGAACCTGCTCATCATGGTGATCGTCGGCGGCTATGAGACCTTCGTCTCGCGCATGAACCTGCAGGGGCACCCCGACCAGCCAGAGTGGCTATCAACCGTGAACGCCTCGGTGCTCAAGGTGAAGCTCGCCACCGCGATCATCGGCATCTCGTCGATCCACCTGCTCAAGACTTTCATCAATGCCGACCTCTATTCCGAGAAGGCGCTGATCGCGCAGACGGTGATCCACATCACGTTCCTGCTCTCCGCGATGGCGATCGCGGCGTCGGACCGTTTGATGCCCCACGGTCCGGGCCGGCCCGGCGAGCACGCCTAGGAAATGCCATGAGCACGATCATCCGCGAAGAAGACTTCATCCAGTCGGTGGCCGACGGCTTCCAGTTCATCAGTTGCTTCCATCCGGCCGACTACATCCGCGACCTCCATGCCGCCTACCAGCGCGAGGAGTCGCCCGCGGCCAAGGACGCCATGGCGCAGATCCTGGTGAACTCGCGCATGGCCGCGGAGGGACGCCGGCCCATGTGCCAGGACACCGGTATCGCCATCGCCTTCATCAAGGTCGGCATGGATGTGCGCTGGGACACGAAGAAATCCCTTGAGGAGCTGGTGAACGAAGGCGTGCGCCGCGCCTACACCGACAAGGACAACCCGCTGCGCGCCTCGATGCTCGCGGACCCGGACGGCAAGCGCACCAACACCGGCGACAACACACCCGCCGTCACCCACGTGGAGCTGGTGCCGGGCGACAAGGTTGAAGTGATCGTCGCCGCCAAGGGCGGCGGCAGCGAGAACAAATCGAAGTTCGCGATGCTCTTGCCCAGCGACAACGTCGTCGACTGGGTGCTCTCCGTCGTTCCCACGATGGGAGCCGACTGGTGCCCGCCCGGCATGTTGTCGCTCGCGATCGGCGGCTCGCCCGAGAAGGCGATGCTGATGGCCAAGTGGGCGATGATGGAACCGCTCAACATCCACGAACTGAAGGCCCGCGGCGCCAAGACCCGGGCTGAGCACCTGCGGCTTGAACTGTATGAGAAGGTGAATGCGCTCGGCATTGGCGCACAAGGACTCGGCGGCCTGACCACCGTGCTCGACGTGAAGGTCGTGGACTATCCCACGCATGCCGCCTCCAAGCCGGTGGCGCTGCTGCCCAATTGCGCCGCCACGCGCCACGCGCATTTCATCCTCGATGGCAGTGGCCCCGCGAAGCTCGAAGCGCCCTCGCTCGACGATTGGCCGAAGGTGCTCTTCGATACCTCCACCAGCCGCCGCGTGAACCTCGACACGTTGAACAAGGAAGAGATCGCCACCTGGCAGGCGGGTGAACGCCTGCTTCTTTCCGGCAAGCTGCTCACGGGCCGCGACGCTGCCCACAAACGCCTGGTCGACATGATGGCGAAGGGCGAGAAGCTGCCCGTGGACCTCACCAACCGATTCATCTACTACGTGGGCCCGGTCGACGCGGTCCGCGAAGAAGTCGTGGGCCCCGCCGGCCCCACCACCAGCTCCCGCATGGACAAGTTCGTTGAACCGGTGCTGGCGAATACCGGTCTCATCGGCATGGTCGGAAAAAGCGAGCGGGGCCCGGTGGCCATCGAATCCATCAAGAAACACGGCGCCGTGTATTGCATCGCCGTGGGCGGTGCGGCCTACCTGGTTTCGAAGGCGATACGCGGCTCGAGGATGGTTGCCTTCGAGGACCTCGGCATGGAAGCCATCCGCGAGTTCGAGGTGAAGGACATGCCCGTGACGGTCGCGGTCGATTCAACGGGCAATGCCGTTCACAAGAGCGGCCCCGCGCAATGGCGCGCGAGGATCGGCAAGATCCCCGTCGCCGTCGTCTAGGAGCGCCGCCATGCCGAAGGCCACGCTCACCTCGAGCGGGTCGTCGGACGCGCTTTGGCTGGCCCGCGACGCTGCACGCCAGCGCCCGCTGCTGATCCTCGCCGCCTCCGCACAGGACGCGGAACGGCTGCGCGAGGAGATGGCGTGGCTCGATCCCACGCTTCGCATCCACCGGCTGCCCGACTGGGAAATCCTGCCGTACGACCAGTTCTCGCCGCATCCGGACCTGGTCTCTGAACGGCTCTCGACGCTGTGGCAGTTCGCCAATGGCGAATTCGACGCCGGCATCGTACCGGTCACGACGGCGTTGCAGCGCCTGCCACCGAAGTCGTATCTCGCCGGGCGCACGTTCCACCTCAAGGCGAAGACGCGGCTGGACCTGGACGCGTTGCGGGCGCAGCTCGTGCTCGCCGGGTACGCGCACGTGCAGCAGGTGATGAGCCCGGGTGAATTCTGCGTGCGCGGCGGCCTCATCGATCTCTACCCCACCGGCAGCGCGGTGCCGTACCGGCTCGACCTCCTCGGCGACGAGATCGAGACCATCCGCACTTTCGACGTCGACAACCAGCGCTCGATCTACCCAGTCCCGGAAGTGCGCATGCTTCCGGCGCGCGAGTTTCCTCTCGACGAGGATGGCCGCGCGCACTTCCGCAACAGCTTCCGTGAACGCTTCGAGGGCGATCCCTCCAAGAGCCGCATCTACAAGGACGTCACCAACGGCATCGCGCCCGCGGGCGTCGAGGCATACCTGCCGCTCTTCTTCGACGGCACCGCGACGATCTTCGACTATCTGCCCGCGGAAACCACATGCGTGATCCACGGTGACGTGGCTGAGGCCGCCGAGGGTTTCTGGCGCGACCTCAAGTCGCGCTACGACCTGCTTCGCGGCGACCGCGACCGCCCCCTCATGGAGCCGCGCGAGCTCTATCTTCCGGTCGAGGACCTGTTCATCGCGCTCAAGACTTTCCCGCGCCTCCAGGTCGACGAGCCAACCGAAGCCCTGCCGCTTCCCTCCGTGGAAGTCGATCGGCGCTCCGTCGAGCCGCTGCGCCTGCTGAAGCGTTTTGCCGAACCGTTCGAGGGCCGCACGCTGATCGTGGCGGAAGGCGCGGGTCGCCGCGAGACGTTGTCGCAATTCTTCTCCGAGCACGACTTCCATCCCGTGCTTGTCGACGACTGGGTGCGCTTTCGTGAGTCCGCGCATCCGGTCGCGATGACCTACGGGCCGCTCGCCGCCGGCTTCCTGTTGCCCGGCGACGGGTCCCCAGGAGCGCGCAGCGCGGGGGGAAAACTCGCGGTGATCACGGAAGCGGAGCTCTACCCCGGGCAGGTTCGCCAGTCGCGCCGCCGCGACAGCCGCGGCAAGAGCAGCGCGGAGGGCATGCTGCGCGACCTGGCGGAGGTCAAGCCGGGCGACCCGGTGGTCCACAGCCAGCACGGCATCGCGCGCTACCTCGGGCTCGTGACGCTCGACCTCGGTGAAGGCGGGATGGAATTCCTGCACCTCGAATACGAGGGCGGCGACAAGCTCTACGTTCCAGTCTCGCAGCTGCACGTGATCAGCCGCTACACCGGCGCCGCGCCCGAGAATGCGCCGCTGCATCGCCTCGGCAGCGGGCAGTGGGAGAAGGCCAAGCGCAAGGCGGCGCGCCAGATTCGCGACACCGCCGCGGAATTGCTCGACCTCTACGCGCGCCGTCTCGCGCGCCAGGGTTTCGCGTTCCCGCTGAAGATGCAGGACTACGAGCAGTTCGCCGCCACGTTCCCGTTCGAGGAGACGCCCGACCAGGCCGAGGCGATTCAAGCGGTCATCCTCGACATGACGCTGGGACGCCCGATGGACCGGCTGGTTTGCGGCGACGTGGGCTTCGGCAAGACGGAAGTGGCGATGCGCGCAGCCTTCATCGCGGTAGCCGCCGGCAAGCAGGTCGCGATCCTCGTTCCGACGACGCTGCTGGCCGAGCAGCACTTCGGCAACTTCAGCGACCGCTTCTCGAGCTTCCCGGTGAAAATCGCGGAACTGTCGCGTTTCCGCAGTCCGAAGGAAGTCGCGAAATCACTCGAGGGCCTCGCCGACGGCCGCATCGACATCGTGATCGGCACCCACAAGCTGATCCAGAAGGACGTGCACTTCAAGAACCTTGGCCTGGTGATCATCGACGAGGAACATCGCTTCGGCGTGCGCCAGAAGGAAGAGCTCAAGCGGCTGCGCGCGGAGGTGGACGTGCTCACGCTCACCGCAACGCCGATCCCGCGCACGCTTGCGATGTCGCTCGAGGGGCTGCGCGATTTCTCCGTGATCGCCACCGCGCCGCAGCGACGGCTTTCTATCAAGACCTTCGTGAACCGCCTCTCCAACGGCATCGTGCGCGAGGCGGTGCTGCGCGAGTTGAAGCGTGGCGGCCAGGCCTACTACCTCTACAACGAAGTCGAGACGATCGAGAACCGCAAGGAAGAGCTGGAGGAGCTTCTGCCGGAAGCACGCATCGCCGTGGCCCACGGCCAGATGCGCGAGCGCGAGCTGGAAAGCGTGATGCGCGACTTCTACCACCAGCGCTCCAACGTGCTGTTGTGCTCGACCATCATCGAGACCGGCATCGACGTGCCCACGGCCAACACCATCCTGATCCATCGCGCCGACAAGTTCGGCCTGGCCCAGCTGCACCAGCTGCGCGGGCGCGTCGGCCGTTCGCACCACCAGGCCTACGCCTACCTGCTCACGCCGCCGGAAGAGGCCCTTTCGCCCGCCGCGAAGAAACGTCTCGAGGCGATCCAGATGATGGAAGACCTGGGCGCTGGTTTCTACCTGGCGATGCACGACCTCGAGATCCGCGGCGCGGGCGAGGTGCTCGGGGATTCGCAGTCGGGCGGCATCCAGGACATCGGCTTCGCGCTTTATACCGAGATGCTCGAGCACGCGGTGAAATCACTCAAGAAAGGCGTGGAGCCGGACCTTTCGCGGCCGATCAACGTCGCCACGGAAGTGAATCTGCATGCGCCCGCGCTGCTGCCGGAGGTCTATTGCGGCGACGTGCACGAGCGCCTCGTGATCTACAAGCGCCTCGCCAACTGCGACACGGATGAAGAACTCGAGCACCTAACCGAGGAGCTGGTCGATCGCTTCGGCCCGCTACCGGAGCCGACGCGCGTGCTGCTCGAGTGCCACAAGCTGCGCATCCAGGGCGCGCCGCTGGGCGTGTCGAAGATCGATGCGGCGCCGGGCGCCATCGTGATCCAGTTCATCCCCGAGCCGCCGGTGGATCCGAAAAAGGTGCTGGCGCTGGTACAGTCTTCGCGCATCTACCGACTGCCGGGCCCGGACCGCGTGAGGATCGAGATCAAGCACGACGACCTCAAGCAGCGCGCGAATGAAGTCCGGCAGTTTCTGCGCAAGCTTTCCTAGGGCTGGGTCCGCCGATGAACGCAGGTAAACGCAGATGAATCTTGTCGTTCAGGCAGAGGAGGTTTCGACTCCGGACCTCAAGGTGCTGCATGCGATGGTCAGGGGCGAGGCCATTGAGAGGGTATCGGATTCGGCGTTCCGGATCACGCGAGCCGACGGATCAACGCGGGATGCCGTGGCCGCCCATTGCGCGCAGGCGCATCTCGACTGGGGCTTCGTCGACGAAGACGCGAAGCTCTCGGACTTCAAGCTCCTCGCGATGGACATGGACTCCACCCTCATCTGCATCGAATGCATCGACGAGATCGCCGACTTCGCCGGCCGCAAGGCGGAGGTCGCCGCGGTGACGGAGAGCGCGATGCGTGGCGAGATCAACTGGCCGGAGAGCCTCAAGCGGCGCGTAGCCGCCCTCGAAGGGATCGAGGAATCCGCGCTCGAGAAGGTGTACGCCGATCGGTTGCGTTTCAACCCGGGCGCGGAAAAACTCATCGCCGCGGCGCGCAGGGCAGGATTGAAGACGCTGCTGGTCTCGGGCGGCTTCACCTATTTCACCGACCGCGTGCGCGACCGGCTCAAGCTCGACTATGCCTACTCCAACGTGCTGGTGGTCGAGTCAGGGAAACTCGCGGGCCGCACCACGGGCCCACTGGTGGATGCGCAGGGAAAGGCCGCGCATTTGGCCCGGCTCAAGCGGGAGTTCGGCATCACCAGCGCGCAGGTGATCGCGATCGGTGACGGCGCCAATGACCTGCCGATGATGGCCGAGGCCGGCGCCAGCATCGCCTACCACGCGAAAGCGGTGGTGAAGGCGAAGGCAACCTACGCTCTGGACTATGTCGGCCTGGACGGCGTGCTGGGGCTGTTCCCGGCTTCCTGACCTTCCGCGGCCTGCGGAAGAGGAAAATAGACGTACGGCGGCTGCGGCACCGCAGACTGCGAGTGCTCCTGCTGGATCTCCAGGTCCTGTGGCTTGTCCCACCAGGTCGCGCGGTTCTTGCGCTGCAGCTCGACGATGCCCGGGTTCTTTTCCTTCATCTCGCGGATGAAGCGGGTGATCTCGGATTCGTACATGGGCATGATGGAGTTCCTGCACAAGTGATTGATCTGAAGGGATTTTAACGGATAATCGTAATCGATGAGGCTGACCTACCCACGTTCCTTCCTGTCGCTGCTGGTGATCGGCTTCACGATCGTCGCCGCTCCGCTGCTGTTCGCGCTGTTCTCCAACGCGCTCGCCTTCGAGCGCCTGGCGGGGCTTTCGGAGCAGACCGTGCACTCGGCGGTGAAGGTGACGCAGGCCAGCCGGTCCCTGGTTGCCACGGCGACGTCGCTCGAACGTTCCGCGCGTCAGTATGCGGTAGCCGGCGAAGCCCCGTACCTCAACGCATACCAGGGACACCGCGCGACGTTCCTGGGCCTGATGCAGCAACTCAACGGCATGGCGCTGTCCGAGAACCAGCGCTCGGAATACAACCTGATCGAGCGCCAGGCCGACGCGATCCACCAGTTCATCGCGCGCACCGGGCCCACGCCGATCCTGTCGCAGTACCTGCAACGCGAGTTCGCCGGCCTTCTCGAACACGCCCACACGCTGGTTGCCCTGGGTGACCAGGTGATCGACGAAGGGATCGAACAGCTGCGCACCCAAGCGGTCCAATCCCGCAACAGCGTCTTCTGGCTCATGATCGCCCTCATCCCCACCGCCGTGCTCCTGATCGCCTCCTTCACCTACCTGATCGCGCGACCGATCACGCAGGTGAGCGCAAGCATCCAGGGCCTGGGCGAAGGCCAGTTCGGCAAGCCGATCGTGATCGAAGGCCCGGGCGACATGGTCCGGCTGGGCGAGCAGCTCGACTGGCTGCGTGAGAGGCTGCTCACGCTCGAGGCGCAGAAGACGCGTTTCCTGCAGCACATGTCGCACGAGCTCAAGACCCCGCTCACCGCGCTGCGCGAAGGCTCCGACCTCCTCTCCTCCGGCGTGGTCGGCAACCTCAATGCCGAGCAGCACGAGATCGCGCGCATCCTGCAGGAAAATTCCATAGAGCTGCGCAAGCTGATCGAGGGGCTGCTCAACTACAGCGCGGTGCACGCGCAGACGTCCTACCTCGATGCCAGGATCGTCCCGCTGCGCGAGCTGGTGCGCCGCGTGTTGTACGACCGCAAGCTCGCCATCGTCGCCAAGGGCATCCGCGTGGAGATGAACTGCGAACACGTCTCCGCCTATTGCGACGAGGACAAGATCCGCGTGGTTCTCGACAACCTGCTGTCAAACGCGATCAAGTATTCACCCGACAAGGGCCTGATCTCGATCAAGCTCTACAAGGAACGCGGCGACGCGGTGTTCGAGGTTCAGGACGAAGGCCCGGGCATCCCCGAGCCTGAACGCGAGAAAGTGTTCGAAGCCTTCTATCGCGGCGCCGATACGCCGATCGCCGCGATCAAGGGCAGCGGGCTGGGCCTGTCGATCGTGAAGGAATACGTGACGCTGCATCGCGGCCGCATCGAGATCCTCCAAGGCCCTGGCGCCCATTTCCGCATCCGCTTCCCGCGCCGCAAGGTGGATGTCGAGGAAGCCGCTTGAGCGAAATGAATGCCATCGCGGGCAGGGAAATGGCAAGCTTCTTGCACGCGCAAGCCGTGGAAGGCCGCCGGCTCAGGGAGAACGCCGCCGCGGCTGAAAAAGACCTGCGCGAAGAGCTGCAGACCCTTGATGCATTGGGTGAACTCGATCAATGCCTCTGCGACCGCCAAAACAAGGGACGCTGATGTCCGCGAATGGAAAAGCATCATTGTTGCTGGTTGACGACGACCCGGATCTGCTGCGCCTGCTCACGATCCGCCTGAAGGCCAACAACTACGGCGTGACGGCTGTCGACAGCGGGCAACGCGCCCTCGCGTCGATATCCGCCGCGCGCCCCGACCTCGTGCTGACCGACCTGCGCATGGCAGGCATGGACGGCATGGCCCTCTTCCACGAGATCCAGGCGTCGTACCCCGGCTTGCCGGTGGTGATACTCACGGCGCATGGCTCCATCCCGGACGCGGTGACCGCGGTCAAGCGCGGCGTGTTCGGTTACCTCACCAAGCCCTACGACGCCGATGAGTTGCTGTCGCAGATCGACCGCGCGCTCACGCTTCATGGCGGCGCGCTGCAAGCGGGCCTGGGCCAGGTGTGGCGCGAGGACATCGTCACGCGTTCTTCGTTGATGGAAGACCTGCTTGCCAAGGCGCAGCGCGTCGCCGCCGGTGATGCGAGCGTGCTGATCCAGGGAGAAAGCGGCAGCGGCAAGGAACTGCTAGCCCGCGCGATCCACCGCGCGAGCCCACGCGTCAACCAGCCGTTCATCGCGATCAACTGCGGCGCCATTCCCGAGACGCTGCTCGAGAGCGAGCTCTTCGGCCACACCAAGGGCTCGTTCACGGGCGCCATAGCGGACCAGCGCGGCCTCTTCGCCGCGGCCGACAAGGGCACGCTGTTCCTCGACGAGATCGGCGACATGCCGCTCGCCCTCCAGGTGAAGCTGCTGCGCGTGATCGAGACCCGCGAGGTGCGTCCCATCGGCGCCACGCGTTCCATCCCGTTCGACGTGCGCATCATCTCCGCCACCCATCGCGACCTCGCGAAGGAGAAGGACAACGGCACGTTCCGCGAGGACCTCTACTACCGCTTGAACGTGGTGACGCTCAAGCTGCCGTCGCTCGACGAGCGCCCGGAGGACATCGCGCTGCTGGCCGACTACTTCCTGAAGAAGCTCGCACCGCGTTACGGGCGCGACAAGGCGGCGTTCTCGCCGGAAGCACTCGAGCTGCTGGTGAAGGCGAAATGGCCCGGCAATGTGCGCCAGCTCTTCAACGTGGTCGAGCAATCGATCGCGCTGTGCCCGACGGAGATCATCCCGCTGGCTTTCGTGGAACAGGCGATACAAGTCGAGATGCACGAGATGACGTCTTTCGAAGACGCGCGCAAGCGCTTCGAGCGCGACTACCTCACGCGCATCCTGAAACTCACCAAGGGCAGCGTCACCCAGGCAGCAAAACTCGCGCGCCGCAACCGCACCGAGTTCTACAAGTTGCTGCAGCGCCACGGCATCGAGGCGGCGGTTTTCAAGGCGGAAGTGAAGATGTAGGTGCGCGGCGCGGGCAGCCGTAGGTGGTCTTTCAACCGGCGTAGCTGTCTCTCTACAACGACATGGGATTCGTCTTTGCTTTCAAGTAGTTAAACGTTGACCCACCCCTGGCTGTCGCTGTTTGACGACGGGGCTTCGGACCCTGAAGGCGAGTAACCACCCGCCATTTTGCTAAGTCTTTGATCTTGCTGGAAGGGGACGAATTGGCATCGTCCTTGCTCATGAAGAAATGTGCGCCTTGTGGGGCCGGTCAATCCGGCCCCGTTTTTTTGGCGTCGCCAGGCCTCAGCCGGCCTCTTCCATCCAGGCAGCCTGGATCGCCTCGAGGATACGTTCGCCGGAGCGATTGGGATCGTCGGCGAAATCGTCGAGCGCCATGACCCGGTTACGCAGGTCGACGAAGTTGATGCGCTGCGGATCGACGTCCGGGAATTTATCCGCCAACGCGATGGCGATCTCCTGCGTGTCGGTCCACTTCATCGCTTCAGCTCGCTTGCATGATTGAGGGTGTATCTCGGGATTTCGATGGTGATGTCCTTCGACTTCATCCGCGCCTGGCAGGAAAGCCGCGAAGTGAGCTCGAGCCCCCAAGCCTTGTCGAGGAGATCGTCTTCCTTCTCCGTGGCGGGATCGAGGGAGTTGGCCCCCTCGCGCACGATCACATGGCACGTGGTACATGCGCAGCTCTTCTCGCACGCGTGCTCAATGTCTATATGGTTGTCGAGCAGGATGTCGCAGATGGAGACGCCTTCGGGCGCCTCGATCTCGATGCCGTCGGGGCACAACGTTTCGTGCGGCAGGACCCTGAGCTTGCTCATCGCGGCAGTTCGTCCACGCGGCGGCCCGCAAGTGCGCCGGAAATCGCGCGGTCCATCCGGCGCGCGGCGAAGTCCTCGCTCGCGCGGTTGAGCGATTCGACGCTCGCCTTGATGGCGCGGTGATCGGTGCCTTCGCGCAGTTCGCGCAACGAACCCATCGAAGCCGTGAGCGCCGCGCGTGCGTCCGCTGAAAGCAGGCTGCCATCCTTCTCGAGGGCGGCGACAAGCGAAGTGAGCAGCGCCTCCGCCTCAACACGTTGTTCCGCCAGCGCACGCGCGTCGCGATCGCCGACGGCATGCGTGAATCCTTCCTGCAACATGCGCGCGACCTCGTCATCGGTGAGCCCGTAGGAAGGCTTCACCACGATGGACGACTCGATGCCCGTGGTTTGCTCCTTTGCGGAAACGGAAAGCAGCCCATCGGCATCGACCTGGAAAGTGACCTGGATGCGCGCCGCGCCCGCGACCATCGGCGGGATGCCGCGCAGCTCAAAGCGCGCGAGCGAACGGCAATCGGAAACCAGCTCGCGCTCGCCCTGCACCACGTGGATCACCATCGCCGTCTGGCCGTCCTTGAAGGTCGTGAATTCCTGCGCGCGCGCGACGGGAATGGTCGAATTGCGCGGCACGACGCGCTCCACCAGCCCCCCCATGGTCTCGAGGCCGAGCGAAAGCGGGATCACGTCGAGCAGCAGCCAATCGTCACCGGCGCGGTTGCCCGCGAGCACGTTGGCCTGGATGGCGGCGCCGAGCGCCACTACTTGATCCGGATCGAGGTCGATCAGCGGCGTTTTGCCAAAGAATTTCCCGATCACCTGCTGGACCTGCGGCATGCGCGTGGCACCGCCCACCATGACCACGCCATCGACCTGCGCCGGCGTGAGCTTCGCGTCGCGCAGGGCCTTCTTCGTTGGCACCAGCGTCTTCTGCACCAGGGCACCGGTGATCTGTTCGAACTCGGCGCGCGTGAGCTGCAGCCGCGCTTTCTGCCCGTAAGAGAGTGTCACGCTCGCTTCCGCGCGATCGGCGGTGGTGAGCGCCTCCTTCACTTCGCGCGCCGCGGCCAGCAGGCGGCGCGTGTCACCACCCTTGGCATCGGCGATCTTGTTGCCGACGCGCCAATGGGTCGCGACCGCCTGGTCGAAGTCGTCGCCGCCGAGGGCGGAATCGCCGTTGGTCGAGAGCACCTCGAACACGCCGCGCGTGAGCTTCAGGATCGAGATGTCGAACGTCCCGCCGCCGAGGTCGAAAATTGCAAAGGTGCCTTCAGACTCGTGGTCGAGCCCATAGGCGATGGCCGCAGCAGTAGGTTCGTTGAGCAGGCGCAGCACGTTGAGGCCGGCGAGGCGCGCGGCGTCCTTCGTCGCCTGCCGCTGCGAGTCATCGAAGTACGCAGGTACGGTCACCACAGCGCCAAAGATCTCATCGCCCAGCGCTTCCTCCGCGCGGTCGCGCAGCACCTTCAGGATCTCAGCGGAAATCTGCACCGGCGAGCGCGTGCCCGCTACCGTGTCGATCGCCACCATGCCGGGCGAATCGACAAAGCTGTAGGGAAGCGCGCCGTACTTGGCAACGTCGGCCACACCGCGCCCCATGAAACGCTTCACCGAAACGATGGTGTTGGCGGGGTCGTCGGCTTGCGCGGCGCGTGCGTCATAACCGACTTCGACCTTGCCCGCCTCGAAGTAACGCACGACCGAAGGTAGAAGCGGGCGACCCTGGGCATCGGCGAGCACTTCTGCCGAGCTGCTGCGCACGGTGGCGACGAGCGAATGAGTAGTGCCGAGGTCGATGCCCACCGCCAGCTTGCGCTGGTGCGGATCGGGAGACTCGCCCGGCTCGGAAATCTGCAGCAGCGCCATCAGCAGGCCTCCGCGGCCATCACCGGCGCCGGCGCAACCGTTCCTGCGGAGCAGACGCGGGCGCTCGCCACGCGCCGGTAGAGGTCGTCGCCGCGATGCTGCCATTCGCGCCAGCAGGAGTAGGCGAACTTGATGTCATGCTCATCTTCGCAACGGATGGCGCGCGCCTTGATCGCCTCCCAGTCGAGCGAGTCGTCGCCCACGAGGCCCCAGCCTTCGAGCGGCGGCGCGCCGGCGCCGATGTAGGCCGCGACGATCGCGGGCCACAGGCGCCTCGTCGCGCCTGCGCCGGCATATGGCGACAGCAGGCGCAATGCGTGGCAACCCGTCACGCAATGCAGGAGCGTGAAATCCCCGCACGCGGCATAGGCACGCAACACCGCGCGTGCAATGGAATCGAGATCGGCTTTTGTCGGATCGATGGCACCCACATGCGAATCGAATCCAGGCATTTGGGATGCCGCAACCGTGCGCTCGATGATGTTTCGGCCCGGCGGCTTGTGGCCCGCAAATCGAGAATCGCGCGCGATGGTGCGCAGCACGTCATGAGGCGCAAGCGATCCTGCAAACGGGGGCGCATCGCGAAGCGCCTCATACGCCGCTTGCCAATACGCCAGCGCATGCGCCAATTCACGCGAGCTTCCGGACTCCAGCGCAAACGCAGTGCGAATGGCGCCATGGAACGCAGCCGATGCAACCGCATGAGTGAGCCGGGGAATCCAGTGGCGCAGCACGGCCTCTTCGCCATCACGGGCAATCGCGGCGGCGAAGGCTTCCACCGCGGCCGCGCCCTCGGCCATCGGCTCCAGCAATGGAAGATAACGCGCCTCGAAACGATCCATGTCCGCCGCATCGGCGCCCATCGAATCGAGCGCCACGATCGCCATCGGGTAGTGGCTCGCGAGGTGGCCGCGGTAGAAAGCGCTGAAGCGATGCGCGCCTTCAATGCGTGCGCGCGTGCCGGCGGCGATGCTCATGCCAGCGCCTCGTCGATCTCCTCTTCCAGCTTCTCGAGGAACCGCAGCTTGCGCACCAGCGAGCAGCCGGCGTCGTAGTTGGAATCGCGATCGATCGCGCGCTCGAGCTGCTTCAGCATGTCGGCGCGTTCGCCGGAGAGTTCACCACGCAGCATCTCGAGCCCCGCGGCGTCACCGGAGGCGCGCGCGTCGGCGGCGCTTTCGCGCCACTCCATCTGCTGCATCAGGAAATCGGCTGGCATCGAGGTATTGCTTTCTTCGCCGGTGTCGAAACCCTTGAGGCCGAGCAGGTAGCGCGCGCGGTCCACGGGGTCCCTCAGGGTGCGGTAGGCCTCGTTGGCCCGCGTGGCCCACTGCATGGCGACGCGGCGTTCCGCCTCGCTGGCCGAGGCGAAGCGGTCAGGATGGACCTGGCCCTGGAGCTCGCGATAACGCTTCTCGAGCTGCGCCTGGTCCACGGCGTAGCCCGGCGCGAGCCCGAGAAGCTCGAAGTGGTTGCGGGAAAACGAACTCAAACGTTGAAGGACTCCCCGCAGCCACAGCGGTCCTTCTCGTTCGGATTGTTGAACTTGAAGCCTTCGTTGAGGCCCTCGCGGGCGAAGTCGAGTTGCGTGCCGTCGAGGTATGCGAGGCTCTTGGGATCGATGAGGACCTGGACGCCGTTGCTTTCGAACGTGACGTCCTCGGGCTTCACGTCATCGGCAAACTCGATCTTGTACGCGAGTCCGGAGCAACCGGTGGTCTTCACGCCCAGGCGCAGGCCCACGCCCTTGCCGCGTTTCTCGATGTAGCGCTGCACGTGTTGCGCGGCGCGATCGGTGAGGGTGATTGCCATGGTCAGTCGGCTGCTTTCCTGGCCGGATCGATGGTCGCGTCCGCGCCGCCGAACTTCTTGCGGTAATCCGCGATGGCCGCCTTGATGGCGTCCTCCGCGAGGATCGAGCAATGGATCTTCACCGGCGGCAGCGCGAGTTCTTCGGCGATCTGCGTGTTCTTGATGCCCGCGGCCTCGTCGATGCTTTTGCCCTTGACCCACTCGGTCACCAGCGAAGACGATGCGATGGCCGACCCGCAGCCATAGGTCTTGAACTTGGCATCCTGGATGATGCCGTCCGGACCCACCTTGATCTGCAGTTTCATCACGTCGCCGCAGGCGGGCGCGCCCACCATGCCGGTGGCGACACCTTCCTCGCCCTTGCCGAACGATCCGACGTTGCGGGGATTCTCGTAGTGGTCGATGACTTTTTCGCTGTATGCCATGGCTTTGGTCTCCTAGTGGGCTGCCCACTGCACGGTGCTCAAATCGATGCCGTCCTTGTACATCTCCCACAGCGGGCTCATCTCGCGCAGCTTGCCGATGCGCTCCTTGATGAGGTTCACCGCGAAGTCGATGTCCGCCTCGGTGGTGAAGCGCCCGAGGGTAAAGCGGATGGAGCTGTGCGCGAGCTCGTCGTTGCGGCCCAGCGCACGCAGCACGTACGAGGGTTCGAGGCTCGCCGAGGTGCATGCAGAGCCCGACGAAACCGCCAGCTCCTTCATGCCCATGATCAGCGACTCGCCCTCGACGAAGTTGAAGCTCACGTTGAGGTTGTGCGGCACGCGATGCTCGAGGTCGCCGTTGACGTAGATCTCTTCCATGTCCTTGAAGCCGGCCAGCAGGCGGTCACGCAGCATGCGGATGCGCTCGTTCTCGGTCGCCATCTCGAGGCGCGCGATGCGGAACGCTTCTCCCATGCCGACGATCTGGTGCGTGGGGAGCGTGCCCGAGCGGAAGCCCTTCTCATGGCCCCCGCCGTGCATCTGCGCTTCGAGGCGCACGCGCGGCTTGCGGCGCACGTACAGCGCGCCGATGCCCTTGGGCCCGTAGGTCTTGTGCGCGGAGAAGCTCATCAGGTCGACCTTGAGGCGCTGCAGATCGATGGGCACCTTGCCGGTGGACTGCGCCGCGTCGACGTGGAAGATGATGCCCTGCGAACGCAGGATCTCGCCCATCTCCAAGATCGGCTGGATCACGCCGATCTCGTTGTTCACGTGCATCACGGAAACGAGGATGGTGTCCGCCCGCAGGGCCGCCTTGAATTTCTCGAGGTCGACGAGCCCGTTCGGCTCCGGGTCGAGGTAGGTCACCTCGAAGCCTTCACGCTCCAGCTCCCGCATGGTGTCGAGCACGGCCTTGTGCTCGGTCTTCACCGTGACCAGGTGCTTGCCCTTGGACTTGTAGAAATGCGCCGCGCCCTTGATGGCGAGGTTATTGGACTCCGTGGCGCCGGAGGTCCAGATGATTTCCTTCACATCGGCACTCACCAGCCTGGCGACTTCCGCGCGCGCGTTCTCCACCGCCTCCTCCGCGTCCCAGCCATAGGCGTGGCTGCGCGAGGCGGGATTGCCGAAGTTGGTGGTGAGCCACGGGATCATCTTCTCCGCCACGCGCGGATCAACCGGCGTAGTCGCGGAATAGTCGAGGTAGATCGGAAGCTTGCGATTGTTCATGTTCAGACCTGGCATCAAACAGTAACGGGCTGGGTATCGCGCGGTTTGTCATGGCCGCGGACGACGGAAACGGTTCTGGTGCGCTGCTTGTGTACGAGATCGGACAGCTTCACACCGGCGAGAAATCCATAAACGGTGGTATTGAGCTCGGCCCAGAGGTCATGCGTCATGCATCGTTCATTGGGACCGTGGCAGTCCTCGCGGCCGCCGCATTGCGTCGAATCCAGCGGCTCTTCCACGGCGCGCACGATGTCGGCGACCGAAAGCAGCGAGGCATCGCGGGCGAGGTGGTAGCCGCCACCGGGGCCACGCACGCTTTCCACCAGCTCGCGCCGGCGCAGCTTGCCGAACAGCTGCTCCAGGTACGACAGCGAGATTTTCTGGCGCTCGCTGATGCCCGAGAGGGTGACCGGTCGCTTGTCGCCATGCAGCGCGAGGTCGAGCATCGCGGTCACCGCAAAACGTCCCTTGGTCGTTAATCTCATGACTGCCTTCCAACCCGGTGATGGAATCCCGAGTGATCTGCTCAAGTTTACCCCAAATCCGAGTGAAACGCTCAGGTATGGGAGTGCCGCAAAACTGTAGAGCCGGTCGTCCAGAGGAGACGTTGGACCAGGAAGCCCGCTGATAAAACAACAGCTTAAGTATTGGCATGACGGTTGCGATACTCACGGTATGCGAACCTTCTACTGCCTTGCACTGCTGGCATTTCCCCTCTCGACCCTTGCCGCGCCACAACTCGCGGGCTGCCCGGTGCTGCCGGCGGACAACATCTGGAATGCGCCGGTGGACACCCTGCCGCGGCATCCTTCCTCGGACACTTTCGTGTCGACCATCGGCGCCACGCGCGGCGTGCACCCCGATTTCGGCACGGTGTACCAGGGCGCCCCGATCGGTATTCCGTTCGTCACCGTTGCGGGGACGCAACCCAGGGTCGCGGTCACTTTCGAATACGCCGACGAAAGCGACACCGGTCCGTACCCGATCCCGCCAAATCCGCCGATCGAAGGCGGCAACAGTTCCGACGGCGACCGGCACATCCTCATGCTCGATCGCGACAACTGCAGGTTGTACGAGCTCTACTCCGCGTATCCGAACCCCAACGGCACTTGGCGCGCGGGCTCGGGCGCCATCTACGACCTGCGATCCAACGCGCTGCGTCCCAATGGCTGGACTTCCGCCGACGCCGCCGGATTGCCGATCCTCCCGGGACTGGTGCGCTACGACGAAGTCGCGGCCGGAGAGATCACGCACGCGCTGCGTTTCACCGCGCCGCAAACGCACCGGTCATTCCTCTGGCCTGCGCGCCATTTCGCCTCGAGCCTCACGGGCTCGCAGTACCCGCCGATGGGATTGCGCATGCGCCTGAGGGCGAGCTTCGACATCAGCAGCTACGCGCCTTCGATGCAGGTGATCCTGCGCGCCTTGAAGAAGTACGGAATGATCCTCGCCGACAACGGCAGCGCCTGGTACCTCTCCGGCATTCCCGACTCCCGTTGGGACGACGACACGCTGGTGAGCCAGTTCTCGCGCCTGAAGGGATCCGATTTCGAAGCGGTCGATGCGAGCTCATTGATGGTCGAGGCGAACTCAGGGCAGGCGAAAGGCACAACCGTGATCACGCCACCAACGGCACCGGTGACGGGCGACTGGACCGTGACCGAGTACTACAACAACGCAATCGACCACTTCTTCATGACGGGCCTCGAAGCCGAGAAGGGATATCTCGACTCGGGAGGCGGCGGCGGCTGGTCGCGCACTGGCGCGGGAGCCTTCAAGGTCTGGTCGGCCTCACCCGGCGCGGGCTGGAGTCCCGTGTGCCGCTTCTATGGCAACGATGCAATCGGCGTCAACGGCAAACGCATCGGACCCAATTCGCACTTCTATACGATCGAGCCGGGCGAATGCGCTCTGGTGAAGGCCGACATCGGCTGGAAATACGAAGGCGTGGCGTTCTACGCGCGCCGGCTGGAAAACGGCGCCTGCCCGTCGCCTTATCGGATCGTCTACCGGGCTTACAACAACGGATTCCCGGCGAAGGATTCCAACCACCGCTTCGCGGTCGCGCGCTCCACGCTGGAAAACCTGGTGCCGCTAGGATGGACCATCGAAGGTCCGGTGATGTGCGTCGAGTAGAAGGCTAGCCGCGGCCGCCGGCGGAACGACGGCCCGGGGATTCCTCGCCGCGCTCCATCGCCTCGAGGCGGCGAAGGATATCGGCCATGCGCCCGTCAATGTCGTCCGTGCGCGTGCCCAGGGTGAGCAGCACCTTGTTGAGCGGATCGTCGATGTCCGCGGTCACCGCGTAGGCGTCGAATGCGGCGCGCGCGACGTCCGGATGGGCCGGGCCCGCTTCAACCTCGCGCGCCGGGATGCCCACCACCGTGGTGCCGGGTGCGACGGCCCTCACCACCACCGAGTTGGAACCGACCTTGGCGCCGTCACCGACGATGAACGGCCCGAGGATCTTGGCGCCCGCTCCCACCACCACGCCGCGTCCGAGCGTCGGATGGCGCTTGCCCTTGTTCCAGGAAACGCCGCCGAGCGTGACGCCGTGATAAAGAGTGCACTCATCACCGATTTCTGCGGTCTCGCCGATCACCACGCCCATGCCGTGGTCGATGAACACGCGCCGGCCGATCACCGCACCCGGATGGATCTCGATGCCGGTGAGGAAACGCCCGATGTGCGAAGAGAAGCGCGCCAGCCAGCGCAACTTCCAGCGCCAGAAGGTGTGCGAGACCCGATGCATCTGCAGCGCGTGGAAACCGGGATAGCAGGTAATGACTTCCCAAACCGAACGCGCTGCCGGGTCGCGTTCGAACACGCAGCGGATGTCTTCGCGGATGTGCTTGAACATGGGCGCAATATCGCATTCCCGAGTAAAATTATCAACTATTCACGTGAAGCGCATCGCCCATAAATACGTCGAGTTCGTTCGCCAGCCCGACGTCACCCGCCTCCTCCTGACCGCCCTGGTGTCGCGCATGCCGGTGGGCATGGTGGGTTTCTCCATGCTGATGTTCCTGCGCGAGGCGATGGGCAACTTCGCGCTCGCGGGATCGGCGGTCGGCAGCTCGCTCGTGGCGATGGCCATCACCGCGCCGGTCTGGGGACGCATCATCGACCGCCAGGGACCGGCCAGAGTCCTGCTGGTGACGGGCATCATCCAGCCCCTCGCGCTGCTGGCAACGCTCTTCGCCGCGCGCCTGTCGCTGCCCTTTCCGATGATCGCGGGGTGCGCGATGGTCGCCGGCGCTTTCGCCTCTCCCATCACGACGCTCACACGCACCATCTGGCGCAACCGCTTCTCGCGCGACGAGGATCGCCGCACCGCATTCGCGCTCGATTCCGTGACCATCGAAATGAACTTTACCGCCGGTCCGGCAATAGTGGCCGCCGTCCTGGTCGCATTCGGCGCGACCGCCGCCTTCGCCACCGCCATCGCGATGGTGGTGTTCTCGTGGGTCGTGTTCATGCTCTCCGGCGCGCTCAGGTTCATAAAGCGCTCCACCTCGACACTCGAGCGCCACCTGCTGGGCCCGCTCACGGAGCGCAAGCTGGTGCTGCTGTTCCTCGCCACCTTCGGCCATTGCATGAGCTTCGGCCTGCTGGAGATCGGTTATCCGGCGTACGCCACCGCACTCGGGCTGCCCGCGCTCGCGGGAATACTGCTGGCCATCAACTCGCTTGGCAGCGCCATCGGCGGCGGGCTCTACGGCGGGTTGCACTTCAAGTGGCCGGTCGAACGCCAGTTCGCGCTGGTGGTGGGGCTGATGGCATTTCCCCTGATCGCGCACGCAGCGCTGGTCGA
Source organism: Usitatibacter sp. (assembly GCA_039915735.1). Lineage (GTDB taxonomy): Bacteria > Pseudomonadota > Gammaproteobacteria > Burkholderiales > Usitatibacteraceae > Usitatibacter. Next base: position 16,191 of record JBDSMR010000122.1, on the reverse strand, counting down.
CTACGTCGTGCCGTTCGCGTTCATGGCTTTCATCGCGGGCATGCTGATCGCGCCTTCGATCGCCGCGCAGTCGGTGCTGGTGTCGCGCTTCGCGCCGTCGCACTACGCAACCGAAGCCTTCACATGGTCTTCCACCTTCATCGTGGCGGGACTCGGCGCCGGGATGGCGCTGGGCGGCTTCCTGGTGGAGACCGAAGGGCTTCGCTTCGCTTTCTGCGTGGGCAGCGCAATTGTCGCCACCATGGCGCTGCTCGCGCTTGCAATCACCCCGGGCGCGGCGCCCGCGGCCGCCGACTAGCGCTTGTCGCGACGCTCGAACGAAGCCAGCATCCCGCGCAGCAACTTCACTTCCTCGCGCTCGAGTCCACTGCGTGCAAACAGCCGCCGCATGCGCTCCATGAAACGCCCGGGCCGCGCGGGATCGACGTAGCCCGACTGGGTCACCGAAGACTCGAGGTGCTCGAAGAGGCCGCGCAGGTCGTCTCCTGTAGCCGCGGTTCCTTCTCCGGACGCCGGCAGCGGATGCGGGCCCGCAGTGGCCGCAAGCTCGTAACAGGCCACTTGCACCGCCGCGGCGAGGTTGAGTGATGAATAGGCGGGGTTCGCGGGGATGTGCACGAGGCGTTGGCAACGCAGCAGCTCCTCGTTGCTGAGTCCCGAGGTCTCGTTGCCGAAAACCAATGCCACGCATCCTGCCCCCGCCGCGGCGACGATCTCCGGAGCAGCATCACGCAATGCGACCGGCGCATGCGAGAGATCGCGGCCTCGAGCGCTGAAACCCACGGCCAGCGTGCAATCGGCGAGCGCCGCTTCGAGCCGGTCGTGAACGCGAGCCGTCGCGAGGAGGTCGCCGGCGCCCGCGGCCATCGTGGTGGCGTCGGGATCGGGAAAATAACGCGGGGCGACCAGCGCGAGGTCGACGAACCCCATGGTTTTCATCGCCCGCGCCGCGGCGCCGATGTTGCCCGGGTGGCTGGGTCGGCAGAGGACTACGCGCATGCCCGGCTTCAGTCACGCTCCCACACGCTCGCCAGCTCGCCGACGACGCGGTGAATGTCGGGGCCTGCCTGCTTGAGCTTGCGACGGCTCACGTTTGCGACCTGGCCAACCAGCAGCTCGCCCCTCGCCGTGAGCGCGAGGCGCACGCGCCGACGGTCCTCCACGGCGCGCTCGCGCACCATCAGCCCCTGGGTCACAAGCCGGTCGGTGAGGCCGACGGCGCTGTTATGCCTGATGAGGAGCTCGGTGGCGAGGTCGTTGATAGAAACCGGGGCCTCGCCGCGGCTGCGCACGTAGAGCATCGCCTGGTATTGCTGGCCGGTGAGGCCGGCGCGGCTCGCGGCCGCTTCGCTGAAGTGCAGGAAGCTGCGCAAGGCGTAGCGGAAGGCGGCAAGCCGTGCGTAATCGGCCGTTCTGAGTGAAATCTTGCGGGTCATAAGGGTAAACCCTACACCACGCCGCGGATTTCGTTGACATCATATCGTCGGACGATATATGTTCTTCGGCAAATATATCGTCCGACGATATTGTGCAAGCGAACCTTCACGAGGAGACACGCATGGACCGTACCCATCGCAAGCCCCAGGATCCCTCCCGCCGCGCCCTCATCGGCGCGGGCCTGGGACTCGCCGGCAGCATCGCCGTTCCCGGCGGCCTCATCGGCCGCGCCCTCGCCGCGGACCAGCCGCCCATCGGAACCTGGCCCGCCGGATCCTCCGGCAGCTCGGTATTCATCGGCATCGCGGTCCCGCGCACCGGCACCTACGCCGTCCAGGGCGAAGACGAGCTCAAGGGTTGGCAGCTCGCCGTCGAGCACCTCAACTCCGGCCACCCGCTGATGCGCGAGATCTCGAAGCGCACCAAGAAGGGCGTGCTCGGCAAGGAAGTGAAGTACGGAGTCGCCGATTCTGCCGCCAAGCCCAATGACGCGGTGCAGGCGGAGCAGCGCTTCATCAGCGAAAACAAGGCGGTGCTGATGACCGGCTCCACGTCGAGCGCCGTCGCCGTCGCGCTCAACAAGCTCGCTCAGCGCGAGAAGGTCCTCTACGTGACGGGCATCTCCGGCTCCAACGACACCACCGGCAAGGACTGCGTGCGCTACGGCTTCCGCCAGAATTTCTACGGCCAGACGGCCGCGGCGGCGATCGGCCCGGTGATCGTCAAGGCCTACGGCAAGAACAAGAAGGTCGCCTACCTCACGCCCGACTACACCTACGGCCACACCGTCACCAAGTCGATGGAGGACTACCTGTCGACGGCGGGCTGGACCACCGCCACCAACCAGGTGGCTCCGCTGGGAGCGCCGGACTATTCGTCCTACCTGCTCAACGTCGCCAACTCCGGCGCCGAGGTGCTGATCAACGTGAACTGGGGCCATGACGCGGTGCTCTCGACGCAGCAGGCCAAGCAGTTCGGCATCCTCGACAAGATGAAACTCGTCGTGCCCTACCAGATTCCGTTCCTGGCGCGCGAAACCGGCGGCAACCTCCTCGCCGACGTCTACTGCGCCACCGACTTCTGGTGGACGCTGGAGGACAAGTACCCCCTCGCGAAGATGTTCGTGCAGGAGTTCGAGAAGAAGTTCGGCTACAAGCCCGAGTGGGGTGCCAACAATGCCTACATGTCGTTTGCGATGTGGGCTGACGCAGTCGAAAACGCCGGCACCTTCTATCCGCCCGATGTGATCAAGTCCTTCGAAGCCGGGCGCAAGCTGCAGTCGACCGTGGGCGAGGTCTACATCCGCAAGGAAGACCACCAGCTCGTACGCCCCGTGATCATCGTGAAGGGCAAGAAGCAGGCTGCCATGAAGAACAAGGAAGACTACTACGACGTGGTCGAGATCGACCCGGGCCTGCCGCTGATGCAGAAGCCCGATGCGTTCGGCTGCAAGCTGGGCGACTACACCTGACGCTCGGCAGTGGTCACATGGCCTAACTTTGTCTCGCAACTGATCAATGGCCTGGCGCTGGGGGCGCTTCTCGCGCTCATCAGCTCCGGGCTGACGATCATCTACGGCACGCTCGGCGTGCTGAACCTGGCCCACGGGGCCATGTTCATGCTGGGCGGCTACGCCGGATATGCCGCCTACCAGTGGAGCGGGTCATTCATCTTCGCGGTGATCGCCGCGGTCGCTTTCATGCTGGTGCTGGGCGTGGCGCTCGAGCGGCTCGTGATCCGGCATTTCTACGCGCGCCCCCATGAGGACCAGCTGCTGGTGACTTTCGGCCTGGCGATTGTCCTGGTGGAAGCGGTGCGCTTCTTCTTCTCGAGCGAATCGAAGACGATCCCTACGCCGAGCGCGCTCTCCGGAATCACGTCGCTCGGATTCATGATCTATCCAACCTATCGCCTGGCGCTGGTGGGGATCGTGGCCGTGGCGTTGATCGCGCTCTTCCTCGTCCTCTACCGCACGCGCCTGGGCCTCATCGTGCGCGCCGGTATCGAGGACTCGGTGATGGTCGACTCGCTCGGCATCAACACCGACCGCATTTTCATGGTGGTCTTCGGCATTGGCTCCATGGCCGCCGGATTCGCCGGGATCGTGAACGCGCCGGTGGTCTCGCTCACGCCCGAGGTGGGGGAAATGATCCTGGTGCAGGCCTTCGTCGTGATCGTGATCGGGGGCGTGGGATCGTTCACCGGCGCGGTGCTTGGCGGCCTCATCGCCGGCGAGATCATCAGCCTCACTTCGATGGTCAATCCGGGCTACGCCTACGTGATGCTGTTCGCCGCCATGACCGTCGTCTTGATGGTGCGGCCCCACGGCCTGCTGGGGAAACGCGGCCGAGAATGATGCGCAAGGCTTTGCCCGAGATCGCGACCGGGGTCCTGCTGATCCTGGCGCCCTTCATCCTGCCGCTGTTCGGTTCCGCGCCCGATACCGTGAACCGCATCCTCGTCTGGGGCCTCTTCGGCATCGGCTTCGATATCCTCTTTGGCTACACCGGCCTGCTTTCCTTCGGCCAATCGGCGCTTTATGGCACCGGCGGCATGGTGGCGGCGTACCTGCTCACGCGTGCGGGCTTCCCGCATGTGATCACGGCGCTCGTGATCGGCATGGTGGCGGCGGCCGCCGTCGGCTACGTGGTGGGGCTGATCGCGCTGCGTCGCACCGGGATCTACTTCGCGATGATCACGGTGGCAATCGCGGAGATGTTCTACTTCATCGAGTTCAATCCGCTCTCGGCGTGGACCGGCGGCGAGAACGGTCTTCCGGGCGTGCCCACGCCGACGCTCTACCTGGGCTTCACGACGCTGCACTTCAAATCGGGCTGGTCGCTCTATCCGTTCCTCGCGTTCTGCTACTTCGTGGGGATCGTGATCGCGCTGCGCATCGTGCGCTCGCCGGTGGGCCGGATCTTCCGCGCCATCCGCGAGAATCCGCTGCGCGCCGCCGCGCTCGGCCACAACGTGCATTCCTACAAGATGACCGCGTTCGTGATCGCCGCCGCCTATGCCGGCTTCGCCGGCGGCCTGCTCGGCGTGATGCAGGCGTTCATGCCGCCCGACGCGTTCATGTTCGAGACCTCGGGCCAGTTGATCATGCAGACGGCGATCGGCGGGCGCGGAACGCTGTTCGGCCCGACACTTGGCGCCGCCGTGTGGCTTTTCCTCCAGGACTTCCTGCAGGACACGCTCAAGCTGGGCGCCAGCTGGAAGCTCGTGCTGGGACTCATCTTCGTGCTGCTGGTCTGCTTCCTGCGCAACGGAATCATCGGCGGCGTGCGCGATCTCATCGAGCGCCTGCGCAGCAAGCCCGCCGCCGAAGGCAGCGCCACAGCCGCGACACCGAAGGCGCCGGTCGCCGAAGTGGCCCATACGCACCACGCCGACGCCGCATATCAGGGTCCGATCCTGCAGGCGAAGGCGCTTTCCAAGCGGTACGGCGGTCTGGTCGCCAATGACGACATCGACCTCGAGGTCCAGCGCGGCGAACTGCGCGGGATCATCGGACCCAACGGCGCCGGCAAGACCACATTCTTCAAGATGCTCACCTGCGAGGTGCCGTCCACCTCGGGCCGGATCCTCTTCGAAGGCCGCGACGTCACCGGGATGAGCATCACCGATGTCTGCCAGCTGGGGCTCACCAAGAGCTACCAGGTCAACCAGCTCTTCAACAAGCTCACCGTGGCCGAGAACCTCACCATCGCCGTCCTCGCCGAGCTTCGCGGCAAGTTCCGCCTCGACCTGCTGAAGAGCATGGCCGGCATACCCGGGCTCGTGGAGCGCCTCGACCAGGTGCTGGCGCTCGTCGATCTCACTGCGCGCCGCGACATGCGGGTCTCCGAGCTCGCCTATGGAGAGAAGCGCCGCCTCGAGATCGGCCTGGCGCTCGCCTCCTCGCCCAGCCTGCTGCTGCTCGACGAGCCGCTCGCGGGCATGAGCCCGCAGGAGCGCGTGGAGACGGTCAAGATGCTGAAGGACATCGGCCGCGGCCGTACGCTCGTCATCATCGACCACGACATGGATTCGCTCTTCGAGCTCGCCGGCCGGGTGACCGTGCTCGCCCAGGGCCGCGTGCTCGCCGAGGGCACGCCCGCCGAGATCAAGGCGAACCGCGACGTGCAGGAAGCCTACCTCGGCGGCGTCCACGATGAGGCGCTGCCATGAGCCTGCTCGAGGTCACCGGCCTGAACAGCTACTACGGCGACTCGCACATCCTGTTCGACGTCTCGATGCACGTCGAGAAGAACGAGGTCGTCGCCTTGCTGGGCCGCAACGGCGCCGGCAAGAGCACCACGCTCAAATCCCTGATGGGCGTGGTCACGCCCCGCACCGGCACGGTGGTGCTCGACGGCACCTCCCTCGCGGGCAAGAAGAGCCACGCCATCGCGCTCGCGGGCATGCAGCTCGTGCACGAGGAACGGCGGATCTTCGGTACGCTTACCGTCGAGGAGAACCTGGTCCTCGCGGGCCACACCGCGCCCGATCGCTGGCCGCTGGAGCGCGCCTACGAGATGTTCCCGCGGCTCAAGGAGCGTCGATCCAACCAGGGCAACGAACTCTCGGGCGGCGAGCAGCAGATGCTCGCCATCGCGCGCGCGCTGATCCGCGAGCCCCGGCTGGTGATGCTCGATGAGCCACTCGAGGGATTGGCGCCGACAATCGTGGCGAGCCTCATGGAGGCCTTCCGGCGCCTGGTCGCCTCCGGCCACACGCTGCTGCTGGTGGAGCAGAACATCGCCGCCACCCTCGCGCTTGCCAACCGCGTCTATGTGCTCAACAACGGGCACATCGTCCACGAGGGAACATCGAAGGAGCTGCGCGAGCGCCCCGAGATCCTGCGCCGTTACCTGGGGGTCTGACGCCCGCGTAGTAAAATCAGGGCATGCATCCAATGCTCAATACGGCCGTCAAGGCCGCCCGCAAGGCGGGCAGCATCATCACGCGGGCTTCGTACGACATCGACAAGCTCACCATCCACCGCAAGCAGCAGAACGATTTCGTCTCGGAAGTCGACCATGCGGCCGAAGAGGCGATCATCTCGACGCTCAAGGACGCCTATCCCGACCATGGATTCCTCGGCGAGGAAAGCGGCTACAGGGACAAGGATGCCGAGTTCCTCTGGATCATCGATCCGCTCGACGGCACCACCAACTTCCTGCACGGCAACCCGCAGTACTGCGTCTCCATCGGCCTGCTGCACAAGGGCGTGCTCAGCCAGGGCGTGGTGTTCGACCCCAACCGCAACGAACTCTTCACCGCGAGCAAGGGCGTGGGCGCCTACCTGAACGACCGCCGCATCCGCGTGAGCAAGTGCGACAAGATGGAAGATTCCCTCATCGGCACCGGCTTCCCGTTCCGCGAGGTCATCAACGTCGACAACTACCTGCGCATGCTGAAGAACGTGATGAAGGTGTCCTCGGGCGTGCGCCGCCCGGGCGCTGCCGCGCTCGACCTCGCGTGGGTTGCCGCGGGCCGCTGCGATGGCTTCTTCGAGATCGGCCTTTCGCCGTGGGACATGGCGGCAGGCGCGCTGCTGGTGCGCGAAGCCGGCGGCCTTGTGAGCGACCTCGATGGCGAGGACAAATTCCTCGACAACGGCCGCATCGTCGCGGCGAACGGAAAGCTGTTCGGCACGTTCCTCAACCTGCTGAACGCCAAGGGCTGACTCCGCCATGGCCCATCGCGTCGTCGTGGTGGGCGGCGGGGCAGGCGGCCTGGAACTCGCGACCAAGCTCGGCAACAGATACGGCCGCGGCGACCGCGTGCAGGTGACGCTGGTCGACCGCACCCGCACGCACCTGTGGAAGCCGCTGCTGCATGAAGTCGCCGCGGGCAGCATGGACATGCACGACCACCAGCTCGACTACCTCGCGCAGGCGCGCTGGCACCACTTCACGTTCGCGCTCGGCGCGCTTGCGGGACTCGTCCGTGCCACGAAGGAGGTCGTGGTCGCCAGCGTGAAGGACGACGAAGGCCAGGAGATCCTTCCCGAGCGCCGCATACCCTACGACACGCTGGTGATCGCCATCGGCAGCGAGTCGAACGACTTCAACACCCCCGGCGTTCGCGAGCATGCGTTCACCATCGACAACACCTGGCAGGCGCACCTGTTCCATCGCCGCCTGCTGAACGCCTGCTTTCGCGCCAACTACGCCGCGCAGGGCGACGTGATCGGCATCGCGATCGTGGGCGCGGGCGCCACCGGCGTGGAGCTCGCTGCGGAACTGCACAACACCATTCGCGTGCTCGCGGGTTATGGCCTCGCGCACTTCAATCCCGAGAAGCAGATCCACATCACCATCGTCGAGGCCGGCCCGCGCATCCTGCCGGGACTCCCCGACCATGTCGCCGAGGGCACACTCCAGGTGCTCGCCGGCTTGAACGTCGATGTCCTCACCTCCGAGAAGGTCGTCGAGGTGAGCGCAGCCGGGCTCAAGACCGCCACCGGCCGGGAGGTGCGCGGCGACTTCACCGTCTGGGCCGCGGGAATCCGTTGCGCGGACGTGCTGAAGGACGTCGGCGGTCTCGAGACCAACCGCATCAACCAGCTGGTGGTGAAGCCGACGCTGCAGGCCACGCGCGACGACGATGTCTTCGCCATCGGCGATTGCGCCGCGGCGCCCTGGATCGATGGCCGCACCGTGCCGCCGCGGGCCCAGTCCGCGCACCAGCAATCGAGCCTGCTGGTGAAAACCGTCGCGCGCCGTCTTGCCGGCAAGGCGCCGCGGGACTACCACTACCGCGACTTCGGCTCGCTGGTCTCGCTCGGCGACTACGATACCGTCGGCCAGATCATGGGATTCATCTCCAGCGAAAAATTCCGCGTCGAGGGCTGGATCGCGAAGCTCGTCTACATCTCCCTCTATCGCCAGCACATCTGGGCGCTGCACGGCTTCTGGCGCATGGCGCTGGACACCGCCGCGCGCCTGCTGCGCCGCAGGATCGACCCCAAGGTGAAGCTGCACTAGGCGAGGCGCGTATAGTTGTCGTCCCGCAGCAAGCGCACTTCCCAAGGAGTCTCCGATGAGCGACACCCCCGATTTTTCAAATGTGCAAAGCGGCAGCAGCTCCACCGCGACCAGGATCTACGAAGTGAAATCCGGCGACTCGCTTTCGAAGATCGCCAAACATGAATACGGCGACGCCAACGCGTGGAACCAGATCTTCGAGGCGAACAAGGACATCCTCAAGGACCCGAACAAGATTTTCCCTGGCCAGAAACTCAAGATCCCCCCGAAGTAACCCCCCACCCGGAGCAAGCCCCAATGAACAACGTCACTCGAATCCTCGCCGCCGCGCTGCTCGCGGTGAGCGTCGCCGCCTGCAAGAAGGATCCTCCCCCGGCCCCGCCACCTCCGGCGCCCGCCCCCGCTCCCGCACCCGCGCCTGTCGCGGCACCGGTTGCCGTCACGGTCGCGCACCTCGGCAATGCCATCGGGGCGGACAAGAAGGTCACCACCGCCAGCGAGACCTTCGCGGCGAAGGACACGATCTACGCATCGGTTGAAACCAGCGGCACGGGTGCGGCGACGCTCAAGTCGAAGTGGACCTACATCGCCAAGGACGGAAAGATGGTCCCGGTGAAGGAAGACTCGATGCAGATCCAGGCCACCGGCCCCGCGGTGAACGAGTTCCACATCAGCAAGCCGGACGGCTGGCCCGCCGGCAACTACCAGGTCGAGATCATGCTGAACGACCAGGTGGTGCAGACGAGGAAATACTCGGTCAAGTAGCAGGCAACAGCGGCAACGAGGGGCGCGGCAACGCGCCCCTTTTTCATTTCGAACGCCGCCGCAACGTAAAATGGCGCCATGGCCGCCGCAATGCACACCCCGATGATGCAGCAGTACTTCGCCCTCAAGGCGCAGTACCCGGACATGCTGCTGTTCTATCGCATGGGTGACTTCTACGAGATGTTCCACGGCGACGCCGAGCGCGCCTCGAAGATGCTCGATATCACGCTCACCACCCGCGGCCAGAGCGGCGGGCAACCGGTGCGCATGGCCGGCGTCCCGTACCATTCCGTGGAGCAATACCTCGCCAAGCTGGTGAAGCTGGGCGAATCGGTCGCCATCTGCGAGCAGGTGGGCGACGTGGCCACCTCCAAGGGTCCGGTGGAGCGCAAGGTCATGCGTGTGGTTACCCCCGGCACCATCACCGATGCGGCGCTGCTGCCGGCCTCGCGCGAGAGCCTGCTGGCGGCGGTGCATGTGGCGGGTGCCACGGCCGGAATCGCCTGGATCGCGCTCGCAAGCGGCGCGATGCGCATCACCGAAGTCGCGCGCGAGCGACTGGCCGCGGAGCTCGAGCGCCTGCAACCCGCGGAGATCCTGCTGGCCCACGAAAGCGATGTCGTGCCTCGCGCCGGCGTGGCGGTCAAGCATCTCGACGCATGGCAGTTCGACAGCGCGGGCGCGAAGCGCGAGCTCTCGAAGCAGTTCGGCACCGCGGATCTTTCCGGCTATGGCTGCGACGACATGGACGCGGCCATCGCGGCGGCCGGCGCGTTGCTGGCATATTGCCGCCACACGCAGCAGTCGTCGCTGCCGCACGTGAATGGCCTGCGCGTGGAGCGCGCAAGCGAATTCGTGATGATGGATGCGCCCACGCGCCGCAACCTCGAGATCAGCGAGACGCTTGGTGGCGCGGAATCCCCGACGATCTTCTCGCTGCTCGACCGTTGCGCGACGTCCATGGGCAGCCGCCGCCTGCGCCACTGGCTGCACCATCCGCTGCGCGACACCTCCGTCCTCATCCGACGCCAGGCCGGCATAGGTGCGCTGCTGCATCCGTCGTCGGCCCTGCGCCATCCGCGGCTCAAGGAGCTCTTCGCGCCCTGGTCCGACGTGGAGCGCATCACGGCGCGCATTGCGTTGAGGAGCGCGCGCCCACGCGATCTCGCGGGATTGCGTGACACCCTTGCCACGCTTCCGGAGTTGCATGCGGCCCTTGTTTCCAGCGGCCTGCCCGGCCTCGAGGAAGCTGCGGAGTCGCTGCGTCCTGCCGACGAGCTGCACGCCCGGCTGGCGAGCACCATCAAGGACGAACCCGCGGCGGTGATCCGCGAAGGCGGTGTAATCCGCGACGGCTGCGATCTGGATCTGGACGAGTTGCGCGCCATCCAGAACGACTGCGGCACGTTCCTTCTGGAGATGGAGAAGCGCGAGCGGGAGCGTACCGGCATCAACAACCTGCGCGTGGAGTTCAATCGCGTGCACGGCTTCTACATCGAGGTCACGCAGGGCCAGCTCGACAAGGTGCCGGTTGAATACAAGCGCCGCCAGACGATGAAAAACGCGGAGCGCTACATCACGCCGGAGCTCAAGGCCTTCGAGGACAAGGCGCTGGCCGCCGGAGAAAGGGCGCTGGCGCGCGAGAAATCGCTCTACGACGCGCTCATCGATGAGCTCAACAAACACCTGCTCCAGCTGCAGGCCATCGCGGATGCTGCCGCTCGCCTCGATGCACTCGGGGCGCTGGCCGCCTCCGCGGAACTGCTGCAGCTGGCGCGCCCGGAGTTCACCGCCGAGGATCGCATCGACATCATCGAAGGCCGCCACCTTGTGGTCGAGAGCCAAGCGGGCGAATTCATTCCCAACGACGCAAGCCTGTCGCGCTCGCGCCAGCTGCTGCTCATCACCGGCCCGAACATGGGCGGCAAGAGCACCTACATGCGGCAGGTGGCGCAGATCGCGCTACTGGCCTATTGCGGCTCCTACGTTCCTGCCACCAGTGCCTGCCTGGGTCCGATCGACCGCATCTTCACGCGCATCGGCGCCTCCGACGACCTCGCGGGCGGTCGCTCGACCTTCATGGTGGAGATGACCGAGGCGGCCTCGATCCTCAACAACGCCAGCCCGCGCAGCCTGGTGCTGGTCGACGAGATCGGCCGCGGCACTTCGACCTTCGACGGGCTGGCCCTCGCCTACGCCATCGCGCGTCATCTCGCGGAAACGTCGCGCTGCTATACCTTGTTCGCGACCCACTACTTCGAGCTCACGCAGCTCGCGAGCCAGATCCCCAACATTGCCAACGTCCATCTCGACGCGGTCGAGCACAAGGACCGCATCGTTTTCCTGCACAAGCTGGAAGGCGGGCCCGCGGACCGCTCGTATGGCATCCACGTCGCGCACCTCGCCGGCATTCCGAGGGATGTAGTTCGTGCCGCGCGCAAGCACCTGGCTGAGCTCGAGAAGCAATTGCACCCGGGCGGGGACCAAGCCGACCTCTTCGCCGTCCCTGCGCCTGCCGCGCCAGTGGAAAAGGAGGAGGAAGACGCGCTGCGCGCCGCGCTCGACGCCATCCACCCCGACGAGCTTTCGCCGCGCGAAGCGCTGGAGCTGATCTACCAGCTGAAGAAGGTGGCCGATGAATAGGATCGCAGCGCTGGTCCTCGGCCTGCTCCTGTCTGGCTGCGCGATGCGGCCGGTTTCCACCGACGTGTTCAGTTTCGGCGTCGTCGGCGATACGCCTTATAGCCCGGGGGAGGAAGTGGCCTGGCCCGCGCTGATCGCCCACATCAACGAAGCGCGGGTGGCGTTCACCATCCACATCGGCGATCTCAAGAGCGGCAGCAGCAAATGCAGCGACGAGATCTACACGGTGCGCCGCGACCAGTTCAATTCCTTCGCAAGCCCGCTCATCTACACGCCCGGCGACAACGATTGGACCGATTGCCGCCGTCAGGCCGCGGGCTCGATGGATCCGCTCGAGCGCCTGGCGCACCTGCGTGCGATTTTCTTCTCTGATGGCAATTCGCTCGGCGCCACGCGCATTCCCACCGAGATGCAGGGCCAATGCCTGCAGCCTCCTGTGGAAGGATGTGGCTGTGGCGCATACCCCGAGAACCGCGCCTGGCAGAGGGCGGGCGTGGGCTTCGCCACCCTCAATGTGCCGGGAAGCAACAACAACACCGGCTTCGACGCGGCCAGCGACGCCGAGGCGCGCTGCAGGAATGCGGCGAACGCCCGTTGGGTCGAACAGGCTTTTGCCGCGGCAGCGTCACCACAAGCGCGTGCGCTGGTGATTGCACTGCAAGCCGACGTGTGGGATACGAAGACGCCGGTGTATCGCGAACTGATAGCGCAGGTCGACGCGGGCGCCAGGCGGCTGGGCAAGCCGGTCCTTTTCGTGCATGGTGATACACACACCTATCGCGTGGATTTTCCATTTGCGAATGGCGCGATCACGCGCCTGGAGACTTTTGGCAGTCCGTTCGTGGGCTGGGTGAAGGTGAAGGTCGATCCCGCGGACCCGAAGATCTTCAGCTTCGAACCGCACCTGCGCACGATCATTCCGGAGATACGCTGAGCGGGCCGCTCAGCCCGCGTGCACTCCGAGATCGCCGTGCGCGTGCCCATGTTTCATCTCGTCACGGGTAGCCGGGCGAAGCTCCTTCACCGTGCACTTGAAGAACACGCGCTCTCCGGCGAAAGGATGGTTGGCATCAACAATCACGGATTCCTCGGTGATGTCGGTGACGGTGTAGATCGCGATTTCCTCGTCCTCGCCCTGCTCCGCGCCGCCGGGGACGCCTTCGAACTGCATGCCGGCTTGCAGCGCCTCGGGAAAGTGCTTGCGCGGCTCGACGCGAAGCAGGTGAGCATCGTATTCACCGAAGGCGTCATCCGGCTCGAGCGTGATGCTGAACTCGAAGCCGACCTCCTTTCCTTCGAGGGCTTCCTCGACCTTCGGGAAGATGCCGCCGAAGCCGCCGTGGAGGTAGGCCATCAGGGCGCCATCCTGCTCCAGCGGTTCGCCGTCGGGGTCTTTCAGTTCGTACGCAAGCGTGACGACCTGGCCGCGCTCAATTGGCATGGGCAGCGGACACCCCGAGTGTCCTGCATATCTTGAGGACCTCTTCGACGTGCGCGCGCGGATTCACTTCCTGCAGGATGTGGCGCACGACGCCTTTCTTGTCGATCACGAAGGTCGAACGCAACAGGCAGGCCTTGGCGTGGCCATCAACGATCTTTTCCTGGATCACGTCGTAGAGGCGGCTGACTTCCTGCTCGGTATCGGCCAGCAGGTTGACGGTAAGGCCATGCTCGTCGCGGAAAGCCTGGTGGGAAAGCACGTCGTCGCGCGAGACGCCGAACACGATGGTGTCCAGCTTCGTGAACTCATCTTCGCGGTCGCTGAAGCCGATGGCCTGGATGGTGCAGCCGGGCGTGCCGTCCTTCGGGTAGAAGTAGAGGACGACATTCTTCTTCCCCTTGTAGCTGGAGAGATCCATCATCTCCATGCTGGCATCGGGAAGCTGGAAGGACGGTGCTGGTTGACCTATGTGTAACATGGCACCCGCGTTCGCTCGACAGTCGAATCGATAATAGCCCATTTTGATGTCACGCAATCACCTCGCATCACTCAATGTTGGCGCATTCATGCGAACGTTCTGGCAGCAGAAACCGCTGCTCGTACGGGAAGCATTTTCCGCCTTCGAGGACCCGCTCACGGTCGCCGAAGTCAAACGCCTCGCGGCGCGTGATGAAGCGCAATCACGCCTCATCATGGGGCGTGGAAAGCGCTGGAGCCTCGAGCACGGGCCGATTTCCGCCACGCGCTTCAAGCAACTTCCAAGCCGCGACTGGACCGTGCTGGTCCAGGATACGAACCATTTCTCGCGCGAGGCGAGCGAGCTGCTTTCCTGTTTCGACTTCATCCCGCACGCCCGCATCGACGATGTGATGGTCAGTTATGCCATGCCGGGAGGAAGTGTGGGGCCACATGTCGATTCCTACGATGTGTTCCTTCTACAGGGCCGTGGAAAGCGGCGCTGGCAAATCTCCTCGCAAAACAATCTCGATTTCGCGCCGGGATTGCCGCTGAAGATACTGCAGCGCTTCGAGCCCGAGCAGGAATGGGTACTGGAAGCCGGCGACATGCTGTACCTGCCACCGGGCATCGCGCACCATGGCGTGGCGGAAACGGAATGCCTGACCTGGTCCATCGGTTTTCGAGCGCCGAGCGACAGCGAATGGGTCACGGGTTTCCTCGACTACCTGCGAGAATCGCTGGCCCCCGAAGGGCACTACGCCGACCCGGGGAGCGCGCCCACGAAAAACGCCGGGGAAATTCCGCGCCGGCTGCTGGCGCATGCCGGCAAGGCGCTCGCCAGCATCCAGTGGGACGAGGCCACGGTGCGCGATTTCGCCGGCCGCTTCCTTACCGAGCCGAAGGCGCACGTGTACTTCGACACCCCGAAGCGCCCGCTCACGCGCGCCCATTTCGTGGCGGCGGCGCGCCGCCACGGCATCGAGCTGGATTCCAAGTCTCGCTTCGCTTTTTCTGGCAGGATATTCTTCCTGAACGGGGAGGCGGAATCGCTTCCCGCCGCCGCTCGCGCGACGGCAAGGCGCCTGGCCGATCGCAGGTGCCTCGGGCGGGGCGCCGATGCGCCGCCCGCGTTCTGGGACGCGGCGTATCGCTGGTACCTGCAGGGCTTCGTGTTGCCAGATGGAGGAAAACCATGAGCGGACCGGGACCCGCACCGCAGAAGAGTTATCGCCAGATCTCCGGCATCGCCGAGTCGCTGGCCGGGATCGACGAAGTCATCGCGACCGCGCAGCGCGCGATCCGCGTGTTCGACATCTCGCTTTCCAATCGCGGCTTCAATGCACCGGCGCGCGTGGAGAGGCTGCGCGAATTCCTCGTCGCCGGCCGCGCGCATCGCCTTTACATCGCGCTCCACAATACCGACAACCTCGAGCGCGAGTCTCCGCGCCTGCTGCAGCTGCTGCGGCAGTTCCCGATGTCGATCGAGATCCATCGCACGGTGGCGCAGGCGCGCAATGCGATGGATCCCTTCGTGCTCGCGGACGACCACAGCGTGTGGCGCCAACTGCATCACGAGCAGCCGCGCGCGATTGTTGCACTGCACTCACCCGCGGATGCGGCGCCGATCGCGCAGCGATTCGATGAGATCTGGGACCTGTCGGAACCTGCCGTCTCCGCGACGACAATGGGTCTCTGAGAAGTAATTCCACGTTTCGGCTACAATCGCGCGCTGGTTGGGGCTCCAAGTGTGTCGCTGCGCTGCAGCAAGAGTCCTGCCGTGCCTGAAACCCCATAAAACAACCACGATCCAAGGAACGAATACATGAAATCCGCCTATTTCGCCGCCGTGCTGCTTGCCCTCGGCGTCGCTGCTTGCAGCAAAGAGCCGCCGCCCGCTCCCGCTCCGAAGATGGAAGCGCCGAAAGTGGAAGCTCCGAAACCCCCGGAAGCCCCGACCGCCGCCCCGGCGACCGGCGCTCCGGCCGCTGACGCGACCACCACGACGACCACCACCACGGCGCCCGGCACCACCACCACCACGACGCCCGGCACCACCACCACCACCACGCCCGCCGGCACCACGACCACCACCACGACGGCTCCGGCCGACGACAAGAAGCCGGCCGAAATGCCGAAGAAGTAATCTTCGCGTCAGCTTCGCGGAACAAAAAAAAGCCGGCCTTCGGGCCGGCTTTTTCTTTGGGGGTTTGCGGTGGCGGTGGCGGGTAGCGGGGTTCGCGACGGCCGCTTTTAACACAGAGGACACAGAGGAACCACAGAGGACCCGGAGTAAAGCAAAACGTCAAACGCCCCGTTGCCAGCTTGGGCACGAACAGGACTTGTCAGTATTTTTGTGTGCGAGATCGGGGTTGGTCACAGTTCAGCGTCGGGAATCGTGAATCGATCGCCGAACATGATGGTGAATTGGTTCGCAGCAGGTCTCCAGAATCTATGCGGCATGGTCCAGCG
>JBDSMR010000060.1:0-4954 GCA_039915735.1 Usitatibacter sp. | reverse complement strand
CCACTTGGTCGATGAGTTTGGAGTGCGCCTCCTTGACCGAAGAGAAATCGGAATCGCCGTCGGGATTGAAGAAGCAGTCGACGACATCCTGGCGGCCATGGGCGGGGAGATTTATCGGCAGGCACTCCGAGCCATAGACTTCCTGGATGCGGCGCATCAACGCTTCGAGATCGACGTTTTCCACGTCGATCTTGTTGACCAGGATCATGCGGCAGAGGCCACGCTTGCCGGCCGAACGCATCATGCGCGAGGTGTTGAGCTCGATGCCATTCTGCGCGTTGATCACAACTACCGCAGTCTCCACGGCGGCGAGAGCGGCAATCGACTGGCCCGCGAAATCCGGCATGCCGGGTGTATCCACCAGGTGAACGTGGATGCCCTTGAAGGGAAAATTGACGAGGTGTGAGGTGAGGGAGTGCTGGTACTGCTTTTCGAGGGGGTCGGTGTCGCCGACGGTGTTGCCGCGCTCGAGGCTTCCCATCGACCCGATGACGCCGGCCTTCCACAGCAGGGCCTCGGCCAACATCGTCTTGCCCGCCCCGCCGTGCCCCACCAGGGCCACGGTGTGGATGTTCTGTGTGGTGTAACCCGCCACGGCAACGTCTCCTCTCTGCTGCTTTGCAGCAAACCGATTCGGAGGGATGTGCGATCAGGTTACACCTCCGCAATGGTGTCGTTCAGCCATGGCATACTTTCGCGCTCCGCCGTCTTCTCCCCAAGGAAGGTGACCCATCATGTCCATCAGCTACGACGACGTTGGCAACGACCTGCGCAGGATCGTGATCACCGGCCAGCTCGACATGCCCGGCACCGAATCGATCGCCTCGACACTCGCGGAGCTCACCGCGGCACCCAAGAAGGGCGTGGTGGTCGACCTTTCCGCCCTCCGATTCCTGGCCTCGATCGGCATCAGCGCCCTGATCACCAGCGCCAAGGTGGTGCAGCAACGCGGCGGAAAGATGGTGCTGGTGGTGAACCCCGGCTCGTCCGTCGCGATGAGCCTCGATGCTACCGGCGTCGACCAATTGATCCCGATCTTCAAGAGCTCCGCGGAAGCCGGAAAGGCGGCGGTAGCTTGACGGATGGTAAGCGAGCCGTCGGTGCGGCCGCGGTTTGACGAGCTCACGATCGATGCGAACGGCGCGGAAATCCGGCGCGCCTCCGAATGGGTCTGCGCCGCGTGCCACAGGCGCGAAGTTCCACTGGCCTTGGCCGACCGGCTCGTCCTCTGCCTCAACGAGGTTCTGGCCAACGTGGTCACGCATGGTGGCCCGACGGCCCGCGCGGCACCGATCCGGGTGCTGCTCGAGGTCGGCCGCGAGGAGGACTGCGGCAACGCCAGCTTGACGGTATCGGATACGGGCAGGGCTTTCGATCCCACGTCTGCGGCGCACGAGCCATTGCCCAGGACCCTCGACGAAGCATCACCGGGTGGGCGCGGAATGTTGATTATTCGCCGCTGCTCGGATTGGGTGCGCTATCGCAATGAAGGAGGACAGAACCATCTCACGTTCGGGGCGCGCTGGACGGTGCAACCGGCCGCAACCACGCAGTTCCCGCGTAGCCCCGATCGCCGTGTTGCGAATCTTCCGCACCCCCATGAACAGCGGCAAGGCACGCGGCGGGGAGAGGCGTTCCAATGGATCACGCTGTTCCGGGACGCCGACCCGCGTGAGCTCGAGGAGGCGCTGGCCGATTGCGAGGTGATGCTGCTCGGCGCGGGCGCGCCGCTGCTGCGGGCAGGGGAAGCGAACCGCAGCGTCTTCATCCTCCTGTCCGGACGCCTCGTCGCCCAACTGGGGGAGGATACGAACGCCGACACCGTCATCGTGATCGCGCCGGGCGAATGCATCGGCGAGCTTTCCGCAATCGACGGCAAGCCGATCTCGGCACTGGTGCATGCGGTTACGGATGTGCGCGTGCTGCGGCTCGACCGGGAGGTGTTCTGGAACCGCCTGATGCTGCTTCGCGGCGTGGCCGCCAACATGATGGCCACGCTCACCGAGCGAATGCGCCGCTCGAACCAGACCGCCCTTGCCCTGCAGCGCGAGCGCCTCGAGTTCCACCACCTCAAGAAGGAGCTCGAGGTCGCGCGCCAGCTGCAGGCGAGCATGCTGCCGCTGCAGAGGCCGTTGTTCCCCGGCCGATCGGACATCGAGGTGTGCGGATTCATGGAACCCGCATCGCGGGTCGGGGGAGACCTCTTCGATGCATTTTTCGTCGATAGCCGCACCCTCTTCGTCTGCATCGGCGACGTCTCGGGCCACGGCATCGCGGCCGCGCTCTTCATGGTGCGGGTGATCGGCCTGCTGCGGGCACTCGCCATGGATACGACGCAGCCGGACGAGATCCTCCAGACGCTCAACGACCGGCTCTGCATCGGCAACGACGCCAATCTATTCGTGACGCTCTTCTGCGGCTTCCTCGACGTACAGGACGGCCGCTTCGTCTACTCGAACGGCGGGCATTGCGTGCCGATGGTGTGCTCGGACCGGGGGGCGCGGCGCCTGCCCTTGCCCAAGGGGATGCTGGTCGGCGCGGCGAGCGGGCGACGCTACTCCAGCCTGGAATGTGAGCTCGCGGTCGGGGAGATATTGTTCTGCTACTCGGACGGCCTCACGGAGGCGCAGGATCCCGCGGGCATGCAGTTGTCCGAGGAAGGCTGCATCGAGTGGCTGTGCCGCGGCGACGCGAGCGAGCTGCCCGCGCTCCTGGATTCGCTGTTCGAGCGGGTCGTCCAGCACACCGGCTCGAAGCTGATGTCCGACGACTGCACGATGCTTGCCGTGCGGCGCCTCGTCCCGGGCAGCTAGCGCGGCCTCTGCCGCCCGATCAGGCGCGGATCTCCAGCTCCACCGTCGCGGGGTCGTCCTTCAGCGCGCGGGCAAGCGCAAGGCCGTCCCGGATGGTCTCGCGTAGATTCTCCAGCGCTTCCACCTCCGTGGCGCCTTTCGCAACGCAACCCGGCAGCCCCAGCGCGATCGCGAAATAGCAACCCTGCGCGCGGTGGATGGCGATGCGGATACGAGTGTCTTGTTCGCAGTCCATGTGGGCAAACATAGCTTCTCGCGCGCTTCTGGCCGGCTCGAAATCTCCACACATCGATTCGCGATATTTCGATGTCCTCGTGGGTGCCTTTCCCTAGGATTCGTTTACCGGTCGGGGCGCAACAGCCTGCCGGATCGAAAGCACCTGCAGCCAGGAGGAAGACGTGAAGGAACTCAGCGTCGAGGAAGTTCTACGCATCGCGGGCGGTGTGCCGGTTACGGCGGCGCTCGATGAGATCACTTACCGTGCGCCGCAGGACCCGGCGGGCGAGCCGATCGACTTTGCGCGCTTGCTCAATGCGGGCCTTCGCCCTTCCGAGCCCACGTGATCCGTCGCAGCAACTCGAGTGTCCCGGCCGTCCGATCCACGTACAGGAGAAGCAGATGAAGGAAGTGCAGAAGGATGAGGTGTCCGAGATCGCCGGTGGCGTGCGCGTCATCGGCGAGCCGGGTGGCGGGCTGGTGATTCCGGGAATGCCGATCGGGCCCATCGGCCCCGGCCCCATCGGCCCGGGGTACCCGCAGGTGCCGTGTTTCCCGGACATCGCGGATCCGACGATCGCCAGTACGAAGTAATTTTCCAACAGACAGGAGATTCAAATGAGTGAAGAGAAAGTCCCCGCCATTCCCGCCGGCATCCTGAGTGCCGACCAGATCGAAGCAGTCAGCGGCGGGGAATGCACGCCGCAGCAGTGGATCGAAATCGCAAGCCAGCTCAAAAACGGCTACGAGAGCCTGGTCGACTTCACGAGCTACGTGATCGAACGCGTCGTCGCCAGGTAGATTGCCGGGCCGTGGCCCGCGGCCCAATACTGCGGAGGTGAGAAGTGCGAACTGGCACCGCGTCCGGCGTGCAAATCGTCTTCCTGAGTTTCGCGGTGCTGCTCCTCGCGGTGCCGTTGAGTACCTACGTTGTCGGTCACCTTCAAAGCCCCACTGCTGAAGAGGCGTTTATCCGCCGCTTCATACCGTTCGTGCTGGGCGCCATTGCACTGCTCTCTTTCCCGACGCTGCGAAGGACGGTGATTTCCGAGCTCTCGCGGCCAATCCCGAAGGAACGCCGCGCAGAAGTTGCATTGCTTGGCATCGCGAAGATTTCCCTGGCCTTTGCCTACGTCGGCGCCCTCGCCCTTTGGTACTGGACGACTCAAGGAAGTGCGGTATTGGAACAATCCCTTCGCGGACCGCCACGAGACCAACAGATGGCGGAGGCATTTGCTACCCCCGGGCTCTTGATGGTTGTACTGGGGACTATCGTGGCGCCCATTCTGGAGGAGGTCCTTTTCCGGGGCCTCCTGTATCGGGCATGGGAGAAGCGGTGGGGCGCCTTCGCTTCAGCCGTCTTCACTTCAGCACTATTCGCCAGCTATCACCCCTTCTTCCTTTCGGCATTCCTTGGCGGAATCGTCTTCGTCTGTCTAGTACGACGCACTGGGACCATCTGGGGTTCGATACCCGTCCACGCAATCTTCAACTTGCTGCTTTGGTACCCATTGGCCGGGCAATTCGTATTTCCAGATCCCGCCAAAGCACTGGGTGACCTTTCAACCTGGGGTTTTCACCTGGCGTGCCTGCTGTTCGCCTTTGTGGCGCTACCGCTCTACGCGCTTCTCGCTGCGCAGCGACCTTATGCGTCCAAGCCGGAAATAGTTTGATGCCGCTCTTCCGCAAGGAAACGCAGGACGCTCGCGCCAACGCCTGGCTTGGGAAAGTTCTTCTCACGAGGCCGCTTTCATTCGCGTTGCTCACCACCGCATCGCTCGTGATGGTTGCTGCAGTCGGCGCGTTTTTCGTCCTGGGCGAATACACGCGCAAGGCGCGCGTCACCGGTGTCATCGCGCCGGTTCATGGCGTCGTGCGCATAGTGGCGCCGCAATCGGGCGTAGTGCAGAACCTGGAGATCTCCG
>JBDSMR010000031.1:0-14602 GCA_039915735.1 Usitatibacter sp. | reverse complement strand
CATCTTCGGCCACGATCCTCGAAGGTGCGGGCGGAATGCTGAGCGCGTTTGGCGGGCTGGCGCGTGCCGCGGAGCTGCTGCACCGGGGCGAGGGCTGGGAAATCGAGCAGATCGAATACAAGCCGGTGCCGGCGTGTGTGTTTGTGCAGGCCGCCGCCGCCGCTGCCGAAAACATCATCAATGAACACGGCGCGGTGGGCCGGCAGGTGGAGAGCGTGAAGCTGCGCACCTTTGCTTCGGCGATCAGTTACCCGGGCTGCGACAACGCCGGCCCGATCGATGCGATGCAGCCGGCGCGCATGAGCCTTCAATACACCGTGGCCTCGGTGCTGGCGCGCGCGGAGCTTTCGGACCGCAACTTCATCGAGATCAACAACCCGCTCACGCGCAGCCTCGCCTCGCGCGTGGAGGTCGAAGAGGCGCCGGAGTTCACCGCCGCCTTTCCGGCGCGCCAGGGCGCGGAGCTGGAAGTGAAACTCGCCGGTGGCGCCACGATCACGCAGCGGGTCGACGAGGTGCCGGTGTTCACGCCCGAACGGGTGCGCGCGCGCTTTCGCAGCGCGGCCCAACCGCTGTTTGATGCGAAGCGCATCGCGGCGCTGGAGCAGGCGTGCCTGGACTGCTCGAAGCTCGAGCGGGTCGACGAACTGTTTTCGATGACATCCCCATAAAAAAGCAGGAGGAGATTTTGATGATCAGGAAGACTCGCGTACTCGCCACCCTCGCCGCCGCACTCGCCATCGGGTTGGCGCAGGCGCAGCCCTATCCCAACAAGCCGCTGCACGTGTACATGCCCGGCGCGCCCGGCGGCTCGTTCGACATCATGACGCGCATGGTGATGCTGAAAATGGCGGACGCGCTCAAGCAGCCGGCGGTGGTGGAGAACATCCCCGGTGCGGGCGGCACGCTTTCGATCGATCGTTGCCTGAAGGGTGAACCGGACGGCTACCACCTCTGCGTCACGTACGTCGGCAACCTGGCGATTGCGCCGTACCTCTACCCCAAACTCGCGTACGACCCGGTGAAGGACTTGAAGCCGGTGGCGCTGGTGGGCTCTGTCACCTACGTGCTTGCGGTACTCGCGAGTTCGCCGTTCAAGACGATGGCGGACCTGGTGGCTTTTGCGAAAGCCAATCCCGGCAAACTCAACTACGCATCGGGCGGCAACGGCACCGGCGGGCACGTGGGTGGCGAGATCATCAAGCGCACCAAGGGCCTGGACATGGTGCACGTGCCGTACAACGGCAACGCGCCGGCCTCGGTCGCGCTGCTGAGCGGCGTGGTGGATTGGGCGATCGAGGCGCTGCCGACGTCGCTGCCAAACGTGAGGGCCGGCAAGCTGCGCGCGCTGGCGGTGACAACGCCGCAACGCAATCCGGCGCTGCCCGACGTTGCAACGATGCAGGAGCAGGGGTTCGAGGGCTTCGATCTGAGCAGCTGGGTCGCCATTTCCGTTCCGCAAGGCACGCCCGATGCCGTGGTGGCCACGCTCAATACCGAGATCAACAAGGTGCTGGCCTCGAAGGAGTTGAAGGAGTCGTTCTCACGCATCGGTGCTGAGCCGATGGGCGGCACGCCGGAGCAGTTCGCGGCGTTCCTCAAGTCTGAGCTCGCGCAGTACGGCAAGGTGATGGCGAAAGCGAAGGCCGACTGATGGCCAAGGTCCCGTCGTCCCCGCGCAGGCGAGGCCCCAGCTTGGGCGAACGCCTTCAAAGCGGCGCCACCCTCACCGGCATGCAGTGTTTCTCCGCCAGCCCCGTCATGGTGGAGGCGATGGGTGCGGGCGGCCTCGACTTCACCATCATCGACATGGAGCACTGCCCGACGCAACTGGAGACCGTGGCGCACCTGCTGCGCGCGGCGGATGCGAGTGGCATCGTGCCGCTGGTGCGTGTGCCGGATCTCGACGTGCCGCTGATCGGCCGCACACTCGATCTCGGCGCGCAGGGCATCGTGCTGCCCCATGCAACCATGGCGCGCTGCGTGGCCGGCGTGCGCGCGGTGCGATATGCGCCGGAAGGAGATCGTGGCGCGTGCCCCGTGGTGCGCGCTGCCGGTTACCTGCCGGAGGATTGGCAAGCCCACTCGGATCGTTCCAACAAGGAAATGATGTTGATCCCGCTGGTGGAGGACGAGCGCGCGGTGAACGAAATCGAAGACATCTTCGAAATCGACGGCATCGACGTGGTGTTCCTCGGCCCGTTTGATCTTTCGATCTCGATGGGTCTCAAGGGTGCCGACTACAAACACCCGAAACTCGCCGCGATCCTCGACCGCGTGGTGGCCGCGGCGAAGAAAAACAAGAAACACGTGATGACCACCGTTGGCGCCACCCTCGACGAAAAATACGCCGCCACCCTGGTGAACAAGGGCGTGCGGCTGCTCAGCTTCAGCGCCGACGTGGCGGTTTTCCTCACCGCCTGCCGCGGCATCGCCGCCCTGCGCGGCTAAACCACAAACCAGGGACAGACCCTGTTTTTTGCCACGACTCGGGGGTGCCCCCGTACCAGAATGGAGAGAGCATGGAGAAGGCATTGAAGAAACCCTGGCGCAGCGCGATTTCGGAGTTCACCCCGAACGGCGTCTCGGTGCGCGGCTACGATGTACTCAACGAGCTCACCGGCAAGATCGACTTCGGCACCATGGTGTTCCTGCTGCTCACCGGCGAGCTGCCCAAGGGCAACGAGTCGAAGATGATCAACGCGGTGTTTGTGGCGGTGGCTGACCACGGCATCTCGCCTTCATCAACCGTCACGCGCTTCATCCAGGCGGCCGGCGTGCCCATCCAGGCCTCGGTGGCCGCGGGCGTGATGATGTTCGGCGACATTCACGGCGGCGCGGGCCAGGAGTTTGCGCACAACGTGCAGGACCTGGTGAAGGAAGCGAAGGCCGCGTGCCAATCGTTCGATGAAGTGGCCAAGGCCTACGTGCTGGCCCACAAGCGCATCGATGGATTTGGGCATCCGCAGCATCCCGAAGGAGATCCGCGCACCAAGGTGCTGTTCGGCCTGGCGGAGGAATATGGCTGCGCCGGCGACCACATCGCCATGACCCGTGCATTGGAAGCTGCGCTGGCGGTGCGCGCGAAGAGGCCGATCCCTGCGAATATCGATTCGGCGATTGGCGCGATTGCTTCGGACCTTGGCCTTGATTGGCGCCTGGCGCGTGCGCTGCTGGTGATCCCGCGCACGGCTGGCCTGTTTGCGCACGCCCACGAAGAGATGACCCGCGAGCCCGGCTGGCGACAAGTGCCGATGGACCAGATCGAATACGACGGGCCTGCGGCGCGGAAGCTTTAGTGCTGGGATTTGTAACACCGGGGACAGACCCCAGCCTTACACGGCAAACTGCCGTGTTATAGCCGGGTCTGTCCCCGGTGTTACAAATCCCTCATGCGAATCTTCCTCTCCGAAAAATCCGCCGCCGAACTTCGCCCCGAAATCGAAACCATCTTTGCGGGCCGTCCATTTGAAATCGTGAAGGGCGGGGACTTCGAAGCCGCCTTCGTCTCGCGAGAAGTCACCGGCAAGTCCACCAAGTTCGAACTCGAGCCGCAGACGCAGGCTTTTCACGACGCCTTGAGACAGGCAAAAAGCCTGAAGTGGGTGCAGATCCACTCCGCCGGCGCCGACCGCCCGATCTACCCGGAGCTGCAGTCACGTGGAGTTGTCATCACGACATCGTCCGGGGCCAGCGCCAGCATCGTGGCGCAGTCGGCGCTCGCGGGAATCCTCGCCCTGGGAAGAAAGCTCCCCCAACTCATGGAGCAGCAGCGCGCGAAGCAGTGGAAGTCATTAATCACGAACCTCCCCCCCGACCTCGCCGGCCAGACCGCGGTGATCCTGGGCTGGGGTCCGATCGGCCAATCGCTGGCGGCGTGGCTCAGCGCCATCGGGCTGAAAATCATCGTGGTCCGGAATACGGCAAACAAAGCCGGCAACCACCCCACATTCACTTACGACCAGATCCTGGAAGCCGCCCCCAAGGCCGATTGGCTGGTCATCGCCTGCCCGCTCTCCGAAAAGACCGAAAAACTCATCAATAAGCAGGTGCTCACAAGCCTGCCGCCCGGGGCCCACGTGATCAACGTGGGAAGAGGCGAAATCATCGAAGAAGAAGCATTAATTCAAAGACTTAAGGAAAGGCAAATAGCAGGAGCCTACCTCGACGTCTTCAACAAAGAGCCGCTAGGCCCCGATTCCCCCCTCTGGGATATCCCCAATGTGATCGTCACCCCCCACAGCGCCGGCCATTCCGCGGGCAACGAGGGCAGGGTGGCCAAAATCTTCCTCGAGAACCTCGCCCACCAGGTGGAAGGCCGTCCCCTGCGCAATAAGGCCGAATAGCCCCGAGTTATACCCCGTTATCCAGAGTTATCCACAGCTTCTCCACAACTTGTACCCACGATATGTAGCGGTTGGAAGGCTTGACCAACCCCATATCTTGTAGCAAAGTACCCCCCAGTCCAGACCAACAAAACCGGGGGGTTGCCATGGCGGGTTTGCAAGTCCACATGACCATGCTGGAAGACCTCAAAAGAGCCCTCTGGGCGCGCACCAGCCCGGTCTCCGGCCAGATGAACTCCTGGGAATTCCGCAAGGACTGCCTCGGAAACCTCATCCGTTATGGCGATTTCGGCAAGCGCCACTCGCCGTTTGGCTGGGAGATGGAATACATCGTCCCCGCCCGCCTCGGTGGCTCCACGGACCCGTCGAATCTCCAGGCGCTGCATTGGAAATCCAGTGCCGCGCGCAGTGAAGTCGCTCCCCCGAGGCTGGTGGCGGCCTAGTAGTCATCCCGGACGCCGCATTTGCGGCAACGGTCCGGGATGCCATTTCAAGAACGCGTAATAACTTCAATAAAAAGTGGCGCTTTTTTAACGCCAGAGGAATTCCAGAGAATGCTCAGCTTCGAAGACGAAACCACGCCCGCCCCCACGCCCGGCCTGCAGATGCTGCACAGCACGCCGTCGGGCCGCACCAGCCCCGCACAACCCACGCCCGTCAGCGCTCCGCCTCCGGCCCCCGCCCCCACGCACACCCGCGTGCGTGCCGAGGACAAACGCGTCATCAACGCCAAGACGGACGTGAACCAGCTGGTGCCGTTCAAATACAAGTGGGCCTGGGACAAGTACCTCTCCGGCTGCGCCAACCACTGGATGCCCCAGGAAGTGAACATGAACCGGGACATCGCCCTGTGGAAGAACCCGCAGGGACTCACCGATGACGAGCGCCTGATCGTCAAGCGCAACCTCGGATTTTTTGTCACCGCCGATAGCCTTGCCGCCAACAACATCGTGCTCGGCACCTATCGCCACATCACCGCGCCCGAATGTCGCCAGTACCTGCTGCGCCAGGCATTTGAGGAGGCCATCCACACCCACGCCTACCAGTACATCGCGGAGAGCCTGGGCCTGGATGAAAGCGAGATCTTCGCTGCGTATCAAGAGGTGAAGAGCATCCGCGACAAGGATGATTTCCTCATCCCGTTCATCAACACACTCACCGATCCTCTGTTCAAGACGGGAACTGAGGAGAGCGATCGAGCGCTGCTGAGAAGCCTCATCGTCTTCGCCTGCCTGATGGAAGGCCTCTTCTTCTACGTGGGCTTCGTGCAGATCCTCTCGCTGGGCCGCCAGAACAAGATGACGGGTGCGGCGGAGCAGTACCAGTACATCCTGAGGGATGAGTCGATGCACTGCAATTTCGGCATCGACCTCATCAACACCATCAAGCTCGAGAACCCCAACCTGTGGACGCAGGAGTTCCGCAAGGAAATCACCGCGCTCTTCCACCAGGCCGTGGAGCTGGAGTACGCGTATGCCGAGGACACCATGCCGCGCGGCGTGCTGGGCCTGAATGCGCCGATGTTCAAGGAGTACCTGCGGTTTGTGGCTAACCGCCGGGCTCAGCAGATTGGCCTGGATGTGTTGTTCCCCGGTGCCACCAACCCGTTCCCGTGGATGAGCGAGCTTGTTGATCTCAAGAAGGAAAAGAACTTCTTTGAGACGCGGGTTATCGAGTATCAGACAGGTGGGGCGCTGAGCTGGGATTGAACTGAGACAGGAACCATGTTCAAGGGGCCTTGCAGGCCCCTTTTTCTTGGGACTGGCCCATGAGACTGATACTGACGTTCTCCCCGTTAGCAGACAGTTTTAAGCTGGAGTTTCGGCACCTCGCAAGGCAACACTCAGACCTGATTGGGCGTATTCACTTGGGGTCAGATGGCCAAGTGAGCCGTGGGGTCGCTGCTCGTTGTAGTCAACCCGCCCCGGAAAGCCGGGATTCCGGATTCACAGCGTCCCGGAATCCGGCCTGCTTTCCTCGCTTTTGGTCGCGGCGCGCTGCATCGGCGCCAGATCGCTGTCCGAGCCTCGGCAGCGACCGATCACACCAACCGGAACGCCGCGATCCGCTGCTCGGGTCCGTGGGCCACAAACTCCACCTGGACCGCACGTCCGGTGAGCGAAGTGCCATCGACGGGCGCGCCGTTGAGTTGGGTGTAGAGGCAGGGGCCCTCGTCCAGCGCGATCGCCGCAAACACGTAGGGCGCATCGGCGTTGAAGCCGTCATGGTGGGTGCGATGCACTGTGGTGTGGGAGATGACTCTGCCCTTTCCCGAGGCCTGGACCCACTCGATGTCCCCGTGCCTGCAGAAGGGACAGCACGCGCGCGGATAGAAGATGCCCTTCTGGCACGCAGGGCAGCGCTGGATCATCAGGCGACCCTCGTTGCAGCCGGTCCAGAATGCACGATTGAGCTGCGTGATGCGCGGTTGGGGCTTCAGCATGGCGATCTCCGTCATTCGACGCGTTCGAGAATGGCGGCGCTCGAGCAAAGGCCGCGTCCGAACGCGACCATGCCGTAGCCCGCGACGAGGCCCCTGCGGCATTTCACCTGCCTGGCACCCGCGCGACCCAGGAGCTGCGTCGCCGCCTCGTACACGCCGATCATCCCGCCGGCCGCACCTGCCTGGCCCGCGGAGAGTTGCCCGCCGCCGGTGTTGACCGGGAGCTTCCCCTTTACCGTAATGCCCATCTCGCGAATGAACTTGGGTGAGCTTCCCCGCTTGCAGAACCCCAGGCCCTCGAGTTGCGCGTAGACCATGACGGGGTAGTCGTCGTAGAGCTGTGCGAAGTCCATCTGCGAAGGCGTCACCCCAGCCCCGGCGAAGAGGCGCTCGCTGAAGCCATGGAATCCGCCGGGTACGCCGTAGATGTCGTTGGCCGGGTAGTTGTGGATCTCTTCCGAGGCCAGCAGGCGAAGCGAGGGCCCATTCAACCCGGCAGCGATCTTCTCCGAGACAAGGACCACCGCGTCGGCGCCGATGCAGGGCATCACGCAGTCGTAGAGCCGCAGCGGGTCCGCGATCGGTTTCGCGTTGAGGTAGGCGTCCATCGTGAGCGGCACCTTGAACAGCGAGTTCGGATTAAGCAGCCCGTTCTCGCGCAGCGCGATGCAGAAATTCCCAAAATCCTCGCGCGTGGCGCCGTGGCGCTCCATGTACAGACGCGTGTGCAGGGCGAACATACCGTTGGCCCCGCCGAAGCCTTGCGGCGACATGAACTCCTGCACGGAGCCGTTGAAGTGGTCGAGCGTTGCGTTATGCGCCGCGACGTCGAAAGAATCCGCGGCCATGCACAGTGCCACGTCGATGGAGCCATCGCGGATCGCGCGTGCCGCGTGCGCCATGCCGATGACGCCGGAAGCGCCGCCATAGAGCCCCTGGAAGAGAAAGCGCGCCTCGATGCCCAGGTGCTCCGCGAGTGTGGCGACATTGTCAGGCGGCAACAGGAAGCAGGTGGCCGCGAGCCCGTCAACCGAGCGCCAGGCAAGGCCCGCGTCCTCGAGCGCGGCCGTGCCCGCCTCGTAGAAAAGCCGCTGCACGCTGCGTGTGGATTTCTTCGCGTAGACCGCCTGTCCGGCGCCCACCAGCCTCACGCCCTCGAAAATGCCCGCCATCAGATCACTCCCTGCGCTTGCAGGGCCGCGAATTCGGCCTCGGAAACCCCGAGCTCTTCGATGAAGACCGCGCGGTTGTCAGCACCGAGCGCGCCGCCGGAATGTCGCACCTCGCCCGGCGTGCGCGAGAACTTTGGGGTCACGCCCTGCATGCGCACCTCGCCGAAGTCGCCATCAGGCACGGAGACGATGTTCTGGCGTGCGAGGTAGTGCGGATCCTTGAAGATGTCGCGGATGTCGAGCACCGGGCCGGCCACCACTTCCGCCTTCTCGAAGAGCGCCATGATGTCGTCGCAGTCGCGCTCGCGGAACCACTCGGCGATCACTGTGTCGAGGGCAACGTCATGGGTGCAGCGCGATGCATTGTCCAGGAAGCGCGGGTCCGTGATGAGTTCGGGCATCCCGATGGCGTGCGCGAGACGTTCGTAGGTTTTCTGGGAGCTTGCCGAAATGCCGATCCAGCGGCCGTCGCGCGTCTGGTAGGTGTTACGCGGCGAGTCCTCGGCGAGGCGGTTGCCCTGGCGTTGCTTCACGATGCCCAGTTGGTCGAAGCCGATCACCTGCGATTCCACGAGGCGGAAGAGTGGTTCGTAGAGGCTCACGTCGATCTCCTGCCCAATGCCGCCCCCGTGGTCGCGGTTGTAGATCGCGAACATGGCCGACATGGCGGCGAACGTGGAGGCCACGGAATCGGCCATCGGAAAGCCGGGGAGCGTCGGGGGCCGGTCGGGAAACCCCGTGAACGACGGGATGCCGGAGAAGGCCTCCGCGATCGTGCCGTAGCCCCCGCGCTTGGCGTAGGGGCCTGTTTGCCCGAAGCCCGAGACCCGCACCATCACGAGCTTCGGATTGATCTTCGCCAGGTCCGCGTAACCCAGGCCCCAGCGCTCGAACGTACCCGGGCGGTAGTTCTCAATGACGATGTCGGCCGTGGCCACGAGCTGGCGGAAGAGCTCCTGCGCGCGCGGCTTCGAGAGTGTCAGGGTGATGAGCCGCTTGTTGCGTGCGATCACCTTCCACCAGAGCGACTGGCCATCCTTCATGGGCGTCCAGTGGCGCATCGAGTCACCGAGGCCGGGTATCTCGACCTTGATCACCTCTGCACCGAAGTCCGCGAGCTGCGTGGCGGCCAGGGGCCCCGCGATCATGTTGCCCGCATCGATGACGCGCAAGCCGTGAAGGGGGCCGCGGGGAAAGCTCATAACTGGTAACCCTCCTTGAAGCGCTTGAGGAATGCCTGCAAGCGCGGGGACTGGGGATCGCTGAAGAGCCTCGTGGGCTCGCCTTGCTCCACGATCTCCCCTTCGGCCATGAAGAGCGCGCGGTGCGCGAATGCTTGCGCGAAGGCCATCTCGTGCGTGACGATCACCATCGTCATACCCTCCTGCACGAGCTGGCGCATGACATCGAGCACCTCGGCCACCAGCTCGGGATCGAGCGCGGAGGTGACTTCGTCGAAGAGCATGGCCTTGGGTTTCATCGCGAGCGCGCGCGCGATGGCCACACGCTGCTGCTGCCCTCCCGAGAGCTGGGCGGGCGTCGCGTCTGCCTTGTCCGCAAGGCCCACTCGCGCGAGCATCGCGCGGGCCTGCTCCGCGGCTTCCTTGCGCGGCGTGCCCAGGACGCGCACCGGACCCAACGCGACGTTCTTCAGGGCCGACATGTGCGGGAAGAGGTTGAAGCTCTGGAAGACCATGCCCAGCTTCGCGCGCATGCGGGCGATCTCCGCTTCGGAGCGGCGCACTCGCTTGCCGCCCGCATCGACCGAGTAGCCCATGGGCTCGCCCGCGATGCGGATCTCGCCTTCCTGGAACTCCTCCAGCAGGTTGATGCAGCGAAGCAGCGTGGTCTTGCCTGACCCGCTCGGCCCGATGACGACGAGCGCCTCGCCACGATTGACGTCCGTGGTGATGCCCTTGAGGACCTGCTGCTTGCCGTACCACTTCGAGAGGCTGCGGATCTCGATCTCAGTAGGCATAGTTCACCCGTGACTCGAGGTAGCGGCCCAGGCGCGAAAGCGCGAAGCACAGGGTGAAGTAGACGAGCGCCACCGCGCCGAAGATCTCGAAGGGCGCCAGCGTGCGCTCCACGATCTGCTTGCCGACGTAGGTCACATCCATCAGGCCGATGATCGATACGAGCGAAGTGCCCTTCACGACCATGATGCAGGTGTTGATGTAGGGCGGGCCGGCTACCCGCGTGGCTTGGGCCAGCACGACGTCCAGCAGGATGCGCGGGGTGCGGAGCCCCACGGCGCGGGCCGCCTCCCATTGCCCGCGGGGCACGGAAAGTACGGCGCCGCGGAAGACCTCGGCCATGAAGGCGGCGAAGTAGGCGCCGATCACGACGATGCCCCCGCTGTTCGGCTCGATGCGAATGTTCGCGTACGGCAGGGCGTAGTACATCGTGAAGAGCATGACCAGCAGCGGCACGCCGCGCACGATGTAGAGGTAGATCTCGACCAGCGCGCGCAGGATGATCCCGCCGTAGAGCTGCAGGATGGCGAGCACCAGGCCCAGAACAGTAGAGAGCACGACCGACGCAGCTGCCAGGTAGAGCGTGGTGACCGTGCCTTTGGCGAGCTGCGGCAGGGCCTGGAAGAGGACGTCCATCAAGCGATCCTCACGCGCCATTCCAGCAGGCGCATGGCCCCGGAGAAGATGGCCGTGATCGCCAGGTAGAAGAGGGCGAGGGTGAAGAAGATCTCGAAGACCGCCGCCGTGCTGTCCGCCAGCAGCCGTGCCTTGAAGGTGATCTCGGCCACCGAGATCGTCGCGGCGATCGACGTGTCCTTGATGACCATGACGCCCTGGTTCGAGAGGGGCGGAATCACGTTGCGGAGCGCAATGGGCAGGACGATCAGGCCGAACGAACGGCGGGGGGTAAGGCCCAGGGCCATGCCCGCCTCGGGCATGCGCTGCGAGACGGCGCGAATGCCACCGCGGTAGATCTCCGCCGCGTAGGCCCCGTTCTGCAGCACCAGCGCGATGAGGCCCGCGACGAATCCCGACAAGGGATAGCCCGCGAACCCGGATCCGAAGAAGATGAAAAACATCAGCACCAGGATCGGTGTGTTGCGCACGACCTCGACATAGGCCTGGGCGAGTCCGGAGACGGTCCGGTAGCGGGACAGCAGCGCCATCACCACCGGTACGCCCCACGCCGCCGCCAGAACGATGGCGGCGGCAGCGAGGGTGAGCGTGTTGGTGAGGCCCTCGGCCAGCGCCGGGGCGACGCGGGTGAGGAAGGTGAAGTCGACGGCCATGCACGCGGCGAGGCGCGCTACTTCTTCTTGGGCGCTGCCGGTGCTGCTCTTGCGGGCGCCGGTGCCGAGGTTGCCGCAGCCGCCCCTGCCGCGTAGAAGCGCTGCGGCGGCGGGTTGGTGCCGAACCACTTCTTGTAGATGTCGGAGTACTGCGAGTAGCGCGAGCCCGACGTCATTTCGTTCACCATCGTGTCCATCCAAAGCCACAGCGTGAAATCGCCGGGCTTCATGAAGATGGCGTTGCCCTGGATGTTGGCCAACGTTTCGGGAAGCGCCATGAGGTCCTGGTTGTTGAGGGCGTACCAGTTCACTACCGGCGTATCGATCTGCAGCGCCGTCGCCTGGCCGCTCTTCACCGCCGTGAAGAGGGAGGCGATGGTATCGAACGTCACCACCTTCATGTTGGGGAGGAAGCGCTTCTGGCGGTCCACCATCTGCGGGTTGGTGAGGTTCGCGAGCGTGAACTTCGCGTTGTTCAGTTCCTTCAGCGTCGTCACCTTCGCGTCCTTGCGTACGAGGATCGAGACGCTGGAATCGATGTAAGGCCGCGTGAAGGCCACGCGCAGCGCACGGTCCGGATAAACCGTGGTCGTGGCGAGGCCGATGTCGGCACGGCCGGAGTTCACGGCCGGCCAGCGGCCTTCGCTGTTCACGATGACGAACTCGATCTTGCCCTCGTCGCCCAGCAGAGACTTGGCGATGAACCTGGCGACGTCGATGTCGAACCCGACGAGCTCGCCCTTTTCATCGGTGTAGCAGAAGGGCGGGGCGCTGTTGAAGGTGGCGACGATGAGCTTGTCACGCTTGACGATCTCGTCCAGCCGGGAGGCAGGCGCCTGTGCCGTTGCGATTCCCGATGCGGTGATGCCGATGGCGGCGAACAACATGGCGGAGGCGGCGCGGCGCCCCATTCGCAACAGTGCATTCATGCGTGACTCCCGTGGTTGGACGTCGATGGGGTGGTGCCGAGAACGAGATTCCGAAAAATGGAAGTAATATTCTCGTTTCTTCGATTGTGATCGCAGGATCGCGCGAGAGTCAAGTAACATTGCCAGCATGCGCACCGCCCGCAAAGCAAAGGTACCGGCCGAGCCGCGCGAGCAGCCGATGGACCGCGCGTTCGCGATCCTGGCGGCGCTCGCGGGGGCGGCGAGACCCACTTCCGTGACGGAATTGGCTGCGCTTTGCGCAGTTCCCGTGCCAACGGTGCACCGCCTGGCCGCGCAACTGGAGGCGCGCGGGCTGGTGAAGCGTGCATTCGGATCGAAGAAGCTCCTGGTGGGGCCCGCGCTGGTGCAGCTGGGCGCCGCCACGATGGAGGCCGCCATCCGCTCCGATCGCGTGCACCGCATCCTCGTCGCTCTCGCAGCCAAGGTCGGGGAGCCGTGCCAGATTGGCGTGCGCGCGGGCAACGAGGTCGTCTACGTGGACGCCGTGCGCGCCGCCCGATCCGCCGGCCTTCACGTGGAGCAGGGGCGGCATGCCCCGATCCACTGCTCGTCCATCGGCAAGATCTTTCTGGCCGAGATGCCGGTGGAGCAGTTCGAGCTTTGGTTGGGCAGCACGGAGTTGCCGCGACTCACGCCCAACACCATTGTCTCGGCGGCCAAGCTGAAGGCCGTGGTGAACAACGTGCGCAAGAATGGCTGGGCGGCCAGCAAGGAGGAGTCCGCGCCGGGCGTGGTCGGATGTGCAGTTCCGATCCGCCTGCCCAACGGCAGCTTGATTGCCGGGCTGGGCATTTCGGTGCCGAGTGCGCGCGCCTCCCTCGATGAGGTGAAGGCCCGGGTTCCGCTCCTGCAGCGTGCGGCACGGGAGATCGGCGATGCGTCGCTCGAGTGAGTTCTCCAATACGAGGTAGCGCCATGACCCGCGACGAACGAGCCGACCTGCTCGAGCCCTTCGACCCCGAGCTGGCGGCGCTTACGCGGCAGGAGCGTGAGCGGCAGATCTCTACGATCAACCTGATCGCGTCCGAGAACTTCGCCTCGCCCTATGCCACCTGCCTGGAAGGGAGCATCTGGGCCAACAAGAACGGCGAAGGCTATCCGGGCAAGCGCTTCGTCGCCGGCTGCGAACTGGCCGATCGCCTGGAGGCCATCGCTATCGAGCGGGCCAAGGCGCTCTTCGGGTGCGAGCACGCAAACGTCCAGTCCATGAGTGCGACGATCGGCAACGTGGCCATCCTGAACGCGCTGCTCAAGTCCGGCGACACGATCCTCTCGATGGAGCTTACGCACGGCGGCCACCTGAGCCACGGCGCGAAATTCCACTACAGCGGAAAGGCCTTCAAGGCTGTGCACTACGGCGTGGAGCGCGCCACGGAACGTATCGACATGGATCAGGTGGCGTCACTCGCGCGCGAGCACCAGCCCGCAATGATCATCTGCGGCTGTTCGTCGTACCCACGCACGATCGATTACTCAGCATTCAAGGAGGTGGCGAGCTCGGTGGGGGCGATCCTGCTCGTGGACCTAGCGCACAACGTAGGGCTGGTGGCGGCGGGCGTGATTCCTTCGCCGTTTCCGCACGCGGATGTGGTCTCCACTTCGACGCACAAGACGTTTCGCGGCCCGCGTGGTGGTGGCTTGATCCTTTGCCGGCGGGAGTTCGCAGCGAAGATCGATCGAGAAGTCTTTCCGGGGCTGCAGGGCGCGCCGAAGCTGGACATGATCGCGGCGCGGGCGGTGCTCTTCAAGGAATGCATGACGCCGGAATTCCGGCGGTATGGCGCCCAGGTGATTTCAAATGCGAAAGCACTCGCGGATGGGTGCCGCGCGCAGGGGTTGCGGCTCGTTACGGGCGGTACGGATACGCACCTGGTGCTGGTTGACGTCACGAGCGCGGTCGCATCGGGAAAGCAGGCGGAGGCCGACCTGGAATCCGTCGGCATCATCACCAACCGCAACGGCATTCCGTTCGACGCGAAGCCGCCGAATGTCTCGAGCGGGATTCGGATCGGGAGTCCCTTCATGACGACTCGCGGCATGAAGGAGAAGGATTTCCTCCGGGTGGGGACGCTGATCGGGGAGGTGCTGGCAAGGCGTGAGGATGGGAAGGTGCTCGAAGCGGCGAAGCAGGAATCCGTGGGAATGGCACGGCGGTTTCCTTTGTTCGGGGAGGAGTGGTTGCCGGGGGGTAGAGGCTAGCGCTCCCGAAAGAGGATCACCAACTCGCGCGTGCTTGTCATAGCGGCCGCCCACATAACCCGTGCTACACTGATTCCGTGTAATTCGGATTGTGGAGCCCCAGTGGCCAACATCACCCTTTCCATCGACGAGCGCCTGCTTCAAGCCGCCCGCGTCCGCGCCATCAAGGAGGGCACGAGCGTGAACGAAGTCTGTCGCCGCGCGATCGAGGTCTACGCGCGCCGCCA
>JBDSMR010000026.1:0-29770 GCA_039915735.1 Usitatibacter sp. | reverse complement strand
GCGATCAATACGAGGTCGTTGGCGAGCAGGTTGGCGCGCGAGCCCGGCACTACCGCACCAAGCGTCCCTACGTAGTCGACCCAGGCGCTATCGGCGGAGATGAAGACGCCGGCGGGCGCGCCGCTTTCGATCTGCTTCGCCAGCGCATTGCTGCCCGCGTAGGAGATCACGGTCCTGATGCCGCTCGAGGATTGGAACGACCTCGTGACGTCGTCGAGGGACTCCTTGAGGCTCGCCGCCGCAAACACGGTGACGTCGGCAAGCACATTGCCCGTGAACAGGCAAAGGAGGAGGGCTGCGAGCAACCCGGCCTTGCCGGCCCCGGAGCCGGACATCGCGCGCAGCCTGGTGGAGCCGCGCGCGGGGCGCATCTACTTCTTCACGGTGGTGATCAGCGCCTGCAGCTCGCCCGACTGGTACATCTCCTTCATGATGTCGCAGCCGCCGACGAATTCCCCGTTCACGTAGAGCTGGGGAATGGTCGGCCAGTTGGCGTAGTGCTTGATGCCGTCGCGGATGTCCGCATCCTGCAGGACATCGACAGTGAAGACGTCGTTCGCGCCGACCATCTGCAGGATCTTGGTGGCGGTGGCGGAAAAGCCGCACTGCGGCATCTGCGGCGAGCCCTTCATGTAAAGCACGACGGGGTGGCCTTCGACCTGCTGCTTGATGGTGTCCTGGACGCTCATGGGGTTCTCCTAAGGTTTCAGGCTAGTTTACCGCCAGCCACGCGCGGGATGCCGGCGAGGTCGGGAATCGATTCGAGGGCGCCGAAGCCTGCCTCGCGCAACAGCAGCGCCACGGCCGCGGCCTGGTCGTACCCGTGTTCAATGAGGATCGTTGCGCCCGGTTTCAAGTGCCCGCGAGCGCCTTCGACGATCGCCCGGATGGCATCGAGGCCATCGGCACTGCCGTCGCACAACGCGGATTTCGGCTCGAAGCGCAGGTCGCCCTGCTCGAGGTGCTGGTCACCGTCCGCGATGTAGGGCGGATTGCTGACGATGAGATCGAAGCGGCGGCGCTGAACCGGGGCGAACCAGCTGCCGTGCAGGATTTCCACCTTTGCGCCGAGGGCATTTGCATTGGCGCGCGCGATTTCGAGGGCGGCCTCGGAAAGGTCGGTGGCGGTGACCTCGATGCGCGGGCATTCAAGCGCGAGTGTGATCGCCACGATTCCGCTGCCGGTTCCGAGGTCGAGGACGCGAATGGGATCCCGGGCTATCGCCGCTTGCGTGGCACCTGCGATGACCTTCAGGGCCGCTTCCACCAGCGTCTCGGTCTCCGGGCGCGGGATCAATACATCCGTGCCCACCGTGAAGTCGCGCGAATAGAACTCGCGCTTGCCCAGCAGGTACGCAACCGGCACGCCCATCGAGCGTTGCGCCACCAGCATGTCGGCGCGCGCATCCTCGCTTTCGGTGAGGATGCGCATGTGATTGGCGATCAGGTAGGCGCGGTTCACGCCGAGCAGGTGGGAGAAGATCACCTGCGCATCGACGCGACCGATGACGGCTTCGGCTTCCTGCAGCGCGGCGCCGAGTGCCAGCATCAGGCGTTCTCGCCGAGGCTCGCGAGCAGCTCCGCCTGGCGCTCGGCGGCGAGGGCGCCGGTGATCTCCACCAGGTCGCCATCCATGATGGCGTCGATCTTGTGCAGCGTGAGGTTGATGCGGTGGTCGGTGACGCGGCCCTGCGGAAAGTTGTAGGTGCGGATACGGTCCGAACGGTCGCCGGAGCCGATGAGGCTCTTGCGTTCGCTGGCTTCCCTGGCCTGGGCCTCGCGCGTCTGCTTGTCCTTGATGCGGGCGGCGAGCACGCGCCAGGCTTGCTCCTTGTTCTTGTGCTGGCTGCGGCCGTCCTGGCATTCGACGACGATGCCGGTGGGCGCATGCGTGAGGCGTACCGCGGAGTCGGTCTTGTTGATGTGCTGGCCGCCCGCGCCGCTCGCGCGGAAGGTGTCCACGCGCACGTCCGCGGGATTGATGATCACGTCGGAGGCGTCGTCGGCTTCGGCCATCACGGCGACAGTTGCCGCCGAGGTGTGGATGCGACCCTGGGTCTCGGTGGCCGGGACGCGCTGCACGCGATGGCCACCGGATTCGAATTTGAGCCTGGAGTAGGCGCCGTTGCCCACGACTCGCGCGATGACTTCCTTGAAGCCGCCCGCGTCGCCGAGGCTTTCCGAGACCACTTCGACCTGCCAGCGGTTGCGCTCCGCGAAGCGCGTGTACATGCGGAAGAGGTCGCCCGCGAAGAGGGCGCTCTCGTCGCCGCCGGTGCCGGCGCGGATCTCGAGGATCAGGTTCTTGTCGTCGTTCGGGTCGCGCGGCAGCAGCATGCGCTGCAGGTCTTCGGCGAGGGTGGCGATGCGTGCACGCGCGGTCCGGGTTTCGTCCTCGGCGAAGTCGCGCATCTCCGGGTCCTTCGCCATATCCTCGGCGGCGGCCAGGTCACCTTCGGCCCTGCGGTATTCGCCGAAAAGCTCGACCACGGGCTGGATCTCGGCGCGCTCCTGCGAGAGCTTGCGGAAGCTGTCGCGGTCATTCGAGGCATCCGGGTCCGCGAGGCGGGAATCGATTTCCTTCAGGCGCGAGTCGAGGCTCGAGAGCCGCGATGCGATGGTGGGCTTCATCACTTCGCCTCGCCTTCGACGTCGGGGTAGAGCGTCTCGATGGCGCGCAGCAGGCTTTCGCGTTCGCCTTCGGCCGCGCGCGAGAGTGCCTGGGTGGGGTGGTGCAGGAACTTGTTGGCGATGCCCTTGGCGAGCGCCTCGAGGACTTCCGCGGGATCGTCGCCGCGCGCAAGCCTCTGCCTTGCGCGCACCAACTCCGCTTCGCGATAGGTATCGGCACGGCGGCGCAGCTCCACGATCGCCGGTGCGGCGGCACGCGCGCCCTGCCACGAGCGGAATACGTCCACTTGCCTGGTGACGATGCCCTCGGCTTCGGTCGCCGCCGCGCGCCGCAGCTCGGCGCCTTCCTGCACGATCGTGCCGAGGTCGTCGATGGTGTAGAGGAACACGTCCTCCAGCCCGGCGACTTCAGGCTCGACGTCACGCGGTACCGCGAAATCGACGATGAAGATCGGGCGGCGGCGGCGGGCCTTGAGCGCGCGCTCGATGAGGCCCTTGCCCAGGATCGGCAGCGTCGAGGCGGTGCCGGTGATGATGATGTCGTATTCGGAGATGCTCGTTTGCAGCTCCGAGAGCGCGATGGCCTTGGCGTCGAAGCGCTCCGCGAAGGCCTGGCCACGGGCGAGGGTGCGGTTGGCCACGGTGACCGAATGCGGCCGCTGCGCCACGAAATAGGTTGCCGCCAGCTCGACCATCTCGCCCACGCCGATCAGCAGCATGCGGGTGCGCGAGAGGTCGCCGTAGAGGTTTTGCGCCAGCTTGAGGGCGGCCGCGGCCATGGAGATGGACTGGGCGCCGAGCGCGGTTTCCGTGCGCACCTGCTTGGCCACGGAGAAGGTTTGCTGGAAGAGCCGGTTGAGCAGCGAGCCCAGCGTGCCGGCGCCTTCCGCGGCGCGAACCGCCTGTTTCACCTGTCCGAGGATCTGGGGCTCGCCGAGCACCATGGAGTCGAGGCCCGAGGCCACGCGGAAAGCATGGCGGACGGCGGCGTCGTCGGTGTGCAGGTAGAGCAGGGGATCGACTTCCACGCCCGCCTTCGCCGCCGCCTGCACCAGCCAGGCACGCGCCGTGGCGGCGTCATCCGCGCGGCAATAAATCTCGGTCCGGTTGCAGGTGGAGACGAGGACGACCTCGGCCACGCCGGACTGCGCGGCGAGCTCTGCAAGGGCGGCGCCCTGGCTCTCCGGCGGGAAGGCAAGCTTCTCGCGGATCTCCAGGGAAGCGCTTTGGTGGTTGATGCCGAGGACGTGTAGACGCATAGGGGTCGAAAATTATAGCCGAAGCGAGTAGCCTTTCTTTACAAGGAAAACTAAATAAGCGCATTATGGTGTTGATTTAAAACAAATTGCCATGGCTGCATTACCAAATTCCTTCAGCGCCCTGGGGCGCGCCCTCGTCCAGCAAGGCCGCCTGGTGCAGGCGGACGCGAACGCCATCCAACTTGAGGCGAGCAAGGAAAACATGAGCTTCGTGCAGAAGCTCGTGCAGACGAAGAAGCTTTCCGCCAAGGATGTCTCGCAGTTTGCCGCGCAGACGTTCGGCTATCCGCTGCTCGACCTCAATGCGGTCGACGTTGACCAACTGCCGACCAACCTGATCGACGCGAAGCTGGTGGCCAACCACCGCGTGATCGCGCTCGGCAAGCGGGGCAACCGCGTGTTCGTGGCGATGTCGGACCCCTCCAACGAGCAGGTCCTCCAGGAGGTCAAGTTCGCGACCGGCCTGAACATGGAGCCGGTGGTCGTCGAGGACGACAAGCTCGAGAAGATCGTGAAGCGCCTGGGCGACGCCTCCAGCAAGGCGCTCGACATTTCCACCGCCGACGACGTGGACCTGTCGGGCGTCGAAGTGTCCGATGGCGAGGCGCACGCCGACCTGGTAGTCACCGAGGACATCGATGACGCGCCGGTGGTGAAGTACGTGACCAAGATCCTGCTCGATGCGATCAACGGTGGTGCTTCCGACATCCACTTCGAGCCGTACGAGAAGTTCTACCGCATCCGTTACCGCACTGATGGCGTGCTTTACGACGTGGCGCAGCCGCCGCTCGCCATCAAGGAAAAGATCGCCAGCCGCATCAAGGTGGTCTCGAGGCTCGATATCTCGGAGAAGCGCGTGCCGCAGGACGGGCGCATGAAGATGACGCTGTCCAAGACTCGAGCCATCGATTTCCGCGTCTCGACGCTGCCGACGCTGTTCGGCGAGAAGATCTGCATGCGAATCCTCGATCCCTCGAGCGCCACGCTCGGCATCGAGGCGCTGGGCTACGAGCCGGAGCAGAAGGAAGCCCTGATGAACGCCATCTCGCGCCCTTACGGGATGGTGCTCGTGACCGGACCCACCGGCTCGGGGAAAACCGTTTCGCTCTACACCTGCCTCAACATCCTCAACAAGCCGGGGATCAACATCTCCACGGCGGAGGATCCGGCGGAGATCAACCTGCCCGGGGTGAACCAGGTCAACATCAATGACAAGCAGGGGCTCACCTTCCCGGTGGCG
Organism: Usitatibacter sp.; assembly: GCA_039915735.1. GTDB lineage: Bacteria > Pseudomonadota > Gammaproteobacteria > Burkholderiales > Usitatibacteraceae > Usitatibacter. Next base: position 24,640 of record JBDSMR010000026.1, on the reverse strand, counting down.
CTGAAGGCCTTCCTGCGGCAGGACCCGGACATCATCATGGTGGGCGAGATCCGCGACATCGAGACCGGAGAGATCTCGATCAAGGCCGCGCAGACCGGCCACATGGTCCTTTCGACCCTGCACACCAACGACGCCCCGCAGACGCTCACGCGGCTGATGAACATGGGCATCGCCCCATTCAACATCGCCTCGTCGGTGATCATGGTCACCGCCCAGCGCCTGGCGCGGAAGCTTTGCAGCTGCAAGAAACCGGTCGAAATTCCCGAAGAAGCCCTGAAAAGGGCGGGTTTCAGGGACGACGACCTGGACGGATCGTGGCAGCCGTTTGGTCCTGTCGGCTGCGAGGTGTGCAAGAATACCGGGTACAAGGGCCGGGTCGGGATCTACCAGGTGATGCCCATCTCGGAAGAGATGGAGCGGATCATCATGAAAAACGGAACCGCGATCGACCTGGCCGACCAGGCAGAGCGGGAAGGGGTCAAGGACCTGCGCAAGTCGGGCCTGATCAAGGTGAAGAAGGGTCTGACGTCTCTCGAAGAGGTCGAGGCCGTCACCAACGAGTAGGGGAGCCAAAGACATGGCAGCCGTAGCGAAGAAACCGGGCGCTGACAAGAACGTCAAGCAGTACACCTACACCTGGTCCGCGAAGGACAAGAGCGGCAAGGTGATCAAGGGCGAGGTCCGCGCGGTCGGCGAGCACGTCGTCCTCGCGCAGCTGCGACGCCAGGGCCTGCTCAACATCTCGGTCAAGAAGATCTCCGCGCGCGGCGGCAAGAAGATCACGGAGAAGGACATCACCATCTTCACGCGCCAGCTGGCGGTGATGATGAAGGCGGGCGTGCCGCTGCTGCAGGCCTTCGACATCGTCGGCCGCGGCCACTCCAACGCCTCGGTGGGCAAGCTGCTGCTCGACATCAAGACCGACGTCGAAACCGGCTCCTCGCTGGGACAGGCGTTCCGCAAGCACCCGCTCTACTTCGACGCGCTCTTCTGCAACCTGGTTGCCGCGGGTGAAGCCGCCGGTATCCTGGACACGCTTCTCGAGCGCCTCGCGACGTACAAGGAAAAAATCCTCGCGATCAAGGGCAAGATCAAGAGCGCGCTGTTCTACCCGATCTCGATCATCGTCGTGGCCCTCGTGGTGACCGCGGTGATCATGATCTTCGTGATCCCGGTGTTCAAGGACCTGTTCAAGAGCTTCGGCGCGGACCTTCCGGGACCGACGCTTTTCGTGATGGCGATCTCGGACTGGTTCATCGGCAACTGGTGGTGGGTCTTCCCGGGAGGCTTCGCCGGCATCTGGTTCTTCTTCTATTCGTGGAAGAGGTCGGTGACGATGCAACGCATCATCGACAGGATTATCCTGCGCGTGCCGGTGTTCGGCGACGTTATCCGCAAGGCCACGATCGCGCGCTGGTGCCGCACGCTGTCGACGATGTTCGCCGCCGGCGTGCCGCTGGTGGAATCGCTCGATTCGGTGGCGGGCGCGGCGGGCAACTACGTCTATTACGAAGCCACCAAGAGGATCCAGGCGGAAGTCTCGACCGGTACCGGACTCACCGTGTCCATGGGCAACTCGGGCGTGTTCCCGAGCATGGTGCTGCAGATGGTGGCGATCGGCGAGGAATCCGGCGCGCTGGACGCGATGCTGTCCAAGGTGGCCGACTTCTTCGAGCAGGAAGTCGACGAGGCGGTCGACTCGCTCGCCTCGTTGATGGAGCCGATGATCATGGTGGTCCTGGGCGGCCTGATCGGCGGCATCGTGGTCGCGATGTACCTGCCGATCTTCAAGATGGGCCAGGCGATCTGAGCCCCCACCGGCTGTAATCGGGCGCGGAAAGCGATTTCCGCGCCCTTTTATTTCCAATGGACTACCTCAACGCCCTTCAGGCCTACCCCCCGCTGCTGTACCTCACGGTCGCGCTTTTCGGCCTTTGCGTGGGTTCTTTCCTGAATGTCGTGATCTACCGCCTTCCGAAGATGATGGAAGCGCAGTGGCGCGCGGAGTGCGCGGAATTGAATGGCCAGCCATTGGCGGCGCCGGAGGTTTTCAACCTGATGTACCCGCGCTCGCGCTGCCCCAAATGCGCGACGCCGATCACGGCCTGGCAGAACATCCCGGTGGTGAGCTGGGTGGTGCTGCGTGGCAAGTGCGCCGGGTGCAAGACCCCCATCAGCTTCCGCTATCCCGCGATCGAGATCGTGGCGGGCCTGCTGGCGATGCTGATGGCGTGGCGCTTCGGCTATTCGTTCGCGTTGCTGGGCGCGCTGGTGTTCGCGCTGGCGCTGCTCGCGCTCACCTTCATCGACCTCGATACCTACCTGCTGCCCGATGACATTACGCTGCCGCTGCTGTGGCTGGGGCTCCTGTTCAACCTCTTCGGCACCTTTGTCGATGTCAAGTCGGCGGTGCTGGGCGCGGTCGGCGGCTACCTGCTGTTGTGGCTGGTCTACTGGGGTTTCCGGCTGATCGCCAGGAAGGAGGGCATGGGCTACGGCGACTTCAAGCTGCTCGCCGCCCTGGGTGCATGGTGCGGCTGGCAGGTGATTCCGTTCATCGTGCTGGTCTCGGCGACCGCGGGCGCCGTCATCGGCGGTGTGCTGCTGTACCTCTCGAAACGCGGCATCGAGACGCGCCTGCCCTTCGGCCCCTACCTGGCACTCGGCGGGCTGATGGCGCTGCTCTTTGGCCGCCAGGCCGTGGTGTGGTGGATCGGGCACTTCCCCGGGTGAAAGCCGTCGTGGGCCTGACCGGCGGCATCGGCTCCGGCAAATCCACGGTGGCATCTCTGCTGGAGTCGTTCGGGGCCACTGTCGTTGATACCGACGAGATCGCACGCCACCTCACCGGCCCTGCGGGCGCCGTGATGGAAGCGCTGCGGCGCGAATTCGGCGAGAAGTACATCGCCCGCGACGGATCCCTCGACCGGACCGCCATGCGTGTGCTCGCCTTCGAGGATGCCACCGCGCGCGCGCGGCTCGAGGCGATCCTGCATCCGGCGGTGCGCGCGGTGGCCAATGAGCGCCTCGCGGCCGCAACGGGGGCGTATGCGATCGTGGTGGTGCCGCTGCTGTTCGAGACGCGTGGCTACCTCGATCGCCTCGCGCGTACCCTGGTCGTCGATATCCCCGAGGAACTGCAGGTCGCGCGTACCGTGGCGCGCTCGGGACTTGAAGATTCGCAGGTGCGCGCCATCATGGCGGCACAGTGGCCACGATGGCGACGCCTGCAGGCGGCCGATGACGTGGTCTGGAATGGTGGCGCGCCCGAACTTCTCGGGCCGCAATGCGAAAGGCTGCATGGTGAGTACGTTCGAATCGCGTAAAAGCCGCGCTGGAATCTGGCTTTGAAACGGGAATTGCCCCACAATCCCGCCAACCCTCAGGGCGGGGTCCGGTGATCACCTACGAATATCCACTGAACGAGCGCATCAGAACGCTCCTGCGGCTCGAGGACCTCTACGAGCGCGTGTTTTTCTTCCTCGGGGGGCATGGATCCCACGAGTACCACGCGTGCCTCACCGGGATGTTCGAGATCATCGAGGTCGCCAGCCGCGCGGACCTCAAGAGCGACCTCCTGCAGGAGCTCGACCGGCAGCGCACCTTCCTGGAGGCGCTGCGCCACAATCCCGCGATCTCGGAAGAAAAGCTCAACGGCGTGCTGGGCGAGATCGAGGGCGCTTTCGCCAACCTGCATGCCACGTCGGGCAAGACCGGGCAGTCGTTGCGCGAGAACGAGTGGCTGATGTCGATCAAGCAGCGCGCGGGCATCCCCGGCGGCACCAGCGAATTCGACCTGCCTTCCTACCATGCGTGGCTGCACCATCCTGCGGAGCGCTGCCGCGCCGACCTCAATTCCTGGCTGAAGCCGCTCTTGCCGGTACACGCCGCGCTGGCAATCGTGCTGCGCGTGCTGCGTGAAAGCGGGCGCACCACTGCGCTCATCGCCTTCCAGGGCGTCTACCAGCAGACCCCGGCCGAGAAGCCGGCACAGATGCTGCGTCTTTCGCTCGGCGACGAGTTGCCCTGCGTACCCGAGATCAGCGCCAACAAGTACGCACTCAACGTGCGGTTCCTGCTGCCCGAGGGTGTCCAGAAGACCCGTGTCTACGAGCACGACGTGCCGTTCGAGCTCGCCTTCTGCAATTTGTGAGCAGCATCCCGCCAAAATCCGCCCGCGGCGTTCCCTGCCCGGGCTGCGGCAAGACGGCGCTTTTCGCGCCCGCCAATCCCTACCGCCCTTTCTGCAGCGTGCGCTGCCGCACCCGCGACCTGGGCGCCTGGGCCTCCGAGGAATACAAGGTCCCCGGGAAGCCGGCGACCGACGACGGCCCCGACGCCGACGAAGAACCCCAATAGATCATTGCCTTCCGCTGATTTTTGCGCGCGCTGCGCGGGTCGGCTAAAATGGTGCGGTTTGGAGCGGCTCTCTCCGATGGTCCGTAGCACGGAATCCCCGCCGTTTGTGTTCCATTCCAGGCCCAACAGGTCCTTGGGAGTTGGTGCACAGCGCTGGGTGTTTTGTGCGATGGCCGCCACGACGCTTGGTGTCGCGACGGCAGCGGCGGCCTTCGGAGCGTGGCCGGTGATGCCGTTCGCCGGCGTCGAGGTCGCGGTCCTGGCCTTCGCTTTCCGCGTGTTGCGCAGGCACGACGCGGACTTCGAAAGGCTGGAGGTCGGCGAGTTCGAGGTGCGGGTGGAGGCACGCGATGCGCAGTTCCACACGCGTTTCGTCGCTCACCGGCCCTGGGCTCGCGTGGTCGTGCGTGAAAGCGGTGCGCGTTGCAGCCTGCGCCTCGCCTATGCCGGCCGCACAGTGCCGTTGGGGAGGTTACTGTCGGATGAAGGGAGGCGCCAGCTCGCGGAAAGCCTGCGATGCCGGATGCCCGTCACCGCAAATTAGAAACTGTTAAAAAAAGGGTTGGCCATGTTTTCGAAACAGCTGCGCGCTCTAGCCGCGCTTGCAACCTTGCTGCTGGCTTCGTCCGGCGCACTAGCCGATTACGCCGTCGACATCCTGGCCCCGGCCTCGCCGATGGCAAAGGACGCATACGACCTGCATTGGGGCGTGATGTATGTCTGCGTGGTGATCTTCGTGATCGTCTTCGCGGCGATGTTCTGGTCGGTGTTCAGCCACCGCCGATCGAAGGGCGCGAAGGCCGCCCAGTTCCACGAGAACACGATGGTCGAGATCATCTGGACGCTGATTCCGCTGGTGGTGCTGGTCGCCATGGCGTGGCCGGCCACCAAGACGATGCTCTCGATGAAGGACGCGTCGAACGCGGACGTGTCCATCAAGGTCACCGCCTACCAGTGGCGCTGGGAATACGACTACCAGAAGGAGGGCGTGCGCTACCTCTCCAACCTGTCCACTCCCCGCGACCAGATCGACGAGCGTGATGGCCCCGGCGCGAAGAAGAACGAGCATTACCTGCTCGAGGTCGACCGCCCCATGGTTGTCCCCGTCGGCAAGAAGGTGCGCCTGCTGATCACCTCCAACGACGTGATCCACGGCTGGTATGTCCCGCAGCTGGGCGTGAACCAGTACGGCATCCCCGGCTTCATCAAGGAGGCATGGTTCTCCGCCGACAAGATCGGCACCTACCGCGGCCAGTGCAGCCAGATCTGCGGCAAGGAACACGCTTTCATGCCGATCGTCGTCGAAGTGGTGTCGGAAGCCGACTACGCCGCGTGGGTGAAAGCCGAGCTGGCCAAGATGCCGCCTCCCGCCGCTGCCGCACCCGCCGCTGAAGCAGCATCCGCCGCCGCGCCCGCCGCCGATCCCAACAAGAAGTGGACCGCCGACGAGCTCAAGGCCGCTGGAGAGAAGGTGTACGCCGCCAGTTGCGCCGCGTGCCACCAGCCGACTGGCAAGGGCATGCCACCCGCCTTCCCGGCGCTGGCCGGATCGAAGATCGCCACCGGCCCCAAGGCTGCCCATCTCGGCCTCGTGCTGAAGGGTAAGCCCGGAACCGCCATGGCTTCCTTCGCCCAACTATCCGACGCCGACATCGCGGCCGTCATCACGTACGAGCGCACCTCCTGGGGCAACGCCGGCGGCGAAGTTCAGCCGTCCGAAGTCGCCGCGGCGCGCAAGTAACGCACTCACCGAATATAGAAAGCGGAGCACACCATGAGCCACGCCACTACTGCCCACGACCACGGCCACGGCGAAGCGCACGACCACCACGGCCCGCCCGCCGGTTTCACACGCTGGATGTACACCACGAACCACAAGGACATCGGCACGATGTACCTCTGGTTCTCGTTCACCATGTTCCTCATGGGCGGCACCATGGCGCTGCTGATTCGCGCCGAGCTGTTCAAGCCGGGCCTGCAGCTGCTCGATCCCCAGTTCTTCAACTCCCTCACCACCATCCACGGGCTGGTGATGGTGTTCGGGGCGATCATGCCGGCCTTCGTCGGCTTCGCGAACTGGCTGATCCCGATGCAGGTAGGCGCCGCGGACATGGCGTTCCCGCGGATGAACAACTGGAGCTTCTGGCTGCTGATCCCGGCGGCACTGCTGCTCATCTCTTCGTTCTTCGTGCCCGGCGGGGCCGCCGCCTCCGGCTGGACGCTTTATCCCCCGCTCGTCATCCAGCAGGGCATGGCGGTCGACATGACGATCCTCGCCATCCACATCCTGGGTGCCTCGTCGATCATGGGCTCGATCAACATCGTCACCACCATCCTCAACATGCGCGCTCCCGGCATGACGCTGATGAAGATGCCCCTCTTCGTGTGGACCTGGCTGATCACGGCGTACCTGCTGATCGCGGTGATGCCGGTACTCGCGGGCGCGGTCACGATGCTGCTGACCGACCGCCACTTCGGCACGTCGTTCTTCAACGCCGCCGGCGGCGGCGATCCGACGATGTTCCTGCACATCTTCTGGTTCTTCGGCCACCCCGAGGTCTACATCATGATCCTGCCGGCCTTCGGGATCGTGTCGCAGATCATCCCTGCCTTCGCGCGCAAGCCGCTCTTCGGCTATGCATCGATGGTGTACGCCACGGCCTCGATCGCGATCCTGTCGTTCGTCGTGTGGGGCCACCACATGTTCACCGTCGGCATGCCCGCGGCCGGCAACCTGTTCTTCATGTACGCGACGATCCTCATCGCGGTGCCCACGGGCGTGAAGATCTTCAACTGGATCTCGACCATGTGGCGGGGTTCGATGACCTTCGAGACACCGATGCTGTTCTCGATCGGGTTCATCTTCCTGTTCACCATCGGCGGCTTCTCGGGCCTGGTGCTGGCGCTGGCGCCGGTGGACATCACGCTGCACAACACCTACTACGTGGTGGCGCACTTCCACTACGTGCTGGTGTCGGGCGCCCTCTTTGCGATCTTCGGCGGCATCTACTTCTGGCTGCCCAAGTGGACCGGCCACATGTACAACGAAGGCATGGGCAAGCTGCACTTCTGGATGTCGATGATCGGCTTCAACGTCGCGTTCTTCCCGCAGCACTTTCTCGGCCTGGCCGGCATGCCGCGCCGCATCCCGGACTACGCGCTGCAGTTCACCGAGTGGAACGCGATCTCGACAGTGGGCGCATTCATCTTCGGCTTCTCGCAGCTGATCTTCCTGTTCAACGTGGTCAGCTGCATCCGCAGCGGCAAGGCCGCCGAGCAGAAACCGTGGGAGGCCGCGGATTCGCTCGAGTGGACGCACCTGCCGACGCCGGCGCCGTACCACACGTTCGAGACGGCACCGGTCATCAAATGACGCTCGACAAGCAACGCAAAGGCGCCCTCGTCACCGGCCTCGTGCTGGCGGCGACGGCGCTCGCCATCTACCTCGTCCTGATCCTGCAGTTCATGCGCTGATGACCGCAGCCGCCCACGACCTGCAGCTGCGCAACCGCCAGATGATGGGCAAGCTCCTCGTCATCGCCTTGGGAATGCTCGGGTTCGGCTTTGCGATGGTGCCGATGTACCGTCAGATCTGCGAGGCGATCGGCATCTCGCAGCAGCGCGTGGTCTCGACGCAGAACACGCAGGTCGATGCGAGCCGCTCGGTGACGGTGGAACTCCTGGCGAGCAGCGCCGGATTGCCGTGGACGTTCGAGGCGCTGGACCGCAACGTGAAGCTGCATCCCGGCCAGGCGACGACGGTGCGCTACCGCGTCGTGAACACGCTGGGGCGGCCGGTGACGGCGCATGCGGTGATGAACACGGCGCCCGCCAACGCGGCGCGCTGGATCGAGAAGCAGGCATGTTTCTGCTTCTCCAACCAGACTTTGCAGGCGGGCGAGACGCGGGAAATGCCGGTGACGTTTTTCGTGAGCCCGAAGGCGCCGGAGGACCTCACCACGATCTCGCTGTCGTACACATTTTTCGAGGCTTTGAAGGGCAGCACTTGAAGCAGGCCTTCAAGGCGGTTTTCTGGGGTTTTCTCGGCGTGCGCCGGGGCGCTGAATACGAGGCGGACACGAAGCGGCTGAAGGTGCAGCACGTGATCGCAGCGGGGCTGGTGTGCGCGGTGATTTTCGTCCTCGTGCTCTTCGGCGTGGTGAAGCTGGTGACTAGGTAGAAACAGACAAAAAACAGGGATACAAACGTGGCCAATACACACACTACCGGGTATTACTTCGCACCTCCGTCGCACTGGCCGGTCGTCGGCTCGGTCGCGCTTTTCTTCATGGCGATCGGCGGCGTCCTGCTGATGAACAGCCACGGCGCGGGATGGATCCCGTTCGCCATCGGCATCTTCACGCTGGTGTACATGCTCTTCGGCTGGTTCGGAACTGTCATCCGCGAAAGCGAGGGCGGGCTCTTCAACGGCCAGGTCGACATGTCCTTCCGCTGGGCGATGAGCTGGTTCATCTTCTCGGAAGTCATGTTCTTCGCGGCCTTCTTCGGCGCGCTCTTCTACGCGCGGGTGTATTCGCTCCCCTGGCTCGGCGACCTGGACAACAAGCTGCTGTGGCCGGACTTCGCCAACCAGTGGCCCTCCGCCGGTCCCTACCGCCCGCCCGAGTTCACGCCGATGGGCGCGTGGGGCATCCCCGCGATCAACACCTTCCTGCTGCTGTCGTCGGGTGTCACGGTCACGTGGGCGCACTGGGCGTTGAAGAAAAACGACCGCCCCAACCTGATCCTGGGCCTCGTCCTCACGATCCTGCTGGGCATCATCTTCCTGTCGCTGCAGATGTTCGAGTACTACCACGCGTATTCGGAGCTCAACCTCAAGTTGACGTCGGGGGTATTCGGGTCGACATTCTTCATGCTCACGGGCTTCCACGGGTTCCACGTGACGCTCGGAGTGACGATGCTGATCGTGATCCTCTTCCGCTGCGTGGCCGGGCACTTCAAGCCCGACCACCATTTCGGCTTCGAGGCAGTGTCGTGGTACTGGCACTTCGTCGACGTGGTCTGGTTGCTGCTGTTCGTGTTCGTTTACTGGGTCTAGCAGGACCGGACCCCAAAAACCGGGGATGTAACACCGGGGACAGACCCCAGCGTTTACACAGCAAGCTGCTGTGTAATAGCCGAGTCTGTCCCCGGTGTTACATCCCCGGTTTTTTCTTCAGTGCGGCTACAGGCCGCGCTCTGGGATCCAGCCGAAGTAGTAGGCGCCGATCAGGATGGCGAAGACCAGCAGCGAGACGCCGATGCGTATCGTGAGGGCGATGACGGCGCGGTTGCTGTTGCCCTTGTCCTTGTAGACGAAGTAGAGCCCCGCGAAGAGGCTGGCCAGCACCACCAGGAGCAGCAACAGGATGACGATTCGCATCGGGCCATTTTCCTTCGAGCCGGGGTTGGTGACAACTATCGCGGCGGCGGCCTTCATCGCGCTCACCCTTTCGCTTTCGCAGTGGCAGGTGGACCGCGGCGCCGAGAAAACCGCGCGCCAGGCGCTGCTCGAGGCGCGCATGGCGGACGCGCCGGTGCGCCTCACCGGCACGGTCGCCACCGCAGAGAGTCTCATGTATCGGCATGTGCGTGCGGGCGGCGAATGGATGGCCGATCGCCAGATCTTCATCGACAACCAGATCCATGAAGGGCGCGCGGGCTTCAACGTGATCACGCCGCTGCGCCTCGACAACACCACCGATGCGGTGCTGGTGAATCGCGGCTGGGTCGCGCGCGATTTGGCGTACCCACGCCCGCCGGATGTCGTGGTGCCCAAGGGTCACGTCGAGGTCAGTGGCCTGGCGACACGGCCGCCTGCGCGCTACCTCGAGCTTTCGAAGGAGACCGTCTCCGGCAACGTCTGGCAAAACCTCTCGATCGAGAAGTATCACGAGCGCACCGGGCTCGTGGTGCTGCCGGTCCTCGTGCTGCTGGAGGCCGATACGCCCGGGCTGCAGCAGGTGCGCGAGCGGCCCGACGCGGGCATCGCCAAGCATCGCGAATACGCGCTCACCTGGCTTTCGCTGGCGGTCACCGCGCTGGTCCTGTGGATCGCGCTCAACATGAAGCGGCTCACATGACCGGCCCGCGCACCAAGCTGCTGCTGCTCGCCGCGTTGTTCGCGGCGCCGATCACGGCGTCGATCCTGGCGTACAAGTTCATGGAGCCGCGGCCGACAGCCAATTACGGCGAACTCCTGTCGCCACCGGCCACCCTTCCCGCGCAGGAGTTCTCGACGCCCGAGGGCAAGCGCTTCAGTTTCGCCGAGCTGGCCGGCAAGTGGATGATCGTGGCTTCCGACTCGGGCGAATGCGCCGACGCCTGCCAGCTGAAGCTGGTGACGATTCGGCAGGTCAGGCTCGCCCTTGGCCGCAATGCGCCGCGCATCGAACGCATCTTCGTGGTCGACGACCTCAAGCGCCCCGACGCCGCGATGCTCGCTCAGTTGAATGGCATGGCGGTTGCCCTCACGCCGCCCGGCATGAGCCTTGCACCGGGGGTCACCAGGGACCGCGCGCATATCTACCTGGTCGATCCCCGGGGCAACGTGATGATGCGCTGGCCGGCCGCTGTGGACGGAAAGCGCATGCTCGGGGACCTGCAGCGGCTGCTGAAGGCTTCGCAGATCGGCTGAGCCAGCACCGGGATCATCAAGTAAAATGCGAGTTGGAGCGGACTCAAGTCCGCCGTTACACGCGCAACCGCGAATCACCATCATGCAATCGGCCACTCTCCCCAACCCACCCGCAATCTGGGTCCAGTTCTGGCACCTGACGAAGCCGCGCGTGGTCTCGCTCATCGTCTTCACGGCGGTGATCGGCATGCTGCTCGCCACACCCACGCTGCCGCCCGCCGGCCTGCTTTTCGCGGCCACCATCGGCATCGCTCTCGTGGCCGGTGCCGCCGCGGCATTCAACTGCCTCGTGGAGCAGCGCATCGATGCCGCGATGGCCCGCACGCGCGGGCGCCCCACGGTGATGGGCACCATCACCTCGCCGCAGATCCTGCTGGCGGCCGGTGGCGTCGGCGGGCTGGGCCTGGCCATCCTCTGGCACGCGGTCAATCCGCTCACCATGTGGCTCACGCTGTGCACGTTCGTTGGTTATGCGGTGATCTACACCGTGATCCTCAAGCCAGCCACGCCGCAGAACATCGTGATCGGGGGCGCATCCGGCGCCATGCCGCCGGTGCTCGGCTGGGCCGCCATCGCGGGTGACGTCTCGTTCCAGCCGCTGCTGCTGTTCCTCATCATCTTCGCGTGGACACCGCCGCACTTCTGGGCGCTCGCGCTCTACCGCAGCAAGGAATACGCGCGCGCCGGCGTGCCCATGCTGCCGGTGACGCATGGCGAGGAGTTCACGCGCCTGCAGTTGCTGCTCTACACGTTCCTGATGGTGGCGACGACGCTGCTGCCGTTCGCGACCCACATGTCGGGCTACTTCTACCTCGGAGCGGTGCTGGTGCTGGACGCGATTTTCCTCGCCTACGCGATCGCCATCTGGCGCCGCTACAGCGACGCGCTCGCGCGCCGCACCTTCGGCTATTCGATCTTCTATCTCGCGATGTTGTTCGCGGCGCTGATGGTTGATCATTACCTGCCGCTGCTCGCCCGGTGATCTCCCGCGCGGTACTCGCGGCCGCCTGCGTCGCGCTGGTCCTGGGCGTTGCCGGTTGTGACAAGCTCATGACGCCGGGCAAGGGCCCTTTCCAGACCATCGACGTGACCGGTAGTGCCATGGGAGGTGAACTCAAGCTCACCGGCCACGACGGCAGGCCGAGGACCATCGCCGATTTCCGCGGCAAGCTGGTGGTGATTTCCTTCGGCTTCACCAATTGCCCCGACGTCTGCCCCACGACACTCGCGGACCTGGCCGCCGCGATGAAGGTGCTGGGCAAGGACGCAAACGCCGTCCAGGTAGTCTTCGTGACCGTCGATCCCAAGCGCGACACGCAGCTGCTCTTGAGCCAGTACGTCCCCGCCTTCGATCCTACGTTCCTCGGCCTCTATGGCGACGAGGCCGCGACCACGCGCGTGAAAAAGGATTTCCAGGTGTTCGCGCAGGAGCGTGCGGGCAAGACGCCCGGAGAATACGCCGTCGACCACTCGGCGCAGAGCTTCGTCCTCGACCGCGAGGGCCGCGTGAGGCTCATGATCCCGCCGGGTACCGCGCCCGCGGTCATCGCAGCGGACCTGCGCGTCCTTCTCAACAACGCGTAGGCAAAAAAACGGGGCCGCGAGGCCCCGTTGTGTCTGCTATCGCCGGCCCGTCAATGGACGGTGGCGACCAGCTGCTTCTTCATCTTCTGCATCGCCTTGGCTTCGATCTGGCGGATGCGTTCGGCCGAGACGCCGAATTCGTCCGCGAGCTCGTGCAGCGTCTTTGGGTCGGACTCGGCGAGCCAGCGCGCCTGGATGATGCGGCGGCTGCGATCGTCGAGGCTGCCCAGTGCGGCGGCCAGGCCCTGCGCCTGCAGCGTTTCAGATTGCTCGCGCTCGTAGCTTTCCGACGGTCCCTCGGCGTTGTCGGCCAGGAAGGCGATCGGCGAGGAGGGCGAGAAATCCTCGCCTTCTTCCGGCGAAGGATCGAGGGCGACGTCGCCGCCCATGATGCGCTTCTCCATCTCGACTACGTCGCTTTCCTTCACGTTCAGCGCCAGGGCCATGCGCGTGACCTCGCTCGGCGAAAGCGTGGCCGAACTCGTCTTCATGCTGCGCAGGTTGAAGAACAGCTTGCGCTGCGCCTTGGTGGTGGCGATTTTCACCATCCGCCAGTTGCGCAGGATGTATTCATGTATCTCGGCCTTGATCCAGTGGATGGCAAACGAGGCCAGGCGGACACCGCGCTCCGGGTCGAAGCGCTTCACGGCCTTCATCAGGCCAAGGTTGCCTTCCTGGATCAGGTCGCACTGGGGCAGGCCATAACCCATGTAATTGCGCGCAACGGACACCACCAGACGCAGGTGCGAAAGCACCAGGTCACGAGCGGCGTCCAGGTCGTTGCTTTCCTGCAGACGGCGGCCAAGCGCGATCTCGCGTTCCAACGAGAGCATCGGCACGGCATTCACCGCAGTGATGTACGACTCCGGGCTTGATACCGGCGGCAGGGCCGGCAAAGTCATGGTGGTCATTGTGTTGAGGACCCTCCTTCAGGAAGCCATGTTAGCACTCGACCGATTAGAGTGCTAAATCGGTAAATGGTTCCGGATCAGGCCTTGGCGGAGAACCGTTTCAATTCCCGGGCAACGGCTATCCAGGACCCCACCAGACCCAGCGCGGCCGCCGCAATTACCACGGCCAATGTCTCCATTGGAGGGATAAAAACCACTTTAAGTTCCGCAGCATAGTCTGGAGTGAGCGCTCGCAGTTCATAGCCGGCCCACGCGGCCAGCCCGGTCGCGAGGGCTACAGCCAAACCCCCGGCCAGGAAGCCCTGGACCGTGCCGTGGTACAGAAAAGGGCGGCGGACGTCGGCGGCGGTGGCACCCAGGAGTTGGCTCACCTCGATCTCTTCCCGGTGGGTAAGAACCTGCAGCCGGATCAGGTGGCCGACGATGAAGGCGACCGCGCCGCCCAGCAGCAGCCAGGCCATGACCAGTATCCGGTCGCCGAAGCTGACCCAGCGGCCCAGCCGCTCGGCCCATTCGAAGTCCGCCAGCACCTGGTCGACCTTGGGGACTTTTGCCCAGTCGGCTCGCAGCTTGCCAACCCGTTCGGCGGCCGTCGTCCTGACCCGGACGGTGTACGCGTGGGGAAGGGGATTGCGGTCGAGGGTGGCCAGGATCTCCGCCAGGTGGCTCGTGGCCTTGAGCTCGGCGAGTGCCTGGGCGCGGGGGATGAAGCGGACCTGCGCGGCTTCCGGGTGGGCCTTGAGCAATTCGCCGATGCGCTTCACGTCGTCGTCGGTGGCGTCGAGCGTGAGGTAGACGTTCACGTGTGGATCGGTGTCGATGTCCTGGACGGCGCTGCCGACGCTTCTCAGCGCCATGGCGGCGATCACCGGCAACGCAATCGCCACTGCCAGCACCAGGACCGAAAACATCGAGGCCAGCGGCTGGGCAGCAAAGCGGCGCATCGCCTCGGCCAGGGCCAGCAAGTGCAGGCGCGCCCAGGTCATGGGGCGGCCAGGGTGCCGGAGCTGAGGGCCACCCGGCGGCAGCCGAGGCGGCCGATGCCCGCCTCGTCGTGCGTGGACAGCAGCACCGTGACACCCACCTGGTTGAACGAGACGAAGAGATCGACGATCGCGCGGGCGTAGTCGGGGTCGAGGTTGCCTGTGGGTTCGTCGGCGATGAGAATGCTCGGACGGTTCACGATCGCGCGCGCGATACACAGCCGTTGCTGCTCGCCGCCGGAAAGCGCCACGGGGTTGGAGCGCTCGCGCTCCAGCAGGCCCACCTTGTCGAGCGCGGCACGAACGCGCTTGCCTACTTCCTCGCGGCCGAGTCCCGCGATGCGCAGAGGCAGGGCGACGTTGTCATGGCAGCTGCGGTCGTAGAGCAGCTTGTGGTCCTGGAAGATGAAACCCACGCGGCGGCGCAGGATCGCAAGCGCGGTCTCGCCCAGCGCGCCGAGGTTCTGCCCGTTCACGACCACCGTGCCGCTGGTGGCGCGCTCGATGCCGGCGGCGAGCTTGAGCAGCGTCGACTTGCCCGCGCCCGAGCGCCCCGTCACCGCAACCATCTCGCCCGCGGCAATCTCGACCGAGACATTGCGCAGCGCCTCCTGGCCGCCGGGGTAGCGCTTGGCGACTGAGGAGAACTGGATCATTCGAACAGCGCCTCGACGAAGTCCTTTGCGACGAAGGCGCGCAGGTCCGCGGGTTTTTCGCCGATGCCGATGAAGCGGATCGGGATGGGATGTTCGCGCGCGATCGCGGCCACCGCGCCGCCCTTCGCCGTGCCATCCAGCTTGGTGGCGACGATGCCGGTGAGGCCGAGCGCCTCGTCGAAGGCCTTCACCTGGCGCACCGCGTTCTGCCCGGTGTTGGCGTCGATCACCAGCAGCGTCTCGTGTGGCGCCGTGGGATCGGCCTTCGACATCACGCGCTTGACCTTGCGGATCTCGTCCATCAAATGGAGCTGTGTCGGCAGTCGCCCCGCGGTATCGGCCAGCACGACGTCGATTCCCCTGGCGCGCGCGGAATTGATCGCATCGAAGATCACCGCCGCGGAATCGCCCTTTTCCTGGGCGATCACCGTCACGTTGTGGCGGCGTCCCCATTCGGTCAATTGCTCGACCGCGGCCGCGCGGAACGTGTCGCCCGCCGCCAGCAGCACCGATTTGCCCTGTGCCTGGAAGTAGTGCGTGAGCTTGGCGATGGTTGTGGTCTTGCCTGCGCCATTCACGCCCGCCAGCAGGATCACGAATGGCTTGGGAGGATTCGCGGGCAGCGCCTTCTCCAGCGGAGTGAGGAGCGCGATGAGGGCCGACTTGAGCTCCTCCTCCAGCTGGCTGCCGTCCTCGAGCTTATTGTCGCGCTGGGCCTTGCGCAAGGAAGCGATCAGCGAGCTGGTCGCGGCCACGCCCACGTCGGCCTCGATCAGCTGCGACTCCAGCGCCTCGTAGAGGGCCTCGTCGATCGTGGGGCTCGCGCGCAGCACGTCGACCGCCTTCGACCAGCGCGCGCGAGTGAGTTCGAGGTCCTTCTTGAGGAAGTTCTTGAGGGATTGCATCGGGAGGCGAGGCGGGAAACCAAATATTTTACGGTAACATCGTCCGCACGATGACCACCGTCTCCAATGGACGAAATCGCGTCCGCATCATCGGAGGCAAATGGCGCAGCCGCATCGTGAAGTTTCCCGCGGCCGCCCAGCTCCGTCCCACTCCCGATCGCGTGCGTGAAACCGTGTTCAACTGGCTCGGGCAGCGACTGGACGGGCGCTCCTGCCTCGACCTTTTCGCTGGCAGCGGCGCCCTGGGGTTCGAGGCGATGTCACGCGGCGCGCAACGCGTCGTGATGGTGGAGTGCGACCGGGCCACCGCGAAGGGGTTGAAGGAATCCGCGCTTGCGCTGGAAGCCTCCGGCCTCGATGTGGTGGAAGAAGACGCCCTCGGCTACCTCAAGCGCCCACGCGAAAAGTTCGACGTGGTTTTCCTCGATCCGCCCTACGCGAGCGAGCTGGCCATGCGGGCCCTCGCCCTGCTGCCGCAGCACCTGAACCCCGGCGCGCGCGTCTACGTGGAGGCGGCGGAAGGCATGGCCCCACCCGCGCCATGGAATGTGCTGCGCGAAGATCGCGCCGGGGCGGTACGCTATGCGCTCCTGGAGCTCATTTCGCCATGACCATACGCGCTGTCTACCCCGGTACGTTCGACCCGATCACCAACGGCCACGAAGACCTCATCCAGCGGGCCTCGCGCCTCTTCCAGGAAGTGGTCGTGGGCGTGGCCCACAGCCAGGCCAAGCGCCCATTCTTTTCCCTCGACGAGCGCGTGGACCTCGCGACGGAGGTGCTCCGGCCCTACAAGAACGTGACCGTGATGGGTTTCGGCGGCCTGCTGTCGGAATTCGTCAAGGAGCAGCAGGCCACCGTGATCCTGCGCGGCCTGCGCGCCGTTTCCGACTTCGAATACGAGTTCCAGCTCGCCGGCATGAACCGGCGCCTGGCGCCCGGCGTGGAGACGTTGTTCCTCACCCCCTCGGACAAATACCTCTTCCTGTCGGCCACCATCGTGCGCGAGATCGCGGTGCTGGGTGGCGACATCTCCTCTTTCGTTCACCCGCTCACGGTCGAGCGCATGCACGAAAAGATCGGGCGCGGCGAGGGCGGCTGATGGCGCTGAAGATCACGGACCAGTGCATCAACTGCGACGTGTGCGAACCCGAATGCCCCAACGAGGCGATCTCGATGGGCCCGGAGATCTACGTGATCGAGCCGGGCAGGTGCACCGAGTGCGTGGGCCACTTCGACAAGCCGCAATGCCGGGAGGTGTGCCCGGTCGACTGCATCCCGCTCGATCCGGAGCACGAGGAATCGCACCAGCAGCTGATGGACAAGTACATCGCGCTGGAGCTGAAGAAAAAGGCAACCTAGGCGAGCGAGGGGTCCCTTTCCACCTGCAGCATGGTCGTGAGCGCGGCCTGGTGCGCTTCCCATTCCTGCAGCTGCCTCTCGACATCCGAGGTCAGCGCGCGCATCTCGCCCAGCCTTTCCACCAGGCCGGTCTCCGCGTTCTGGATGCGGCCCATGCCTTCGATGCGCGTATTGCTCTGCTCCTGGAACGCCGTGAGGCGTGCATCGAGTGGCCGGACGAAACCGTTCATCCAGGTGCGCACCTCGCGGTCCGCGATCTCGAAGACGTTGACCACCTTGAGCACCACGCTGTCGAAGAAAAGCGTGGAGAGGGTGGAGCGCCGGCGCGTGAGCAGGCTGCCCGCGCCCTTGAAGTCGCGCGCGCAACGCTCCTCGAGGCGGTCGATCTCGACGAAGAAACGTTCGGTGGCGAAGTCGGTCACCTCGCCGGTGGAGATCTGGTAGTCGTCGTTGAACTTGCGGCTCACCGAGCCCATCATCGCGCGCGCCTCCTGGATCACCTTCACCGATTCCTGCAGGCGGCCACGCGCCTCGCGGAAGAACTGGTCGAGCGTCTGCCCGATATCACTCGAGAATTTCGCGCCCTGCACCTGCCTGCGCGTGGCGATGCCTTTCTCGCGGATCACGTTCGGATCGAGCAGGCGCGTGAGCTCGTCCATGTTGCGGTTGTGCACCGTGCGCAGGCCCATCATCACCGCGCGCGCCTGCTCGAGGCGCTGGCGCTCGTTGGCGGACTTGCGTGCCAGCGTTTCCACCAGCTTCTGGTTGCGCCCCTGGATCGCGACCAGCTCCTCCAGCTGCTCGCGCGAAAACGAGAGGCGGCTGTCGATGAGCGCGCGGGATTCAGCAAGCGCTGCGCGCATCTCCGCGCGGATCGCCCTCGAGTGGTCGAGGCGGCGCTGGTGCACCATGCCGCGCCCCAACGCCTGCTCGAGGCGATAGAGGCGGCTGCGGATGAGTGCATCGCGGTCGTCCTGGATCTTCGCGGTCAGGCCCTGGCGCGCGGACAGCGCGAACACGCGCTGCGGCGAGACGTGCAGCGCCTCGGCGCTGGTCTTCACCTGGCGGTCGATCTCGGAGAGCACCTGCGCTTCGGGCTTGAAGCCGTCGCGCAGCCCATCGATCTTGTTGAGCACCACATAGCAGTTCTGGTCGAGGCCGCGGATCGGCTCGATGTGTTCGCCCCAGAGCTCGCGATCGGTGCGGGTGACACCCGTGTCCGCGCCCAGCATGAAGATGATCGCCGCGGCGTCGGGGATGCGGTTGACCGTGAGCTCGGGCTCCGCGCCCATGGTGTTGTGGCCGGGCGTGTCGAGGATCGACAGGCCGCTTTCCAGCAGCGGGTGCGGATAGTTGATCACCGCGTAGCGCCAGCGCGGGATTTCGACCTTCTGCCCGGGCTCCGTGCCCTCCGGCGCCAGGCCGAGGTTGGCGGCCGCGGCACCCGCGACCAACATCGATTCGGAAATCGCCTTGCATGCCTCCGCGACCGATTCGGGATGCGCGGGATCGAGCGGCACTTCCTTCCAGGTGTCGAGCTCGGCGATGAATTCGCGCAGCGCCTTGGGGCTCTCGCGCGTGCTGATGGACAGCAGGCGGATGGACGGGGGTCGCGAGGGATCCCACAGGATCTCCGTGGGACAAAGCGTCGTGCGCCCCATGCCCGAAGGCAGCAACCGCGTGCCGATGTCGGCGAAACACATCGCGTTGATCAGCTCCGTCTTGCCGCGCGAGAACTCGGCCACGAAGGCGATCGTGAGTTTTTCGGTGAGCACGCGGCGCTCGAGATACGACAGGCGCGAGGAGGTCTGCTCGTCCAGCACCCGATTGACCACGGCCCAGCGGCGGAACCCTGCGAGCGCCTCCGCGGTTGCCAGGCGCCAGGTCTTGAGCTCGGCCAGGCTGCCCTCGAGCGCGCGCGCCGGAAGGTTTCGCGTCGACACTGCGGTCTTCATTTCTGGCATGTCAGGCAGTAGAAGGTCGAGCGCTGGCCCTGGCGCTGCACGCGGATCGGCGTCCCGCAATGCCTGCAGGGCAGGCCTTCGCGTCCGTAGACCATGCTCTCGTGCTGGAAGTATCCCGGAGAACCGTCGGCCTGTGCGTAATCGCGCAGGGTGCTGCCGCCAGCCGCCAGCGCGCGCTCGAGCGTTTCGCGCACCGCCGCCGCCAGCCTGTCCCAGCGTGCTCGCGAGATGCGGCCGACGCTTCGCAGCGGATGAATGCCCGCAAGGAACAGCGCCTCGGAGGCGTAGATGTTGCCCACGCCGGTCACGATGCGACCGTTCATGATGAATTGCTTCACCGCGACGCGGCGGCCCTTCGCGAGGCGCTGCAGCAGCTCGCCGCCGAAAGCGGGATCGAAGGGCTCGACACCGAGGCTGCGGAGCAGCACATGTCGTTCCGCTGGGCCAGGCACCCACAGCATCGCCCCGAAGCGGCGCGGATCGGTGAGGCGCAGCGACTGATGTCCCTCAAGTTCGATGTCCACGTGATCGTGCGCCTTCACCGGCTTGTCGCTGGCCACAAGTGACAGCCGCCCCGACATGCCGAGGTGCACCAGCAGATGGCCCTTCGGAAAATCGAACAGCAGGTATTTGCCACGCCTGCGGATGTCGGCGACCTTTTCGCCGCGCACGCGCCCATTGAGGTCGCGGGTGACCGGCCAACGCAGGTTGGCGTTGCGGACCACGGCACCCTTGACTCGCCGGCCGACGACGTGCGGCAGCAATCCGCGGCGCGTGGTCTCGACTTCGGGAAGTTCGGGCATGGAGGGCGGGGAAGAAATTTGCGTGATTTTTCCGGGAATTATACGTGCCCGCGCGCCCCCTCCGGTGTTCGCCCGAAAGCCCATGTGCCGGATGCTTGCAGGACGCCAAATCGTTCTATGATGGTGCTGTCCGGCGCCGTTCCAGAGGCGACCGTGGGAGACCGCAGATGACGTCGAAATCTTGGTGGATCGGGGCGGTCGGGGCGATCGCGTTCATGGGCGTGCCTGCGGTTGCGGCTGATTCGGTGGTGGACAACACGATCACCATCGGGGTCGATGAGGGCGCGGCCGCCACGGATGCGATGTTTGAATTCCTCGTGGCGGAAATTGCGTCGCAACGTGGCGACAACGAAGCCGCCCTCGGCATCTATCAACGCATGGCCAGGGAGTTGCGCGATCCCCACATCGCCCGCCGCGCCGTGGAACTCGCCATCCGCTCGCGAGCCTATGGGGCGGCGCTCGAAAGCTCGGCGCTTTTGCTGGAGCTGGAACCGCAATCCACGCTGGCACGCGAGATCATCGCCGCGATCCTTGGAAATGAAGGCGACATCAACAAGGCGCGCGATGCGATGTCCGCACTGCTGGACCGCAACCCGAATCGCGGCGCGGTGCTGATGCTGTTGCCGCAGCTGTTCGTGAAGTTCAACAACCGCCCCGCGATCCTCGACGTCACGCGCCAGATCGCGGGGCGCTATCCGCAGATGCCGGAGGCGCACTACGCCATCGGCATGGCCGCGCTCATCGCCGCGGACCTGCAGCTCGCCGGCACGGAAGCGGATGCCGCCTTGAAAATCCGTCCCGCGTGGCAGGAAGGCGCGATCCTCAAGGCGCAGGTGCTGCGCAAGTCCTCTCCGAACTCGGTGATCGCGTATTACCGCGAGTTCGTCGCCGCCAATCCCGACTCACTGGAAGTGCGCATGCAGCTGGGACGCGAACTGGCGGCCGACCGCAAGCTGGCCGAGGCCCGCGATCAGTTCCGTGAAGCCGAAAAACTCGCCGCGAAGGATTCGCAGGCGCCGTACGCGATCGGCCTGCTCTCCCTGCAGCTCGAGGATTACGCCGAGGCGCAGACCGCCTTCTCGCGCTCGCTCGCGCTCGGCCCTCGCGATCCGGCCGCGGCCTACCTGGGCCTGGGCCAGGCGGCCGAAGGATTGAAGAAGTTCGACGAAGCGATCAGCTGGTACCAGAAGGTCGAGTCTGGCGACTGGGTGCGCGCGCAACTCAAGGCCGCGACGCTGATCGCGCGCCAGCAGGGCCTCGCGGCCGGGCGCGAATACCTGCATCGCATCGAGCCGCGCTCCGATGATGACCGCGTGCAGATGATCCAGGTCGAAGCGCAGCTGCTGCGCGACTCCAAGGCGTGGCAGGAAACGTACGACATGCTCACGCAGGCCGTGGCGAAATTCCCCGATTCGTACGAGCTGCTCTATGACCGCGCGATGGCCGCGGAGCGCATCGGCAAGATCGATGTCCTCGAGACCGACCTGCGCCGCGTGATCAAGATGAAGCCGGACTACGCGCATGCCTACAACGCGCTCGGCTACACGCTGGCGGAGAAGACGCAGCGCCTGCAGGAAGCGAAGGACCTGATCGAGAAGGCCTTCAAGCTCTCGCCGGACGATCCCTTCATCCAGGACAGCCTCGGCTGGGTCCACTACCGGCTGGGCGAGGCGGACCAGGCGCTCAAGCACCTGCAAGCCGCGTACACCTCGCGCAACGATCCGGAAATCGCGGCGCACCTGGGCGAAGTGCTCTGGAAGGTGGGCCAGCACGACGAGGCCCGGAAGATCTGGCGCGCCGCGCTCACGGAAAATCCCAACCACGAGTCGCTCATCACCGTGATGCAGAAGTATCGCAACTGAGCGGTACACTCGCGGGCTGATGAAAGCGCGCGCCTTCGCGGCCGTGCTGGCGCTGCTGCTCGGCGCCTGCGCCGTCGCACCTCCCCAGCCCCTGCCGGAACTCGTCGGCGTCCCCGTGGCTTTCGAAGTCGCGGGGCGATTGTCGCTGCGCCAGGGACAGCGCAGCGACATCGCCAGGCTCCGCTGGACCCATCGCGGAGCCTCCGACCTCTGGGTCATTTCCTCGCCGTTCGGAAACGAAGTGGCGCGCATCGAATCGAGCCCCGGCGGCGCCACCCTCGTCCAGGCTGGAGGGAGCCCGCAGCAAGCAGGCAGTTTCGCGGACCTCACCCAGCAGGCGCTGGGCGTCGAGCTGGACCCAGCGGCGCTCGCGGGCTGGCTGCATGGCCGCGCGCCTTCGCAGACATCCGGCTGGACCGTGACCCTCGAGGAAACGCACAAGGCCGGCGCAGTAGACGTGGCACGGCGCATGAGCGCAACCCGCGGCGAAGTGACCGTGCGGCTGGTGGTCGACGAATATCGCGTGCTCGGGGACTAGGCGGATGTTGTTACCCGGCCCCGGTTATCCCGCGCCCGCCAAGCTCAACCTTTTTCTCCACGTCGTCGGGCGGCGCGAGGACGGCTACCACCTGCTGCAGAGCGTTTTCACGCTGATTGACCGCATGGACACCGTGCGCCTGCGCCCGAGGGACGATGGCCGCATCGTGCGCGTGAGCGATCTGCCGGGCGTCGCGCCCGCCGATGACCTGGCGGTGCGGGCGGCCCTGATGCTGCAGGAGGCCAGCGGCACCGCAAAGGGGGCCGACATCGAGGTGGAAAAACACATTCCCATGGGTGGCGGCCTGGGCGGCGGAAGCTCCGACGCGGCCACGGTCCTCCTCGTCCTGGACCGGCTCTGGGGGACGGGTTTTGGCCCCGAAGCGCTGGCGGAATTGGGGGCCGCGCTGGGGTCGGACATCCCGTTCTTCATCCACGGCTCGAACGCGTGGGTCGAAGGCATTGGCGAGAAAATCACCCCCATCGCGCTGGACCCCGCCTGGTACCTGGTTCTGGTGCCTCCAGTCGCCGTACCCACAGGGGTGATTTTCACCGACCCTGAATTGACCCGCGATACGGAAACCCTTAAAATGCAAGACCTTTCACCGCGTGGGCTGGGCGTTTGGGATGCTGGATTCCACAACGACCTGGAGCCCGTGGTCCTGGCGCGGTTTCCGGAGGTTCGCGAGCACCTGCAGTGGCTCGCGCAGCACGCGAAGGCGCGCATGACGGGTTCGGGGGCGTGTATTTTCGCGGCTTTCGAGAGCAGTGAAGAGGCGCAACGGGTGCTGCAGCTGGCGCCTGGGCCGATGCAAGGATTTGTAGCGCAGGGAATTTCGCACCACCCCCTGCGCGTTCAGTAGGTATCACCCGTAGGGGAGTCGCCAAGCTGGTTAAGGCACCGGATTTTGATTCCGGCATTCGAAGGTTCGAGTCCTTCCTCCCCTGCCCCATTCGAACCGCACTCGTTGAGAGACCGGGATGGCCTTCGACAACCTGATGGTGTTCACGGGCAGCGCCAATCCGAAGCTTGCGCAGCGGGTGGCGAAGCATCTGAACGTCCAGCTTGGCAAGGCCACCGTCTCGAAGTTCAGCGACGGCGAAGTGATGGTGGAACTGCTCGAAAACGTCCGCGGCAAGGACGTGTTCATCCTCCAGTCGACCTGCGCGCCGACCAACGACACGTTGATGGAGTTGATGATCATGTCGGATGCGCTGCGCCGCTCGAGCGCCGCGCGCATCACGGCGGCGATGCCGTATTTCGGCTACGCGCGCCAGGATCGGCGCCCGCGCAGCGCGCGCGTGGCGATCTCGGCCAAGGTGGTGGCGAACATGCTGGTGAGCGCGGGCGTTAACCGCGTGCTGACGATGGATCTGCATGCCGACCAGATCCAGGGGTTCTTCGACATTCCGGTGGATAACGTCTACGCGACGCCGATCCTTCTGGGAGACCTGTGGAAACACGGGTACAAGAACCAGGTGGTGGTGTCGCCCGACGTGGGTGGCGTGGTGCGCGCGCGAGCGATCGCCAAGAGGCTCGAGAGCGACCTCGCGATCATCGACAAGCGGCGTCCGCGGCCCAACGTCGCCACGGTGATGAACATCATCGGCGACGTGAACGGCCGCACGTGCGTGATCATGGACGACATGGTCGACACGGCGAACACGCTCTGCGAAGCCGCGCGGGCGTTGAAGGAGCAGGGCGCGGTAAAAGTGGTGGCGTATTGCACGCACCCGGTGTTGTCGGGCCCTGCGGTGAGCCGCATTGAAAGCTCGGTGATCGACGAACTGGTAGTGACGGACACCATTCCGCTAAAGCCTGAGGCCGAGGCCTGCGGCAAGATTCGCGTCGTGAGCGTGGCCGAGTTGATGGCCGAGACGATGCGCAGGATTTGTGAAGAGAGCTCGGTGAGCTCTTTGTTCGTGGAGTAGCGGCCTGGTCGCGGACCGCTGCGTTTGGCAGTGACTTAACCTTGGAGAAGTGAATCAAATGAAGATCGAAATCAAAGCCGACAAGCGGAGCGTTCAGGGCACGGGTGCGAGCCGCCGCCTGCGCCGCGAGTCGAAGGTCCCCGGG
>JBDSMR010000002.1:0-12034 GCA_039915735.1 Usitatibacter sp. | reverse complement strand
ACGGCGCATGCGATCACGAAAACCTCTCCCAGGCTCGAGCGTCCCGACGTGATGGTGCGCATTTATCACATCAGCGGGAAGGACCGTTACTCGCGCACGCCGGGCGCGGGCATCGACCCCTTTCCCGGCTTCTCGATCGGCGGCTTCCAGCTGCATCCGTTCTCCCGCGGCTCGATCCACATCACGGCGAATGACGCGCGCGCCTTCCCGCAGATCCAGCCCAACTACATGACCGACGAACGCGATCGCGCCACGGGTCTCGCGATGCTCAAGCTCATCCGCCGCATTGCCGCGCAGCCCGCGATGAAATCAGTGATCGTGCGCGAGACGCGGCCTGGTCCGGAGGTGACCGATGACGTGGCGCTTTTCGACTACGGGCGCGGCAGCGGGCAAACCGCGTGGCACACGGTGGGCAGCTGCCGCATGGGATCGGCTTCCGACTCGGTGGTGGATTCGCAACTGCGAGTACACGGCCTGCAGAAGCTGCGAGTGGCCGACGCCTCCATCTGCCCGACGATTCCTTCGTCGAATACCAATGCGCCCTCGATCATGATTGGCGAAAAGGCCGCCGACTTGATTTTAGGTTCGTAAACCGAAAAACAGGGACAGACCCTCTTTTAGGAAAATTGGGGTCAGGTTACCTTTCGCTGCCGAAAGGTAACCTGACCCCAATTTTCCCTGTCCCTGTTTTTCGGGGCCTCATAATGGGGCCATGAAAGCCCACATCAACGGCATCGACGTCCGTTACACGGTCACGGGCAGCGGCCCCTGGATCACGCTCTCGCACTCACTCGCCTGCCGCCTCGAGATGTGGGACGAAGAGGTAAAGCACCTCTCGAAGAACTTCACCGTCCTCGCCTACGATTCACGCGGCCATGGGGAAAGCGGCGCGCCGGCCGTGCCGTACACGCTCGACATGATCTCCGACGACATCAAGGGACTGCTCGATCATGTGGGCGCGATGCAGACACACTGGATCGGCCTTTCGATGGGCGGGGTCTTCGGCCTGCACG
The DNA here is from genome assembly GCA_039915735.1 of Usitatibacter sp. Lineage (GTDB taxonomy): Bacteria > Pseudomonadota > Gammaproteobacteria > Burkholderiales > Usitatibacteraceae > Usitatibacter. Next base: position 11,021 of record JBDSMR010000002.1, on the reverse strand, counting down.
CCTCGCTCAAGTATCCCGGCCTCTTCGAAACGCTGGTGCTTGCGGATACGTCGAGCAAGCTGCTGCCGGAAGGCGTGCAGGCGTTCAAGGATCGCGTGGCAACGGTGAAGGCCAGCGGCATGGAGGCGATGGTGGAGCCCACGCTCAAGCGCTGGTTCAAGGATTCGTTCCGCGCCAAGAGCCCGAACCTGATGGACAAGGTCGGCCGCTGGATCCGCACCACGCCGCTGGATGGCTACATCGGTTGCTCCGCCGCCATTCCCACCGTCGACGTCACCGACCGCCTCCACGAAATCACCGTACCGTGCATGGTGATGGTGGGCGCCGACGATATCGCGATGCCGCCGGTGATGGCGGAGACACTCGATCGCCACCTTCCCGAATCACAACTCGTGGTTATTCCCGACGCGGGCCATCTGTCGAACCTCGAGCAGTCGGGCGCGTTCAATTCCGCACTCGCCCGCTTCTACAAGCACTACTGACAGGAGCAACCATGTTCCGGAAACTCACCGCTTTCATCGCCGCAACCTTCGCCGCCGGTGCCCTGGCGCAGGGTTATCCCACCAAGCCGGTGAAGATCATCGTGCCGTTCGCTCCAGGCGGCAACGTCGACATCACCGCGCGCCTGATCGCCCCCGGACTCACGGAGCTGCTGGGCCAACCGGTCGTGGTCGAGAACAAGCCCGGCGCCGGCGGCACCATCGGCGCGGACCAGGTGGCGAAAGCGCCGGCCGATGGCTACACGCTGCTGATGGGTTCCAACAGCACTTTCAGCGTGGCGCCGAGCCTCTATCCGAAGAACCCGTACAACCCGCTCAAGGATTTTGCGCCGGTGATCTCGATCGCCTCCGCGCCGTTCGTGCTGGTGGTGACGCCGAGCCTTCCAGTCAAGGACGCGAAAGATCTCGTCGCACAGGCGAAGGCCGCGCCCGGCAAGCTCACCATGTCCTCTGCCGGTACCGGCAGCTCCAACCATCTCGTGGGTGAGCTCTTCCAGCAGATCTCCGGCGCGGTTTTCACGCACGTGCCGTACAAGGGCAGCGGCCAGGCACTTACCGACCTCATGGGCGGCCAGGTGAACCTGCATTTCGACCAGATCACGTCAGCGTCGAGCCACATCCTCGGCGGCAAGCTGCGCGCCTTGATGGTGACCGCACCCGCGCGCGTCGCGATGCTGCCCGACGTGCCAACCGCGACCGAAGCGGGTTACCCGAGCTTCGAAGCCACCAACGTGACGGGACTCATCGCGCCCGCCGGCACGCCGCGCGAGGTGATCGATCGCCTCAACGCCGCGGTGCGCCAGGTGCTCGCACAGGCGCCGGTCAGGGAAAAGTTCGCCGGTATCGGCGCGGCACCCACCGGCGGCACGCCGGAAGACTTCGGCAAATACATCCGTGACGACCTCTCCAAATGGACGCGCATCGTGAAGGACGCCAATGTCAAAGTCGATTAGCGCGATCGCCGCCGCACTCCTGCTCACCTCCTGCGCCGGCACCCCGCCCATGAGCACCACACCGCTGACAGTCTCCCTCGCAACCGCAACCCCCGGCGGTGGATTCCCCGTCTACGGCGCTGCCTTCGCCGCCGCGATCAGGCAAGCCGATCCCACGCTCACCATCGAGACACGCAACACCAAGGGCAGCGCGGAGAACGTGCCGCTGCTGGAACAGGGCAAGGTGGACCTCGGCCTGGTGCAGGGTGAAGCGGCGTACGAAGCACTCGCCGGCATCAATCGCAGCGGCCCGGCCAACATGAAAATCCTGTGGGCGATGTATTCCTCACCAGGCATGTTCGTGGTGCGCAGCGACAGCACGGCGAGGAAAATCGAGGACCTCAAGGGCAAATCCGTTGCATGGGGCGCGCAAGGCTCGGGCCTCGTGTTGCTCGGCGGCTACGTGGTCGACGGGCTCGGCATGAACCGTGATCGCGACTTCAAGGCGATCTACCTCGAAAAGGCCGGCGACGGTCCCGCAATGGTGCAGGACGGACGCGCGGCCGCCCTCTGGGGCGGTGGCATCGGCTGGCCGGGATTCACGACGATGGCCAACTCGGCTGCCGGCGCGCGCTTCATCGCGCCCAGCAACGCGCAGATCGACACCATCCTGAAGAAACATTCATTCATGCGCCGCGTGACAATCCCGGCCGGCGCGTACAAGGGGATCGAACAAGACCTGCCGTCAGTGGGCTCGTGGAGCTTTGTCTTCGCGCGTACCGACCTGCCGGAGGAAACGGCTTATCGCGTTGCTCGCGCGCTGCACAAGGCTCAAGGCGAGTTGGGCAACAAGCTCGCGCAAGCGAAGGAAAGCACCGCCGCCAACACGGCCGCGGCAGCAGACCCGAAGCTGCTGCATCCGGGGGTGGCGCGATACCTGCGGGACGCCGGCATCTCGAGGTAGCTATTGCGGCTTTTCATCCGCGTTCATCGGCGGATTCAAAGCATTGGTCGGCAATCGCCGGCGGAACTCGCGCTTCAAGAGCGCGTAGCTCACGAGGGCCTGCAGGAACATCGTGACCACGGAAAGCAGGAACACCAGGCGCAACTCGAACCCGGGGCGATGCGCGATCCAGATGGTGGGCACCGCGAAAGTGATGAGCCGCGTCGCAGTGCTGCCGAGCGCGGGCCAGGTGTTGCCCAGCGCCTGGAACAGCGCCGAGCAGGTGAACACGAAGCCGACGGCGACGAAATTCCAGGAGATGTAGCGCAGGAATTCCGCGCATACGGCGAGTACCGCCGGCTCGCTGGTGAATGGCATCGCGAAGATCTCCGGGCGCCACTGCACGATGCCGGTCAGGATGGCCATGATCACCGCGCCGATGGTGGCCGCGCTGCGAAAGGTCTCGCGCACGCGGTTGTATTTTTTCGCACCGAAATTCTGGCCCGCAATCGGCGACGCGGCGAAGGCCAGCGCCATCGCCGGCAGGAAAATCATCTGCATGACGCGCGAGCCGATACCGAAACCCGCCTGCGCCGCCGCCCCGAAATCACGCATGGTCCAGTACATGATGCCGGTGAAGATGCCGAGCATCGCGAACTCGCCGCCCGCGGGCAGTCCGATGTTGAGCAGGCGCTTGAGCACCTTTGCGTCGGGCTTGAGGTGCTTCGCATCGACACCAACATAGTGCTCGAGCTTCAAGAAATATCCGGTCAGCAGCGCGAGGCCAACCACGCTCGAGATGGTCGTCGCCAGGCCGGCGCCCGCGATCCCCAGCGGATGGCCGGTGCCCCAGCCCGCGATCAGGATCGGCGCGAGGATGGCGTTGAGCACCACGGTGACCATCTGCACCACCATGCCGGGTTTGACGATGCCGGTACCGCGCAGGCCCGAGCCGCCGACGATGATCGCGTATTGCGTGGCCAGTCCGGGAATCAGCCAGTGCAGGAACGTGATGCCCGCCTCGGTAGTGGCCGCGTCCGCGCCGATGAAGCGCATGTAGGCGCCTGCGAGCGCGTAGCCGCCGACCAACGTGGCCGCGGTGCAGATGACCGCAAGCATCACCGCCTGGTTGAACACGTGGTTCGCGCCCGGCTGGTCCTTGCGGCCCACCGCATGTGAAACCAGGGCGACGGTGCCGACACCAAGCGTCTGCGTCAGCGCGAATACCAGGAACATCACGTTGCCCGCAGCGCTCACGCCCGCGATCGCAGCATCACCGAGGCGGGAAACGAAGTAGAGGTCGACAAAGAAATACAGCGTCTGCAGCAGCATGCCCATCGCGATGGGCACCGCCATCTGCACCACGTGGCGCGGAATGGGTCCGGTGGTGAGGTCTTTCATCGGTCAGGAACGGCGTGCCGGCTCCCGCATCAGCGCCTCGAACTCACGCCCCATCTGGATGCCGGCACGCGCCAGCACGTTGTCCATGGCCCTCACACTCGCCGCGTGATAACGGCGCCCGGCGGGTGATTCCGAGAACACCACGTACTTTTCCATGTCGTCGTCCGAAACATCGCGATAGACGTAGGCGAAACTCTGGATCGCGCGCTTGTTGAAAGTCTCCACCATCTGCTCGCGCTGCGGCTCCAGGCGGTTGCGTATGGTTTGCGCGAGCTCCGCCGGATCTTCCGTGGCATTTGCCATTGCCATGCCGAAGCCGATCGCGGTGGTCATGTTGATCACCATGCTCGCGGTCGCTTCACCCAACTGGATGGCCGTGATCATTCGGGCGAACCTTGCGATGCGCATCTCCGGGACCGCGGCCAGATGAGTGGACGATTCCCTCTCGGCCGCCGCCGCCTTCGCGGGCTCGCCACTTTCCTCCTCGATCTTCGTTAACCGCTGGCCGAGGTCGGATGAAAGCCACTCGAGCACCACCATTTCGTCCGCAGCGGAGAGTTGCGCCTCCAGCTCCCGCGCCATGGCCGAGCGCAACTTGTCCGGCGCATAGGCGGCGTTCATCGCCGCCACCAGCTTGGCGAAGTCGTCATCGTTGAAGACCTTGCCGCCCTTGCCCGCCTTGGCCTGGGCCTGCGCCTGCTGCGCGCCACCGCGGATCTGCTCCTGCGACTGGCCGAGCTGCGTCCAGAGCCCGGACTTGTGCATCAGCTCCTCGATGCGGCGCGGCTCCGCGGCCTGCAGTGCGGTGGTTGCCAACAGCAGCGTGAAAAGCGCGTTCCTGAATGCGGTGGGTTTCATGCGGTCTCCTGCTCCATGATCGCATTTATCGACAAGCCTCCAAGGAAACCGCGTGGGAAAACGGGGCGTTGGCGGGCGGTCGCCAGATCCACGCTTAAAATGGCGGGATGGAACTGCTGATCTTCGCCAAACGCGAGTGCGAAACCTGCCTGATGGTTGGCCCGCACCTCGCCCACATGCCCGCGGCAAGGGTCCTGGTGCAGGACGATCCCGCATTTTTCAACGGCGCCGATGATACGGCGCTCGAGGCGTCCTTCCGCCACGACATCGAAACCGTCCCGACGCTGATTCGAATGGAAGGCGGCAAGGAGACCGGGCGCTCGGCCGGCTGGCACCGCGATGAATGGCGCGCGCTCTCGGGTGTTTCCACCCTCGGCGAGGAACTGCCCGCCTTCCGTCCCGGCTGCGGATCGAAGAGCCGCGAACCCGGCGTGCACGAGCAACTGGTGGCGCGTTACGGCGATACCGGCATCCAGTCGCGCCGTATCGAGGTGGGCGAGTGGGATGACTCCATCGAGGCCTGCTACGAGCGCGGCTGGTCCGATGGCCTCCCGGTCGTGCCACCGACGGATGAGCGGATTTTGCGAATGCTCGCAGGCACTCGCCGCAAACCCGAAGAGGTCATCGGCAACGTGCCGCCGAACCTGCTGCCCTGCACCGTGGAGAAGGTGGCGATCAACGCCGTGCTGGCGGGCTGCAAGCCGGAATACATGCCAGTGCTGATTGCGGCCCTCGAAGCCTCGCTCGAACCGGTCTTCACGATGCACGGGCTGCTCTGCACCACGTGTTTCTCCGGGCCCATCATCGTGGTCAACGGAGAGATCGCGAAGCGCATCGGCATGAATGCCGGCATCAACGCACTTGGCCAGGGCAATCGCGCCAACGCCACCCTCGGGCGCGCGCTGCAGCTCATCGTGCGCAACGTCGGGGGTGGGCGGCCGGGTGAAATGGATCGCTCCACGCTGGGCGGGCCGGGCAAATACACTTTCTGCTTTGCCGAAGATGAGTCCGACGCCACGTGGCAGCCGCTTTCGCAGGCGCGCGGAATCCCCAAGGGGAAAAACGCCGTCACGCTTTTCCAGGGCGACGGCATCCAGGGTTTCATCGACCAGCGCTCGCGCACGCCGCAGGAGCTCACGCGCTCGCTGGCGATGTCGCTTTTCGCGGTGGGCCATCCGAAGCTCTGCCAGTTCACCAACGCCATGCTGGTGTTGTGCGCCGAGCACTACGCGATCTATCGCGATGCCGGCTGGGACCGCGCGCGCATCACCGCCGAGCTGCACCAGGCCTTGCTGCGGCCGGGCAAAGACCTGATCAAGGGCGCTCAAGGAGTGGGCGAAGGCATCGATCCGGCGCGTGCCGGCGAGATGGTGCCCAAGTTCTGGGAAGAGGGCCTGCTGATCGTGCGTGCCGGCGGCGACGCGGGCCTGTTCTCGGCCATCCTCGCCGGCTGGACCGGCGGACGCTTTCGCGACCAGTCGCAACCCGTCACCCGGGAGATCACCGAATGAAGCCCACCACGATGCGCGACCCCACCGCCGAAACCGCCTCCGAACTGCGAGCGCGGCGTGCACCGCCCGAGAGCCTCGAGGGCATCACGGTCGCTCTGATGGATATCGGCAAGATGCGCGGCGACGAATTCATCGATCGCCTCGAGGTGCTGTTGCGCGAGCGCGGCATCAGCACACGCCGCTACAAGAAGCCCACCAACACCCGCACCGCACCCATCGAGCTGCTGCAGAAGATCGCCGCCGAGTGCCAGGTGGTGGCCATAGCGCTCTCGGATTGTGGTTCGTGCACCTCCTGCAGCACCCACGACCTGGTGGATCTCGATCGCCGTGGATTGGCCGGCGTCAGCATCCTCACCGAGGAATTCCGCGAGCCTTTCGCGCAGCAGTGCAAGGCGATCGGCTTCGATGGCGCGTCAGTGTATGTCCCACACCCGATGCAGACGAGGACTACGGCGGAGTTGCACCGTTTTGCCGATGATGTCGTTGAGCAAGTGCTCGGCAAGATGGGAGAGCAACATGGGATTCTTCACCCGCACTAGAGAAACCAGCACCACCCCGGTCACGCTGCCCACCACGGACAGCCTTCGCGCCGGCGCCAACAATGCCGTCGCGCAGGCCAAGGGCTTCTACCAGCGCAACCCGAACCTCGTGCACGGCATTGGTCTGGTGGCCAGCGCTATCCTGCTGAGCAGGATGCGTCGCGGCTCGAAGTAGAGGGAAGTAACCCGAAAACCGGGGACGCACCCGGAAATTGGGAAATTGGGGTCAGGTTACCTTTCGGCAGCGAAAGGTAACCTGACCCCAATTTTCCCAATTTTCCCAATTTTCAGTTGCGCGGAGCGCCCAGCGGGCGCGGCAGCCAGAATGGCGCCGCCGCGATGCACATGCAGGTCATCGAGAAGAGAAACCCCACGCGATAGCCGCCGCTCAGGTCGTAGAGCGCGCCCGAGGTCCACGCGCCGATCGCTGCTCCCGTCGACATGCACGCGAAGATGGTGCCGTAGATGGTGGCAAAGCCAGTTCCTGAGAATTCCCTCGCGGCCAGGCTGGCGACAATCGGGCCCCGCGCGCCCATGGAAATTCCCACCAGCAATACAAACGGGACGACCAACCAATGCACGCGGAAGTACGACAGCAGCACGAGCGCGGACATGCCGAGGACAGTCGCGACGAAACTCGACGTGGCGGTGAAGCGGTACCCGACACGATCGGTGGACCAGCCCGAGGCCATCATTCCGAAGACCGAGAGAAGCCCCGCGATGCCGAAGGCCGTGGCCGCCGAGAGCGGCGTGAGCCCCTCCTGCACGAGGAAGGGCACCACTTGCACGATCATCGAGTGCATGCCGATGGCGGTGAAGCTGAACACCTGCACGATCTGCCAGTAGCGCCGTGAACGCACGGCCGCCCTGAACGGCGACGGCGCGGAAGTATCAACGGCCGCGGCACCCCGCGCACGCCGAGGAACGCCATTCATCATCAACTTCCACGGCAGCAGGAAAAGCAGCGGCAACAACAGCAGCACGATGGCGCCCATGCCCATGTAGGTGCTGCGCCAGCCCTGCAGCTCGATCGAGTACTGCGCCATCGGCACCACGATCAGCGTGCCAGTGCCGAAGCCCGCGTAGGCAACACCCATCGCACTGCTCAGGCGATCGCGAAACCAGCGGCTGATGAGCATCGAGGCCGGCACCATGCCCAGCATCGAGACACCCATGCCGAGGGTCATGCCGACGATCAAATGGAATTGCCATAGCTGCGTGAGGTGGCTGGCGATGAGGCAACCGGTCCCGAGCAAGGCGAGGCCGCAGGCGTAGACGACACGCGCGCCCCAGCGGTCGACCATCATCCCGGTGAGCGGGGACGCGAGGCCCGAGGTCAGCAGGTAGACGGAATAGACGCTCGAGACCTGCGCGCGGCCCCAGCCGAACTCATGGGAGAGCGGCAACACGAAGACGATGTAGGAATCGCCCACGCCGCGGCCGACCATGTTGCACGCGAAGCAGATGAAGAGAATGAAAAACCGGACAGGCACGAACGATTCTACCGGCTACGATTCAAGCATCACCCTGCAGGTTGCGCGCGTTAACCCAACAGCGCGTAGATAAACACCCCGAAGCCCAGGAACACCAGTACCCACCAGCTCGAGCCTCCTGCATCCGGCTCCTCACCGGGAGAAAGCCCTGGACGGGCGCGATACTCGTGCAGGGAGGAATGGTGGTGCCGGATTACGTCGCCCGTCCTCAAGCCTCGCGCCTGGCCGGCTGCGACCTTGACGCCCGCCAGCGCCTCGACCATCGACTTGGGGTCGACCTTGCCCGACTTCGCGGCTTCGCGCAGCAGCTTGAGGGCCTCGAGCTTGTTGCCGCCCTTCAGGGCTTCCATCAGGGCGGGCGGAATCTGGGGGCGCTGGGGCTGGCTCATGGCCCCAGTGTATCGCCTTACCTGCAGGCCGCCCGGCGCATTGACTACAATGTCGTCCATGCCAACCGTTCGATTCGAAAGGCGTCGTTGAAGCCCGTGGTGGCGCAACGCGCGCTGCGGCGCAGGAAGTGACCGGCCAGCTCCCGCGCGCCCTCCTGCTGCTGTGCCTGGCGCCCCCGCTGGCGCAGGCGCAGGAGCTCTCGGCTACGCTCGGCAAGCAACGCGCCGCGGGCTCGACCCTGGAGTGGGCCACGCGGGGATCGAACCACCTCGTGTTGGGGCCGCTGCGCTCCGCCTTCCTCAAGAGTCCGGTTGTGACCCAGGTCGGCAACGCGAAGCTCTATTCGCGCGCCTCCCTCTCCTGCCAAAGCGCAGTGCGCACCTTCGCGATCGAACTGCAGACCGGCACTGCGGAAAGCGGCGCGGGCGGCCTCAAGCTCGTATCCGATCCGCGCCTGTATTGCAGCCGGCCGATCACGTCTTTCGACGAAAAGCTGGTGCAGGAGGAGATGCTGGCAAGCTGGCAACTGGGCGCCGACGGCACGGCGCTGTCGAAGGGCCTGCGGCCCTTCCCGCTGCGCGAGTGTGTCGCGATCCGCGTGGAGCAGGAGGTGGTGCTGCCGCCACGCTGGTCACAGAAAACCGCGCGCATCGAGTTCGACATCCACCCCTACAACCGCGAGGTCGATTCGATTTTCGCCAGTTGCGGCGAGGTGTCGGCCTATGGGGCGCCGGAGCCTGTAGCCGAATCTGCCCCGCCACCACCACCGCTGCCAGAACCCGTCGCTGCGCCAGCAGCACCTACCTGGCTATCCGCGCGAACAACGACCAGTGGGAAGACCAACGTGCGCGCGGCGCCGAAGGTCAACTCCGCGCTCGTGGACACGCTCGATCCCGGCACGCCCGTGATGGTCAAGAAATCCGGCGACGACTGGTGGATGGCGAAATCCACTTCCGGCGTGCCTTTCGAAGGCTACATCCGCGGCGACCGGCTGGTGTTCAAATAGCCTGGCGCGGCAAACGCCCTCTGCGCGGCCATCAGCAGCAGATCCACTCGCGTGTCAGCGCAGGTCCGCGCACGCCTCGATCAGGCGCTTCATGCCTTCAACCAGAGTCGCATCGGCAGCGGCGTACGAAATGCGGAAGTGTCCCGGGAGTTCGAATGCGCTGCCCGGCACCAGCGCCACGCCCGCGTCCTCGAGGAAATACATGCACAGGTCCATGTCGGTGGCGATCACCTTGCCCTTCGGCGTGGTGCGGCCCATCAGCTTCTCGCAGTTCGGGAAAACGTAGAACGCGCCATCCGGAACCATGCACTCGATGCCCTTGATGCTGTTCATCGCGGCGACCACGAGGTCACGCCGGCTGCGGTAGGCCTCGACGAAGGGCGGCAGGAAATCCATCGGGCCATCAAGCGCGGCAATCGCCGCGGCCTGGCTTACCGAGCTGGTGTGTGAAACCGATTGGCCCTGCACCAGGTTGATGCCGCGGATCAGCTCGACCGGTCCCGCGCCGTAGCCGCAGCGCCAGCCGGTCATCGCAAACGCCTTCGAAACGCCGTTGATCGTGAGGCAGCGCCCCGCCATCTCCGGCACCACCACCGCCATCGTCGGGAACGGCCCCGCGCCATAGCGGATCTTTTCGTAGATGTCGTCGGACATCATCCAGACGTGGGGATTGCGCAGCAGCACTTCGGCCAGCCCCTCGAGCTCCGCCGCGGTGTACTCGGCCCCGCTGGGATTGCTGGGTGAATTGAGCATCAGCCACTTGGTGCGCGGCGTGATCGCGGCCTTCAACTGCTCGGGCGTGATCTTGAAGCCGGTCTTCGCGGTGGCGGGCACGATGACGGGCACGCCTTCGGCCAATCGCACCATCTCCGGGTATGAGACCCACGCGGGCACGGCGACCACCACCTCATCACCCGGATCCACCGTCGCCTGCAACGCGTTGTAGAGCACCTGCTTGGAGCCCACGCCGATGGTGATCTCGCTGGGCTGGAAGATGAGGCCGTTGTCGCGCTCGAACTTGCGCATGATGGCGGCGGTGAGCTCACGCGTGCCGGGCACGTCGGTGTAGCGTGTCTTGCCTTCGTCGATCGCGCGCTTGGCTGCTTCGCGCACGTGCAGCGGCGTGTCGAAGTCCGGCTCGCCCTGCGCAAGCGACATGATGGAGCGGCCGGCACGTGCCAGCTCGTTGCCCAGGCGCGTCATCTCACGCGTCATCGGCGGCTTGGCGCTGCTCACGCGCCGGGAGAGGATTGTCTTCATTCCACTTTCACCTTGAAGGCCCAGCGCGCAATCGCGAGGGGCACGAAGATGGCGAGCATGAGGATCACGCTATAGGCGCTCGCCAGGCCCAGCCGGCCGCTGTCGACCTGCTGGAAGATCTCGATCGGCATGGTGCTCATGCCGCCGTAGTAAAGCACGATGGTCGCGGAGAGCTCCGAGAGCGTCGT
>JBDSMR010000001.1:0-16084 GCA_039915735.1 Usitatibacter sp. | reverse complement strand
TACGCGGAGGCCCTGGCGCTGGCCATGAATCCGAGGATCAACCCGGCCGTACGGGAATGTATCGAGGCCCGTCATCACACGTGGTCCGCAGGCACCTGAATCCGCTATAATTATCAGTTACTTGTTGCAGCCGCGCTTTAAGTGAAAATCCTCGCCGACTTCTTCCCCGTCATCCTGTTCTTCGTCGCCTACAAGGTGAGCGACATCTTCGTAGCCACGGGGGTGGCGATAGCCGCGAGCTTCGTGCAGATCGGCTACATCCTGCTGCGCGGGCGCAAGGTGACGGGCATGCAGTGGGCAAGCCTCGCGATCATCGTGGTCTTCGGCGGCGCCACACTCATCCTGCGCGACGAGACCTTCATCAAGTGGAAACCGACGGTCCTCTACTGGCTGGCAGGCGTGGTGTTCCTCGGCGCGCTGGCGTTCAAGCAGAACCTGGTGAAAGCCGTCATGAGCGAAGGCGGCCTCGAGCTGCCGGAACCGATCTGGACCAAGCTCTGCATCGGCTGGGGCATCTTCTTCATCTTCAAGGGCACGCTCAGCATCTGGGTGGCCTACAACTTTTCGACCGATACGTGGGTCAACTTCAAGCTCTTCGGCGGCATGGGAATGATGATCGCGTTCATCATTGCGCAGGCGCTGTGGCTTTCCAGATACCTGCCGGACGATGACGCCAAGGCGGCGCCGAAGGGTGAGGGACAGTGACCATGTGGTACGCGATCATCAGCGAGGATTTTCCGGGTTCGCTTGCCAAACGCGTCGAGGCGCGACCGGCCCATGTGGAACGGTTGAAGGCGCTCAACGACGCCGGCAGGTTGCTCCTGGCCGGGCCGCACCCGGCCATCGACAGTGCGGATCCAGGGCCTGCGGGCTTTTCCGGCTCGCTGGTCGTGGCGGAATTCGCGACGCGTGAAGCAGCCATCGCCTGGGCCGCGGAAGATCCCTATTGCGCGGCCGGCGTGTATTCCAAAGTGACGGTCAAGCCGTTCAAGAAAGTGCTCCCGTGAGCCACGGAGAATGATGCACGCGGTTGAATCGGCCATGCGCGAGCGCCTTGCAGCGCTGCAGCCCGTGCAAGTGGATTTGCAGGACGAAAGCGCGCAGCATGCGGGCCACGCCGGGGCGCGAGCCTCCGGGGGCAGCCACTGGCGCCTGGCGATAGTTTCAGAAGCCTTCCGCGGCAAGTCGCCCGTGGCGAGGCATCGAATGGTTTATGAGGCGTTGGGCGACCTCATGAAACAGGACATCCATGCCCTCAGGATCGAGGCGCTTGCGCCCGAGCAGTCGTAATCAAACAAGAGAAGAGGAAACTTCATGCAACGTACCCTCAGGAACCTGGCCGTCGCCCTCGTGGCCGGCACCTTCGCCTTCGCGGCCGGGGCGCAGGACAAGGCCGAGAAGGCTTCGAAGAAATCGGAATCGGCCGCCAGGAAAGCATCCGCCGGCGCCGGCAAGATCGTCGTCAACGGCGTCACCATCCCGCAATCGCGCGTCGACGCGATGAACAAGGAACTCACAGCCCAGGGCCAGCCCGACAACGCCGAGCGCCATGCCGCCGTGCGTGAAGAGCTGATCAACCGCGAAGTGCTGGCGCAAGCCGCGCTCAAGCGCGGGCTGGACAAGAACTCCGACGTCGCCGCGCAGATGGAAATGGCGCGCCAGGCGGTTCTCGTTCGCGCCCTGTTCGAAGCCGAGATGAAGGCCAGCCCGCTGAGCGAGGCAGACCTGCAGAAGCAATACGACACCTTCAAGGGCTCGATGGGCAGCAATGAATACAAAGTGCGCCACATCCTGGTCGACAAGGAAGAAGATGCCAAGCAGATCATCGCCGACCTCAACAAGGGGGGTGACTTCGCCAAGATCGCCAAGGAGAAGTCGAAGGACCCGGGCTCCAAGGACAACGGCGGCGACCTCGATTGGGGCCCCTCCGCGCGTTACGTGAAGCCTTTCGCCGACGCCGTCCAGTCCCAGGCCAAGGGCAAGGTCTCGGCCGCGCCGGTCAAGTCGGACTTCGGCTACCACGTCATCATCGTCGACGACGTGCGCCCGCTGAAGGTGCCCGAATACGCCGAGATGAAGGAGCAGTTCCGCCAGCGCGCGCAGCAGCAGATGGTGCAGAAGATGGTGATGGACCTGCGCTCCAAGGCGAAGGTCGAGGACCGGTAAGAGTTTTGCAAACAGAGAAAGGGAGCTTCGGCTCCCTTTCTCTTTGGGCGTTTAACCCTTTCCGTTGCCGCTGGCGTTTACACCTCCAGACCCGCCAATTCCGGCGGCCCTGGAGACACCATGAACAAGCTTCGCATCCTCGCCGCCGCCACCCTCGCCGCCGCCAGCCTCTCGGCGCACGCCGTGGGCAGCCTCGCCGACATCACCATCACCGACCGCGCCACCAGCCGCGAGCTGCCGGTCTACTGGCATGAAGGCCGCGCCTACGTGATTGGCAAGCCGGGCAACGAATACCAGATCAACGTCAAGAACCGCGCCGGTGAAGACCTGATGGCCATCATGTCGGTTGACGGCGTGAACATCCTCACCGGCAAGGACGCCAGCCCAACGACCGGTGGCGGCTACGTGTTCAGCGCGTATTCGACCCACAGCATCAGTGGCTGGCGCAAGAGCATGGAGGAAACCGCGGCGTTCTACTTCACCTCGCTGGGCGACTCCTACGCCGCGCGCACCGGCCGGCCGAACAACGTCGGCGTGATCGGCGTGGCGCTTTTCCAGCGCAAACAGGTGGAACCCCCGCCGCCGGTGATTTCGCAGGCGCCGCGTGAGTACGAATACGATCGCGCCAAGCGTTCGGAGCGCTCGATGGATTCCTCCGGCGCCGCTGGTGCGCTCGCGGAGAACAAGGCACGCGCTGATTCGCCTGCGCGCCAGGCCACTGCGCCGGCTTCAGCCGCTCCGCTACCGGCACCTTCCGCGCCGCTGGGCACCGGCCACGGCCGCCGCGAAGAGTCACGCACCCAATACGTCGGCTTCGATCGCCGCACCACGTCACCGGTCGAAACCATCACGATCTACTACGACAGCCATCGCAACCTGGTCGCCATGGGTGTGATCCCGACCTACGGCTACAACCCGCGCACCCCGAATCCGTTCCCCACGGGTTTCGTGCCGGACCCGCGCTGAGGAGGCAGGGAGAAACTGGTGTCAGACACGACTTTGCGCTTGCCCCTTCTGGGGCAACAGCAAAGTCGTGTCTGACACCAGTTTCTCCCGACAAGTAACATGGCGGGATGGGGGAGACGGACGAACAGCTCATGCTTGCTTACGCCAGTGGCGACGCGCGCGCATTCGAGTCGCTGTACGCCAAACACAAGGGCCCGGTCTTCCGCTACGTGCTGCGCAGCGTGAAGAGCCGCGGCGAGGCGGACGAGTTGTTCCAGGACGTGTGGGAGAAGGTCATCGGCGCGGCGGAGCGCTACACCCCGCAGGCGAAGTTCACCACATGGCTGTACACCATCGCGCATCACCGGCTGGTGGACCACTGGCGCGTGAAGGGCCTCTCGGTTGTTTCGATCGATGCGCAGGAAGACGACGAAGGTGGCGCGCCCGAACCGGTTGCGGCACCGAGTTCCGAGCCGCACCGCATCGCCGAAGCCCGCGATACGCTGCAGGTGCTGTCCTCCACATTGGCCGCGATGCCGCAGGCGCAACGCGAGGCTTTCCTGCTGCACCATGAAGGCGACCTGAGCATCGCCGAGATCGCAGCGGCGACCGGGACCAACGAGGAAGCAGCCAAGAGCCGGCTGCGATACGCGATCAACAAGTTGAAGGACGCATTGCGCGATGACTGATTCGGACGACGACCTCAAGCGCCGCTATCGCGAGATTTCTCGCGAGGAGCCGTCGTCCGCGCTCGACGCGGCGATCCTCGCGAAGGCGCGGGACAAACTGGTGTCAGACACGACTTTTGCTACCACCGGCAACAGCCGGACTGCAAAAGTCGTGTCTGACACCAGTTTGTCCCTGGTTTCCGGGCCGCGCTTCCGGCGCTGGTCGGTGCCGCTGTCGCTTGCCGCTGTGTTGATGCTGGGCGTCGGTGTATCGCTGCGCATGCAGTTCGAGCGGCCGGGTGTCGAAACTTCCATGGCCGCTTCGGAGAGCGCGCCGCCTCCGCCTGCTGCGTCTGCGCCAGCTGCTCCTGCAGTGATGGCCAACCAGCCAGCGGTGAAAGCGATTGCGGAACCAACCGCGCCAGATATGAAGGAGAAGAAGACGCAGCCGATGCGGGCCGAACGCAAGGCGGATGTGCGCCCGTTGCCGCAACCGTTCGCGCAGGATCGAGCGGCCTTAGCCGTTCCCGAGAAACCTGCCGCCCCGGCAACAATCACGGCACCGGTGGTCGCAGCCCCAGCACCTTCAACCGCACCACCACCGCCTCCCGCACCGAAAGAACGTGCGGACAGTGCACAGCGGTCCGATGCGAATTACGCGCCCCGGCCTCGCCAGGCATCCGAGCCCGCAGTGCTCGCTGCAGAAAAACCGTCAGCTGCAACCGCGGGTGCGGCTTCAGGATTGGCCGCCTCGGCAACCGGCCGCATGGCGGCACCCTCCGCGCCGGCGCCCGGGATGGCACCGGCCGCGCCCGCTGCCGCCGCACGCGCTCCGGAAATGTCGATGGCGCCGCAACGCGCCAAGCGTGAGGCCGAAGCCGATGCAGTCTCAGGCACTAGCGACCTCAGCAAGCAATCGCTGATCTCCGCGGCGCATCGCGAACTCATCCGTATTGCACGGTTGCGCGAAGCCGGACAAAACGCCGAGGCCGACAAGGCGCTGGAGGAATTCCGCAAGCGCTTCCCCGACCACCGCATCGGCGAAGCGATGTGGGAACGCGTGAAGCCGCGTTAGTTTGGAAGTGCAACGCAACTTCGTTGGCGGGCGATGCGATCTTCCCTGCAGCGTACGGCAGCCTCAGGCCGTACCGAGCCATTCCTCGACGACCTCGCCGGTATGGGCGCCCACGTCCGGCGGCGACCGGTAAACCTCGAATGAGAATCCCGTAAGGCGCACCGGAAACGCCGTCGTGCGTGTCCGCACGCCATTGGGAAGGTCCAGCGGCCGCACCAGCCCCATCGCCTCCACCTGGGGATCGGCCAGCACCTGCGGATAGGTATTGATCGGGGCGCACGGCACGCCGCGGGCGTCGAGATCGCGAAGCCATTCGGCGGCCGTGCGGCGCGCGAACCGCGGCTCCAGGATCTCGAACAGCGCATCCTGGTTGCGGGCGCGCAGCTCGAGGGTCCGGAAGCGCTCGTCATCGGGCAATTCCGGCGCGCCGACCACCTCGCAGACGATGCGCCAGAGCTTCTCGTTGCCTGCCGCAACAACGAAATGCTCGTCGCTCGCCCGGAACGCGCGATACGGAGCAGCGCGCGGATGCGCCGATCCGAGCCTGCGCGGCGTCTTGCCGGTGCCGAAGTACTCGCTGGTCTGCAGCGTCGCCACTCCGATGAGGCTTCCCAGCATCGAGCAGTCCACGTGCCCGCCCTCCCCCGTCCGGTCCCGGCGCATCAGCGCCGCCAGGATCGTGAACGCGGCGTAAAGGCCGGCGCAGTAATCGCCGACGGGCACGCCGCATTTGACCGGCGAGCGGTCTTCCTCGCCGGTGACGCTCATGAGGCCGGAGAGCGCCTGTACCGTGAGGTCGAAGGCGCCCTTCCGCGCGTAGGGACCGGTGTGCCCGAAGCCCGACACGGAGCAGTAGACGAGTCGCGGGCACTCGGCACGGAGGGATTCGTAGTCGAGCCCGAGGCGCTCGAGGACCCCGGGACGGAAGTTCTCGATGAGCACGTCGGCGCGGCCCGCGAGTCGCTTGATCTTCGCGACGTCGCCCGCGTCCTTGAGGTCGGCGGCGAGGCTGCGCTTGTTGCGGTTGATCGACGCGAAGTTCTCGCTGAACGCCACGCCCTCCTCGTTGGCGGTGAGCGGCGGCCAGTCGCGCAGCCCGTCGCCGCCATCCGGTCGCTCGACCTTCACCACGTCGGCGCCGAGATCGGCCAGCAGCGAGCCCGCGAAGGGGCCGGCCGCAATCTGGCCGAGCTCGAGCACCCGGATTCCGGCAAGGGGATGGCCCGCCGGGGGCGTGACTGCCCCTCCTGCTTTCGCCGGCACGCGCTATTCCGCAGCCACTTCGGGGGCGCGCGTGCTCACGGGATTCAGGCGGCGAACCGGGGCCACCTTGGATTCCTCGTGCTGCATCTGCGCCAGGATCTGGCGTGCGCGCCGCAGCGCCTTGTCCGAGCGCAGGAAGAGCTCCGAGTATCCGTCGTCGGGAAACTCCATCATGTGCTGCTGCTTCTCGAGCGCCCAGCGGTCCTCGTCGACCACCTCGGGGAACATCTCGGCGATGCGCTTGGCCGTGGACTTCGACGGATCGCCCTTCGACATGTGGTTCGCGCGGCAGCTGACGATCCATCGCCAGACGTGGCTGCGGTCGTCGATCGGCGTATGCGTATGGAACAACGTGTATCCGTGTTCCTTGTCGGTGCCGAGCTCGCCCGGTGGCGCCACCCGCAACTCCACGCGCGTGAGCCCCGGACTGACCATGCAGTGCGTGTGATCACGGTCCACTGTCTCGTAATGGAACCAGTCGATGAAGTACGGCGGCTGCGTGTAGTTGGTCGTATGCCGCCTCGTGCGCACGAAGCGATACCCGTCCGTCTCGCCCTCCTCCAATTCGATCGGGATCTCGCTGTTCGCGTAGTCCCCGATGTTGCCGTCGTGCAGCGGGTAGAAGTGGGTGATGTCGAGCAGGTTCTCGATGAGGAGCAGGTAGTTGGCCGGGATCTGCATCGGCCCGGAGTCAATCGCCTCCCATTTCGAATCGGCGATCTCCGGCGTGCGCGGCGGCTTGAAGAGCGATGCGCGCTCGGGATTGCCCGACCACACCCATACCAGCCCGTCCTGCTCGACCACCGGGTACGGCTGCAGCCTGGCGTTCGGCGGAATCTTGCCTTCGGGGTGCGCCGGGATCTTCACGCAGGTCCCGGTCGCGTCATAACACAGCCCGTGATAGGCGCACTCAAGCAGTCCGTTGTCGAGGAACCGGCCCTCGGAAATGGGAAAGCGCTTGTGGCAGCAGCGGTTGTCGAAGGCAACGACGTTGCCCGCGGCAGTGCGCCAGATGACGAGCGACTGCTCGGCGATCGCGTGTTTCGTCAGCACCGACGGCTTGAACTCGTGCGAGAGGCCGGCAACGTACCAGCAGTCCTTGACGTACTTGTAATCCATGGGGTCCCTTTCTAAAGGTCTAGCTCCAGCGTCGCCGTCCGGGAGCGCGCACAGCACACCAGGACGAATTCCTTTCGGTCGTCGTCGTCGAGCACGCTGTCGCGGTGCTCGGGTTCTCCTGCGATGTAGCGCGTAAGGCAGGTCCCGCAGTAGCCCTCCGTGCAGGACGTCTCGATGAACACGTCGTGTTCGGTGAGCACCTGGGCGATGCTCTTGTCGGCGGGAACCTCGAGGTCGAGGCGGCTGCGCGCAAGATGGATCCGGAACGCGGAATTGGGCGCCTGCGCGCCCGGCAAGGTGGCCTTGGCGGGCGGCGTGAAGTGCTCGGAATGCACTCTTCCCTCGGGCCAGTGCGCCGACGCCGATCCGGCAGCCGCCATGAACGCGGGCGGTCCGCAGTAGTACAGGTGGGTTCCGGGCGAGGGCTCGCGCAGGAGGGCGCGCAGGTCGAGCCCGCGCGCTGGATCGCCGCCGTCGTGGTGGATGGCCGCGCTGCCGGATGCCACAAGTGCCGAGACGCGCTCGCGGAAGGCGGTGCGCTCAGGACTGCGCGTGCAGTAGTGCAGGAAGAAGTCGCTTCCCTGGGACTCGAGCTCTGCGGCCATCGCCATCATGGGCGTGACGCCGATGCCGCCCGCGAGCAGCAGATGGCGGGGCGCATCGCGCGCGAGCGCAAAGAAGTTGCGCGGGACGCTGATCGTAACGGCCTGCCCGATCCGCAACTCGTCGTGCATGGCTTTCGAACCTCCGCGCCCGGACTCCTCGCGCAGCACCGCCACCACGTAGCGCTGCCGCTCGCGCGGGTCGTTGCACAGCGAAAACTGCCGCACGCAGCCGGGGCGGATATGCACGTCGATATGCGCGCCGGCACGGAAGGCCGGAAGCTCCCCGCCGCCCGCAGGGCGGAATTCGAAGGTCGCGATACCGTCGGCCTCCAGGACGATCGCATGGACGCGGGCATGCAAGTTATCCATTGAACCAACGACTATAGCGCCTGCCTCGCATTGACGAAAACGATATTTGTCGATACGTTTAGTTCAGCAAACTCGATACTTGGAGGAGTCATGGCCCGCGTACCTGGGGTTTCGATCGACCAGCTGCCCACGGAACTGCAGCCGCTCTACGCCGCGTTTTCGGGTGGCTACGGCAACTTCGGCAACCAGGTCCGCGTGATGGCGCACTCCCCAGCGGCCCTGCGCCACATCTGCGGGCTGATGATGGAATGGCGCGAGCAGGGCAACCTCCCCCGGCGCGTGGTGGAGGTCGCCGTCGTGACCGTGAGCCAGCTGAACCGCTGCCCCTACTGCATCGCCCACCACGGACCGGTCCTCCTGGACATGGGCCTTACCCCGGAAGCGATCGAGGGGATCCTCGAGCCGGTTCCCCACGGCTTCGAGCCGCTGGACGTGCTGGTGCGCGATTACGCGCGGCTGGTCATCGAACGTCCCTGGGGCATCCGCGATCGCGTCTTCGAGGATTTGCGCGGCACGTTCAGCGATGCGCAGATTGTCGAGCTCACGCTGCGCATCTCCCTGTGCAACCTGTTCAACCAGCTGAACGAGGCGATGCAGATCGAGCCCGAGGACGGCGTGCTCGAGGAGGCGTCCGCCCGCGGCCTGCAGCCGGCGCCCGCCCATGCACAGCACCCATGAACATGAAGCAGCTGGAGACCTTCTACTGGGTCGAGCGGCTGGGCAACTTCACCGCGGTCGCCGAGCGCATGCACGCGACCCAGTCAACGATCTCGATGCGGATCCAGGAGCTGGAGCAGTCCCTCGGCGTGAAGCTCTTCGACCGCTCCCACCGCCTCGCCCGTCTCACACCCAAGGGCAGGGAGCTGATGCCGCACGTGCGCCGGCTCGTGGAAATCACCGGCGAGATCCAGCAGCGAGTCGCGCGCAGCGACGCGATCTCGGGAGTCATCAAGGTGGGCGTGGTCGAGATCATCGCCTCCACCTGGCTGCCGACATTTATCCGCGAGGTCCAGGCACGTTACCCGAAGGTGAGCCTCGAGCTGGAGATCGCGCTCTCCTTCGACCTCATCGAAAAGCTGAGGAATGCGAGCCTCGACGTGATCTTCAGCGCCGGCAAGCCACCGGGGGAGAACTACGTGTGCGAGCCCCTGGGCTCGATCGCGCTCGAATGGATGGCGAGCCCGTCCCTGGGCATCCCGGACAATTTGATCAGCGCGCGCGACCTTGGCGCCTGGCCTTTCATCACCCTCAGCCGCAACTCGATCCACCACGCGCGAATCGGGGCGTGGATGAAGCAGAACGACCTGCGACCGCGGCAAGTGATCGAATGCAACTCGATGACGGTTGCCGCCAGGCTGGTGATCGAGGGACTCGGTGTGACTCTCCTGCCTCCCGCCACCTACCAACGGGAGCTTCAGGAGGGCGTGCTGCGAATCGTCTCCACTCCCCTGGGGATGCCGCCGGTGGAAATGTTCGCGATGTACGCGGACGACGAGTTCCAGCCCCTGGCCCCGCTCATCACGCGTTTCGCCGTCGAGGTTGCGGGGCGGATCGCCTGATCATCAAGAAAGTCGATGGAAAAGCACAAGAAAAATAAAGTTGCGCCGATGGGCGCGGTTTGTAAACTGCTTTGAAGCATCGCGATGGGCGCGGCTGCGGAGGAGCGACGCGGGTAAAGTCGTGACAGCTATGCGGGAACCAGACGGGAAATGCTCAGCGTACAAGGTGTGGTCAAGTCGTTCGGCGGTTTCCGGGCGCTGAACGGCTGCGCTCTCGAAATCAGCCCCGGCGGCATCACGGGCATCATGGGCCCCAACGGGGCCGGCAAATCCACGCTCTTCAATGTCATCGCCGGGCTGTTCCGGCCGGATGAGGGCAAGGTCGTGCTGGAAGGCAGCGACGTGGGCGGGCTCGCCCCCCACCGTCTCGCGGCCCGGGGGCTGGTGCGCACCTTCCAGATCTCGCGCGAGCTGGGAGAACTGACGGTCCTTGAGAACATGCTGCTCGGCGAGCAGCGGCAACGTGGCGAGCGCGCCCTCCTTGCCCTCTTCGGCGGCCGCCGGATCCGCGACGAGGAGGCACGCGCCATCGAGAAGGCGCGCGGTCTTCTCGAGCAGGTGGACCTCTGGCACCTTGCCAACGAACCCGCGCGAAACCTTTCCGGTGGCCAGAAGAAGCTCCTCGAGATTTCTCGAGCCCTCATGCTCGACCCCAAGATCATCCTCCTCGACGAGCCCACCGCGGGCGTGAGCCCCCTGATGAGCCGCATGCTCGCCAGGACGATCTCGCAGCTGCGCGACCGCGGCCTCACGTTTGCGATCATCGAGCACGACATGGACATGATCGCCGAGCTGTGCGACCCGATCTACGTGCTCGCGGAAGGGCGCACGCTTACCTCGGGGACGTTCCGCGAGGTTGCCGCAAATGCCGACGTCATGAAGGCCTACCTCGGGAAGGTCGGCCACGCATGAGCGAAGTCTTTCGGGTTGCAGGCTTGCATGCCGGGTACGGCGCCGGCGATATCCTCAAGGGAGTGGACCTCTGCGTTGCCACGGGCTCGATCGTCACGATCATCGGGCCCAACGGCTCAGGCAAATCCACGCTGGTGAAGACCCTGGCCGGCCTGCTGCGCGCGCGGCAAGGCGAAATCCTCCTCAAGGGCACGAGCATCCGCGACTACACGCCGCCCCAGCGCGTCCATGCCGGCATCTCGTATGTGCCGCAGGAATACAACGTCTTCCGCAACCTGACCGTGCTCGAGAACCTCAAGATCGCCCGCGAGTTCATGAGCGGCGGCAGGGCGAAGGGGCCGGTTGTCTCGGATGAGCTCGTGGCGCTGTTCCCGGAGCTGCCGTCGCGCTACAAGGCGCTCGCCGGGAACCTGAGCGGCGGCCAGCGCCAGATGCTCGCCTTCGCGTGTGCGCTCACAGTCAAGCCGGAGCTGCTGATCATGGACGAGCCCTCTGCGGGCCTGTCGCCCAAATACATGAGCGACATCTTCGAATGCATCAGGAAGGTCAACGACACCGGGGTTTCCGTGCTCATGGTGGAGCAGAACGCCATCGAGGCCCTGCGCATCTCGCACCAGTGCATCGTCATGGCCACGGGCCGGGTGCGGCTTTGCTCCGACGCGGCCTCGGTGCTCGACATGCCGGACCTGCAGACGCTCTACCTCGGCGAGGCGGCCACGGGCCAGGAATCCTTGTCCCACGAAAGCGTGGCCTGAGCGATGCTCCAGACCGCTTTCAACGGGCTCGTCACCGGGATCATCATCGCCCTTCCCTCCCTCGCGATCACGCTCCTCTTCGGCGTGCTGAAGTTTCCCAATTTCGCGGTGGGCGCGATGATGACCGTGGCGGCCTACATGGTTTATGCCGTGAACGTGCAACTGGGCTGGCCGCTCCTGCCGGCCACCGCCGCGGTGGCGGTCGCCTTCGGCCTGCTGTGCATCGCGATCGACCATGTCACCTTCCGGCCCCTGCGCGACCGCGGCGGCATCACGCTGATGGTGGCGTCCCTGGGCCTGGGCTTCGTGCTCGAGAACGTCGCCCGTTTCGCCTACGGCAATGCGGCCCGCAGCTTCGCGATCGAGCTCGCGCGTCCGTTCCGGTTTTTCGACATCCGCATGAACCGCGAGCAGATGACGGCGATGGTAGTGGCCACCCTCGCGATGGGCCTCATGTACGTGCTTCTTACGCGCATGCCGGTGGGGCGCGCCATGCGCGCCGTCGCCGATAATCCCTCACTCGCCCTGGTGCGGGGAATCGACAGCGCCAGCATCATCCGCTGGACCTGGTTCATCACCGGGGTTCTCCTGGCGGTTGGCGGCGTGTTGATCGGGATGGACCGCGCGCTCGAGCCGCCGATGGGCACGAGCTACGTGATCGCGGTTTTCTCGGCGGCGATCCTTGGCGGGCTCGGCAGCCCCCTGGGCGCCTTCGTGGGAGCGCTGCTGATCGGACTGGTGAGTGAGCTCGCGACACTTGTCATCCCGCCGAACTACCGCATCGGCATACCGCTTTGCGTCATCGCGCTTGTCCTGATCTTCCGCCCGCAGGGCATTTTCGGCCAGATGTACATCCGCCGATGATCGACTTCATCATCCTCATGGGCACCGTCGTCTGCTTCTCGGCGATCCTGGCGCTGGCGCTGAACTTCCAGTGGGGCCTGGGTGGCATGGTGAACTTCGGCCTGGCCGGCTTCTACGCGCTGGGCGCCTACTCGTGCGCGCTGCTGATGCTCAAGGGCGGCTTCAACACGTTCTTCGCCACGCTCGGGGCGATGGGAATCGTGGCGCTGGTCTGCGGCCTGGTGGCGTTGGTGACGCTGCGCGTGACCGAGGAGGACTACTTCGCCATCGTCACGCTCGGCGTGGGCGAAATGCTGCGGCTGGTCGCGCTGAACGAGGACTGGCTCACGAAGGGGGCGCTTGGCCTCACCGGCATCCCGCGGCCGCTGGGCGAGCTGATCCCGGCCCCGGTCTACCTGTACTTCATGCTGGCCCTCTCTCTCGTGCTGGTGGCGGCGTGTGTCTGGGTGCTGGGGCGGCTGTCGCGCTCGCCGTTCGGTCGCGTGGTGCGCGCCGTGCGCGAGGACGACGTGGTGGCCGCCACGCTGGGCAAGAACGTGCTGTGGGCGCGGGTGCGGATCTTCGCCATCGGCGGCGCCCTGATAGGGCTGGCCGGCTCCCTGCATGCCTTCTACTTCCAGTACATCGACCCCACGCAGTTCTCGACCATCGTGATCGCCTACGCCTTCATGGCGGTGATCGCCGGCGGCCGCGGCGCGCACGTCGGAACCGTGGCGGGCGCCGCCGCGGTCATGCTGCTCCTCGAAGGTTCGCGCTTCGCGAAGGAGCTGGTGCCGGGGCTCGAGTCGGACCAGCTCGCCGCGGTGCGTATCATCATCATCGGCATCGGCCTCATCATGCTGCTGATCTACCGTCCGCACGGATTCATGCGGGAGTACCGCCTGCAGGTCCCTCTCAAGGACTCGCTTGGCCAGGCCCGGTCCCAACCCCCAAAGGAGGCACCAACATGAAAGGCTTTTCCCGCCGCAGGATGCTGAAGACGATCGGAGCCGCGGTTGCCGCGCCGATCGGCGCACCGTTCCTCAACCTCGCGCACGCGCAGGGCTCGACAATCCCGATCGGCGTGGCATTGCCGATGACCGGAAACGCCGGAGCCTACGGCCCCGACATGGGCGAAGCCGCCAAGCGCACGGTGGAAATGATCAACAAGGCCGGCGGAATCCTTGGCGGGCGCAAGCTGGAGCTCATCATCGAGGACTCGGAATCGAGTGCTTCGGTGGCGGCCAACCTGTCGCAGAAGTTCATCAACGTGCATCGCTGCCAGGCGTTGGTCGGCTACTGGGGAACGCCCGAAGGCATGTCGTCGCGCCCGATCGCGATCCAGAACAAGGTCGTGCTCATGGTGTCGAGCGCGGCCAACGCCATCACCGAGGGCAACACCGAAGGCTACGTCTGGCGCTTCCAGATGAAGGCCACCGACTGGGGGATCGTGATCAGCCGTGCGACCGAGCAGAGCCTGGGCTTCAAGTCAGTCGGCGTGATGGGACTGCAGAACGCCTTCGTGCTGCCCATCATGCGGGTCTTCGAGGAGCGCATGAAGGCCCTGGGACGCACGGTCGTCGAATCGCTGGTCTACAACCCCGAGCAGCCTTCGTACCGCGCCGAGGTCCAGCGCGTCTTCGGCAAGAAGCCCGATGCGGTGTTCTGCTTCGGCCTGCTGCCCGACTTCGTCTCGATCATGCGCGAGGTCTACCGCGGCGGCTTCGACAGCAAGGTGGTGGCGCTGTCCATCGCCGCCGACTCCGAGGGCAAGTTCGTCAACGCCGTGGGCGCGGACGTTGCCGAGGGCATACGCCACTTCCAGCCGATGCCGGACGTCTCCGCCCCCGGCTACAAGCGCTTCCTCAAGCTGATGGGGGCTCCCGCGGACCGCGTCTACCTGTTCCCGCCGAATACCCACGACCAGATCGCCATCGCCGCGCTGGCGATGGAGAAGGCCAAGAGCCCGATGGCGGTGGACTGGTCGAAGCAGATCATTCCCGTGGGCAACGGCCCGGGCGAAGCCGTGGACGACGTGATCGGCGCGCTCGAGATGGTGCGCAGCGGACGCAACGTGAACTTCCAGGGCGCCGGCTCGACCTGCGATTTCACCCCCAACGGCGACCAGATCGGCCGCGGCATGGGACAGTGGATCATCAAGGGCGGCAAGTCGGTCTTTGTCGAGTACGCGAAACCGTGAGCGCATGAAAGCCCGAGAGCGTGGTCGTTTACTGAAGTACACACAACACGGAGGACATCATGGCGACATCCCAGAACATCCATCCCCAGGTTGACCAGGGCACCAAACCCGCCGGCGCCGGATTTGCCGGGGGAACACTCTCGTGCCGGTGCGCGTCCGACAAGGTCACCGTCTCGATCGCGAGCCAGTGCTTCCACAATCACGCCTGCGGCTGCAGCAAATGCTGGAAGCCGGCGGGCGCGCTATTCTCGCAGGTGGCGGTGGTGCCCCGCGACAAGCTGAAGGTCACCGCAAACGAGGACCAGCTTCAGGTTGTCGATCCCGCTGCCGTCATCAAGCGCCACGCCTGCAAGCGTTGCGGCGTGCACATGTACGGCCGCATCGAGGATACCGGGCACCCCTTCCACGGGCTCGACTTCGTGCATACCGAGCTTTCGTCCGACGCGGGGTGGGCGCCGCCGGAATTCGCGGCCTTCGTCTCGTCCGTGATCGAGGCCGGTTTCGACCCGGCGAAGATCGGCGCCGTCCGCGACCGGCTGCGCGAGCTGGGCCTGCAGCCTTACGACTGCCTCTCCCCCACCCTCATGGATGCGATCGCCACGCACGCGGCGAAGAAGAAGGGACTGCTGCCGGCGTGACTACCGGGCCTGCTCGGAGGCGGACTTCACGAAGCCCTTGAGCGGCTCGGACAAACGCGCGGCGATGTCGTCGTAAAGGCGGCGGTAGGATTCGGACAGCTCCGAGCCGAACAGGGGATCGTTTACGGCCACGAACGCCTTGTCGATACCCTCCCACTCGGATGGGGTGAGGCCCGCAACCGCGAGCGGAAGGAGGGACTGTTCCTCCTTGCGCATGTGCGCCCAGTAGAACTCCGCGAAGTCGTCCACCTCGCCCGAGAGCCGATTGATGGCGTTCGTCGATCCGGCCAGGAAATCATCGTAGGCCCGGTGCAGCGACTTCAACCTGGCATCGCCCAGGACGTGCTCACGCTCAAGCTCCGCGATGATCTCCCGGGCGCCCGCGAGCCTGGCCAGCGCGGGGAACAGGACCGCGTCCTCCTGGGGATGGTGGACCCGGTCGGGCACCTCCTGCACGTAGCGCAGCATCGCCCGGAAAAGCGCGAGGTCCGCTTCGACCCCGGGCTCGCGACATTGCACGACCCAGGCCTGCATCGCGGCGATGATGCGCGCCAGCAAGACGTGCTCGGCCTTGATGCGGTTGATGACGCGCCTGCCTGCTTCGCAAACGGAATCCGGTGACTCGCTCATCGACGCCTGCTCCGGGAAAACCTTGGGGGATGATGTCATGTCCCCGGGGCCCCGATCTGACCTAGGTCAAATGCGACGCGAACCAATGGGATCGGCGAGGAAATTCACCCGCCAGGATTGCACCTAGAAAACCCCTCAGGACTGTCAGAATCTACCCCCAGTTCACCCAATCTTTCAGAGGAATATGAGCTTGATTCGGATTCTCGGCATGGTCATTTGTACTTGCGGAGAACATCTGAAATCTGCAAATACGTACTCGCGCCAGAAAGTTTGCGCCTTACTTCGTCAATATCAAACATGAACGGCGCGTCTTTGGCGAGATTCAAAACCGTGTCGC
>JBDSMR010000153.1:0-20716 GCA_039915735.1 Usitatibacter sp. | reverse complement strand
CTGCCCGGTCCCGGCCCCGAAGAGCTCACCATTGTCCTCGGCTACCTCAAGCCGAAGGACGTCGAGCAGATCGAACAGGCTTACCAGGTCGCGCGCGCGGCCCACTCGGGCCAGTATCGCCAGAGCGGCGAGCCCTACATCACGCATCCCCTTGCCGTCGCCAGGATCCTGGCGGAATGGCATCTCGACGCGCAGGCGCTGATGGCGGCGCTGTTGCACGATGTCGTCGAAGACACGGCCACCACCAAAAGCGAGATCGCACGTACTTTCGGCAAGCCGGTGGCCGATCTCGTCGATGGCGTCTCGAAGATCGACAAGATCGAGTTTTCCTCGCTGCAGCACGCGCAGTCGGAGAACTTCCGCAAGATGCTGCTGGCGATGGCGCGCGACGTGCGCGTGATCCTCATCAAGCTCGCCGACCGGCTGCACAACATGCGCACGCTGGAGGCGGTGCCGCTGGAAAAACAGGAGCGCATCGCGCGCGAGACGCTCGACATCTACGCGCCCATCGCCAATCGACTCGGCCTCATCGCGCTCTACTACGAGCTCGAAGACCTCGGATTCCACTACCTTCATCCCACGCGTTTCCGCGTGCTCGAGAAGGCGCTCAAGCGCGCTCGCGGCAACCGGCGCGACGCGGTCGGCAAGATCGAGGACGCGATCCAGAATCGCCTGAAGGAATTCAAGGTCGACGCGCAGGTGACCGGCCGCGAGAAACACATCTCGTCGATCTACAAGAAGATGCAGGAGAAAAACATCTCGTTCTCCGAGGTGTTCGATATCTACGGCTTCCGCATCATCGTGCCGGACGTGCCCGCGTGTTACCTCGCACTGGGCTCGCTGCACACGCTTTTCAAGCCGATCCCGGGCAAGTTCAAGGACTACATCGCGATCCCGAAGGCCAACGGCTACCAGTCGCTGCACACCACGCTCTTCGGCCCCTTCGGCATGCCGATCGAGATCCAGATCCGCACCATGGACATGCACAAGGTGGCGGAGGCGGGCGTGGCCTCGCATTGGATCTACAAGAGCGCGGAGACCGACGGGCGCGATCCGCAGATCCGCTCGCACCAGTGGCTGCAGTCGCTGCTGGATATCCAGAGTGAATCGGGCGATGCCCTGGAGTTCCTCGAGCACATCAAGGTTGACCTCTTCCCCGACGAGGTCTACGTCTTTTCGCCCAAGGGCAAGATCTTCGCGCTGCCGAAGGGGGCGACGCCAATCGACTTCGGCTACGCGGTGCACACGGAAGTGGGAAACCACTGCATCGCCGCGAAAGTGGATGGATCGCCGGTGCCGCTGGGCACCGTGCTGCGCAACGGCAACCGCGTGGAGATCGTCACCGATCCGCTGGCGCGGCCCAATCCGGTCTGGCTCTCGTACGTCGCCACCGGCAAGGCGCGCTCGCATATCCGTCATTACCTGAAGACCATGCAGCTGCAGGAGTCCGCCGAGGTGGGTGAGCTGCTGCTGGTGCAGGCACTGCGTTCGCTCAAGGCGAATCCCGACGAAATCGGCGACGTCCACTGGAACCACTTCTTCAAGGGCGACAGCGCCAACACCCGCGAGGAAGTACTGGCGGACATCGGCCTGGGCAAGCGGCTCGCGGTCGTGGTTTCGAAGAAGCTGCTCGCCGTCGCGGAGCCGCCGGGAGAAGGCGAACCGCCGCGCCTGGACTCAATCACCATCCGCGGCACCGAAGGCCTCGCGGTGCAATTCGCGTCCTGTTGCCGGCCGATTCCCGGCGACCCGATCATCGCGCAGATCAAGAAGGGCCAGGGCCTGGTCGTGCACACGCACGATTGCCCTGCCATCCATCCGTTCCACTTCGATCCCGAGAAGTGGGTCGACGTGCAGTGGGATCCGTCGCCGGAGCGTCTGTTCGACGTCAACGTGCGCCTCACGGCGCAGAACACGCGCGGCGTCCTCGGGCGCCTCGCGGCGGAAGTCTCGGAGGCCGATTCCAACATCGACCATATCGAGACCGAACAGCGTGCGAGCGCGGCCTATACCACCGTGGTCTTCACCATCCAGGTGAAAAACCGCATGCACCTGGCGCATGTGTTCCGCAGGCTGCGCCGCATTCCCGAAGTTGTGCGATTGAATCGGCTTAAAAAGAAGTCATGAGAAGCGTGGACAAATGGCTAGCGGGAACGTCGTTGGATCGGACGCCTCGCGCCGATCAACGCCGTCAAGCAAAATAGGCATCAACATGAAAACAATATCCACCCCCGAAGCCCCCGCAGCCATCGGCACCTACTCGCAGGCGGTGCGCGCCGGCGACACGGTTTATCTCTCTGGCCAGATCCCGTTGGATCCAAAAACCATGCAGCTCGTGGAAGGTTTCGAGAACCAGGTGAAGCGAGTGTTCGACAACCTGCTGGCCGTCTGCAAGGCCGCGGGCGGCGATTTCTCGAAGGTCACGCGCGTGACGATCTACCTCATCGACCTGGGGCAATTCCCCAAGGTGAACGAGATCATGGCCACGTACTTCAAGGAGCCGTATCCCGCACGCGTCACCATCGGCGCGGCTGCGCTGCCGCGTGGCTCGCAGGTGGAAATCGACGCCGTCATGTATCTGGGGTGAAGGCCGCGGCCGCGTCCGGCTCCAAGACCGGGATCGCCACCCTACTCGAGAAGATCGGCATTCGCGGCAAGCTCGACGCCGCGCTGCACCTTCCACTGCGCTACGAGGACGAAACCAGGCTCACGCCGCTGGCAGATGTGAAAGCTGGCGCGCCGGTCCTCGTCGAAGCCGACGTGGTCGAGGCGCAGGTGAAGTTCCGCCCGCGCCGCACGCTGGTGGTGAAGCTGGCCGAGGGCGAACACGAGCTCTGGCTGCGTTTCCTCAACTTCTATCCGAGCCAGCAGAAGCAGTTCACGCCGGGTAAACGCATCCGCCTCTTCGGGGAGGTGCGCCCCGGATTCTTCGGCGACGAAATGGTCCATCCGAAGTACCGCGTGGTGGTGAAGGATGCGCCGCTCTCGAAATCACTCACACCGGTATATCCAACCACCGCGGGCCTGTCTCAAGCCACGCTCAAGGCCGCGATCGACCGCGCGCTCGACACGCTGGCATTGGACGACACGCTCGAGCCCGGGCAGCTGAAGAAACTCAAGCTGCGCCCGTTCCGAGAAAGCGTGATGCTGCTGCACCGCCCGCCGCCGGATGTTGATGCGCAGGCCCTCGAGGAGCGCACTCATCCCGCGTGGCGCCGGCTCAAGTTCGACGAGCTGCTGGCGCAGCAGCTTGCCATGCGTATCGCCTACCGCGAGCGCCGTGCCAAGGTGGCGCCGAAACTTCCCGACAAACACACGCTCACCAATGCGCTGGTGAAGTCGCTGCCGTTCGCGCTCACGCGCGCGCAGCGGCAGGCCTACGCCGTGATCGCGAAGGACCTCGGGCATCCACATCCGATGCGCCGCCTGTTGCAGGGTGACGTGGGAAGTGGCAAGACGCTGGTGGCTGCGCTCGCGGCGCTTCAAGCCGTGGAGAACGGCTGGCAGGCCGCGCTGATGGCGCCGACCGAAATCCTCGCCGAGCAGCACTACCTCAAGTTGCGCCACTGGCTGGAGCCGCTGGGCGTGAAGATCACCTGGGTCGCCGGCAGTCTCAAGGCGCGCGACAAGCGGCTTGCGCTCGAAGCGATCGCCAGGGGCGAGACCCAACTGGCGATCGGCACACACGCGCTCTTCCAGGACGACGTGCGCTTCGACAAGCTGGGGCTGGCGATCGTTGACGAGCAGCACCGCTTCGGCGTCGAGCAGCGTCTGGCACTCGCCTCGAAGGGAGGCGAACCCCATCAGTTGATGATGAGCGCCACACCGATCCCCCGCACGCTCTCGATGAGTTATTACGCCGACCTCGACGTCACGGTGATTGACGAGCTGCCGCCGGGCCGCACGCCGGTCGTGACCAAACTGGTCTCGGAGGAGCGGCGCGACGAAGTCATCGCGCGCGTGCGCGAAAGCTGCCGCGACGGCGCGCAGGCGTATTGGGTCTGCCCGCTGATCGAGGAAAGCGAGGCGCTGCAGCTGCAGACCGCCATCGACACTTTCGAGACGATGAAAGCGACCTTCCCCGACCTCGCCGTCGGCCTGGTTCACGGGCGGCTGAAAGCGCTGGAGAAGGCGCAGGTGATGGAGGACTTCAAGGCGAAGAAGATCCAGCTGCTGGTGGCGACGAGTGTGATCGAAGTGGGCGTGGATGTCCCCAACGCCACGTTGATGGTGATCGAGCACGCGGAGCGCATGGGCCTTTCACAGATGCACCAGCTGCGCGGGCGCGTAGGGCGCGGCTCGCAGCAGAGCCTCGCGATCCTGCTCTACTACCAGCCGTTGTCGGAGGCGGCGCGCACGCGCCTCAAGGTGATCTACGAAAGCACCGACGGCTTCGAGATCGCGCGCCAGGACCTGCAGCTGCGAGGACCCGGTGAATACCTCGGCGCGCGCCAGAGTGGCGCGCCACTGCTGCGTTTCGCCGACATCGATCGCGATACCGACCTGGTGGAGATGGCGCGCGACCTCGCCGAGGAAATGCTCGCCGCGCAATCGCCCGCGGTGGTAAAACACGTCGATCGCTGGCTCGGCAGCCGGCAGTTCTTCCTCAAGGCATGAACAAGTTCATCGCGCGACTGGACGCCTACGAGAAGCTGGTGCGGCTCGACCGGCCCATCGGCATCCTGCTCTTGCTATGGCCGACGCTCTGGGCCCTTTGGCTTTCGAGCCCGCACTACCCGCGGCCGATGGTGTTGTGGCTGTTCGTGCTCGGCACGGTGCTGATGCGCTCGGCCGGATGCGCCATCAACGACTATGCGGACCGCGATTTCGATGGCCGGGTGGAGCGCACCCGGAATCGCCCGCTTGCCGCCGGGACCGTCAAGCCGTGGGAGGCGCTGGTGGTGGCGGCGGTGCTCTCCGCGGTTGCCTTCGGCGTCGTCACGCGCTTCAACCGGCTCACGATCTACCTTTCGTTCGGCGCGCTGGCACTGGCGGCGATTTATCCCTTTACCAAGCGTTTCTTCTCGATGCCGCAGGCGTGGCTGGGCGTGGCGTTCGGATTCGGCATCCCGATGGCGTTTGCGGCCAACCTCGGCGAAGTACCGCCGCTCGCCTGGGCGCTGCTGGTGGCCAACGTGTTCTGGACCATCGCCTACGACACCGAATACGCGATGGTCGACCGCGAAGACGACAAACGCATCGGCCTGCGCACTTCCGCCATCCTCTTCGGCGAGCGCGACGTGGCGGCGGTGATGGCGTGTTACCTCATCTTCTGCGCCTCGATGATCACCATCGGCCTGTGGCAGGGCTACGGCATCGCCTACTTCCTCGGCATCGCCGTGGCGTTGCTGCTGGCCGGTTACCACCACCGCTTGATCGGGACACGCACCCGCGAGGGCGCCTTCAAGGCTTTCCTCCACAACAACTGGATCGGCGCCGCGATATTTGCGGGCATCGCGCTGGATCGAGCGCCGTGGTTGGAGCTGCGCGCGATGGTGGGCCTGTGATCCTCGTCATCCACGCGCATCCCTATCCGGGCCATTCACGCGGCGGCGCGGCCATGTTGTCCGCGATCCGTGAGGTACCGGGGGTGGAAGTGCGGGCGCTCTACGCGCTTTATCCCGACTTCGATATCGACGTCGCAGCGGAACAACGTGCGCTGGAAGGCGCCGACACCGTAGTGCTGTTGCATCCGCTCTACTGGTACAGCGTGCCGGCGTTGTTGAAGCATTGGTTCGACCACGTGCTGCTGCGCGGCTGGGCGTGGGGTGATGGCGACGGCGCCTTGAAGGGCAAGCGTTGCCTCTGGGCCGTGAGCACCGGTGGTGACGAGCAGGCATTTTCACCTGAAGGCCGCCACAAGTTCCCGATCGGGCACTACCAGCCGGTGGTGGAACAGACGATGCGTTTCTGCGGCATGGAGTGGCTCGAACCCTTCGTGTTGCATGCGCCGAGCGAGATTTCCGCCTCACAGCTGGCAACGCTGGCCTCCGGCTTGCGCCAGCGCCTTGAAGGAGGGGGCGCGTGACCGAGGCGCTGATTTTCCTCGCGGCCGCGGTCATCTGCGTCCCGATCGCATCGCGCCTTGGTCTCGGCTCGGTGCTCGGCTATCTCATCGCGGGCGCTCTCGTCGGCCCGTGGGGCTTCGAGTTGGTGGGAGACGTCGAGGCCACGCACAACCTCGCCGAGCTGGGCGTCGTGCTGATGCTTTTCGTGATTGGCCTCGAGCTCGACCCGCGGAGGCTGGCCACCATGAAGCGCAACGTCTTCGTGGGTGGCGGCCTGCAGATGGCGATCTGCGGCGTGGCGCTTGGCCTCGGCCTGCTGCTGATGGGCAACACCTGGCAAGTGGCGCTGGTGGGCGGGCTTGCGCTGGCACTTTCTTCAACCGCCATCGCAATCCAGGCGATGGAAGAGCGCAATGAACTCAAGACGCCAACCGGCCAATCGGCATTCGGCATCCTGTTGTTCCAGGATATCGCCGCGATCCCGGTGATCGCGTTGGTGCCGTTCCTTGGCCACGTCGAGAAGGCCGGCGCGAATCCGCTGTGGATGCGCCTCGGCCTGGCGGTGGCGGCAGTGGGTGGCGTGGTAGTGATCGGCCGCTACCTTACGCGCCCGCTGATGCGCGCCATCGCCAAGACCGACGTGCGCGAGCTCTTCACCGCCTTCGCACTGCTGTTGGTGCTCGGCATCGCGGAGTTGATGCAGCTGGCGGGCCTGTCGATGGCGCTCGGCGCATTCCTCGCCGGCGTGTTGTTGGCGGGCTCGGAGTTCCGCCACGCCCTCGAAGGCGACATCGAACCCTTCAAGGGCCTGCTGCTGGGACTCTTCTTCATCTCGGTTGGCATGACGATCGATTTCGGCCTGCTGCAGAGCCAGCCCGGGAAAGTCCTGATGCTGCTGGCGAGTTTCCTCACACTCAAGATTGTTGCGCTGTGGGCGGTGGCGCGCGCACTCAAGATGTGCAGGCAGGAGGTTCTCTTCGCTTTCCTGCTCTCCCAGGGGGGTGAATTCGCGTTTGTGGTGTTCGGCGCCGCGCGCGAGGCGAAGGTGTTCACCGGCGAGGGCGAGGCCATCCTCACCATCGTGGTCGCCCTTTCGATGGCCACCACGCCGCTGCTGCTCCTGTTGCACGACAAGGTGGTCGCACGCGGCGCGCGCAAGGATCGCGAAGCGGACACCATCGATACCGAGGCACCGGTGATCATCGCGGGCTTCGGCCGCTTTGGCCAGATCGTGGGACGCCTGCTTCTCGCCAGCGGCGTGCGAGCGGTGGTGCTGGACCACGATCCCGACCAGATCGAATCGCTGCGCAAGTTCGGCTACCGCGTGTTCTACGGCGACGCGACGCGCCTCGACCTGCTGCAGGCGGCGGGCGCCAGGAAGGCGCGGCTGCTGATCAACGCCATCGACGACGTCGAGGACAGCATCAAGCTGGTGGATCGCGTGCGCGCCAACTTTCCCGGCTTGCCCATCGTCAGCCGCGCGCGCAACGTGACGCATTACTTCGAGCTCAAGATGCGCGGCGTGCAGGTGGTTGAGCGGGAGACTTTCGAGGCGGCCTTGAAGGCGGGCCGCGCCGCGCTCGAGATGCTGGGCGAGGAACGCTTCCGTGCCAAGGAGCTTGCGGACGCGTTCCGCCGCCACAACATAGCCAGCGTGGACGCAACCATGGTCAATTTCCGCGACGAGGCCAGCCGCGTCAACGCCGCCAGGGCGGGGCGCGAGGAACTGGAACAGCAGTTCGCGCGCGACCGCGAGCGCTTCGAGAAGGAACACGGCACCCACGGCAAGAAGGAGTAAAGGCGATGACCACCTGGCTGGCAAGCGGATTGCGCACTCCCTTCGCGCGTGTGGACGGCGCGCTGCGCCACCTCGGCGGCATCGACCTCTCCGTGCCCGTCGCCAAGGCGATGGCGGCGCAACTTCCCGCGGGCGAGCGCCCCGACCTCATGGTCTGGGGAACCGTCGCGCCCAACCTCAACTACAGCAACATCGCGCGCGAAGTGCTGATCGAGGCAGGCCTCGACCAATCGATACCGGCCTTCTCAACCGTGCTCGCCTGTTCCACCAGCATGGTTGCGGTGTTCGAAGCCGCCGGCATGTTGCGCGACAAACCCGGCATTGCGCTCTGCGGTGGCGTCGAGAGCATGAGCCGCGTGCAGATCGGGTTGCGCCAGGGACTTTCGGACTGGATCCGCCGCATGTCGCAGGCGCGCAGCATCGGCGCGCGCTTTGACCTGCTGGGCGAATTGCGTTGGGCCGACGTGAAGTTGCATGTGCCCAGCGTCGCCAATCGCGCGACGGGAAAAAGCATGGGTGAACACTGCGAGGAGATGGCGAAGCAGTGGAATATCGCGCGCGTGGACCAGGACCGCATCGCCCTGCAGAGCCACCAGCGTGCGGTAACGGCGATGGCGGGCGGGTTCTTCGACGACCTCGTGATCGAGGTCGCGGGCACGGCAAAGGACGGCATTCCACGCGCGGACAGCTCGGCGGAGAAGCTCGCGAAGTTGAAACCCGCGTTCGATCGAACCAGTGGCAAGGGCACCATCACGGCAGGCAATGCCTCGCCGCTCACCGATGGGGCGGCCGGCATCTGGGTCGCGAACGATCGGGCCAGGCTGCCGCAGGGCCGCCCGAGCGTGAAGCTGTCCGACTGGGAGATCGCCGCCGTGGATGTATTCCATGAAGGCTTGCTGATGGCCCCGGCCTACGCCATCCCGCGCCTGCTGGCCCGCAACAACCTGACCCTCGATGCAATCGACCTGTGGGAAATCCATGAGGCCTTCGCCGCGCAGGTGTTGTGCAACGTCGCCGCGCTGGAGAGCGAAGACTTCCTGCGCGACAAGGTTCGCGTCGACGCGCGCCTCGGCAAGATCCCGTGGGAGAGGCTTAACCCGAATGGCGGCAGTGTCGCCATCGGACACCCCTTTGGTGCCACCGGCGCGCGCATCCTCTCCCAGGCGGTGAAGGAGCTGGCGGCGATGGGCGCCGGAAAGCGGGCGATCGTTTCGATCTGCGCCGATGGCGGGCTGGGGACGGTGGCATTGCTGGAGAGCTAGGATCAAAAACAGAGACGCCCGCACTTTTCAAGGACGACGAGGGCTTGAAATCGGGTAAGGGGACGCAATTTTCGTCCCATGAACCCGAAAATCGAACACCCGATCTCCAGCGACAGCGCCCAGAAAGTGGAGGCGCTTTCTCCCGAAAACAATGGCCGGCGCGAGGAGGCTTCCAGGTCCCTGCCTGACGACGCGCTCATCATCCTGCCGGTGCGCGATGCCGTGTTGTTCCCGGGCATCGTCTCGCCGCTGGGCCTGGGGCGAGAAAGATCGCGCGCCGCGGCGCGCGAAGCTGTGCGCCTCGAGCGCCCCATAGGGCTCCTGCTGCAGAACGATCCCTCGACGGAAGAACCCGGCGCGGGCGATCTCCATTGGGTCGGCACCACCGCAACAGTGGAGCGCTTCGTCACCTCCCAGGACGGCAGCAACCTGCTCGTCGCCAAGGGCGTGCAGCGTTTCCGCGTGCTCCAGTTCCTCGACGGTTATCCATTCCAGGCGGCCCGCGTGCAGCTGATCGACGAGATCGGCGCCGGCGATCCGCAGGTGGAAGGCCGTGCGCGCGCGCTCAAGCAACGCGCCGCGGAAGTGCTCGAGCTGTTGCCACAGGTGCCCGCGGAAGTGGGCAGCGCACTCGAAGCGATCGATAGCGCCTCGCAGCTGGCGGATTTCATCGCCGGCATGATCGACATTCCCTCGGCCGAGAAACAGGCGTTGCTCGAAGCCTTCGACCTCCAGGCGCGCCTCGACAAGCTGCTGGACCTCCTCACGCGCCGCATTGCGACGCTCAAGGTTTCGCAGGAGGTGGAGCAGCGCACGCGCGAATCGATCGGCGAATCGAATCGCAAGCACCTGCTGCGCGAACAGATGAAGTCGATCCAGAAGGAGCTCGGCGAAGACGAAGATACCGGCGCGGAGCTGGAAGAGCTCAAGAAGGCCCTCGACGCGGCGAAGATGCCGGAAGAAGTCGACAAACACGCGCGCAAGGAATTGAAGCGCCTCGAGCGCACGCCCGAAGCGGGGCCGGAGTATTCGATGGTCCGCACCTACCTCGAGTGGCTCACCGAGCTGCCGTGGGTGGATGATCCAAACGCGTCGACCGACGTCGCCGCCGCGCGCCGCATCCTCGACGAGGACCACTATGGCCTCGAGAAGATCAAGCGCCGCATCGTCGAGTCGCTCGCCGTGCGCAAGCTCAACCCCAGCGGCAAGGCGCCGATCCTCTGCTTCGTCGGCCCTCCCGGCGTCGGCAAGACTTCGCTTGGCCAGAGCATCGCCAGGGCGACCGGCCGCAAGTTCGTGCGCGTGAGCCTCGGCGGCACCCATGACGAAGCGGAGATCCGCGGACATCGCCGCACGTATGTCGGCGCGTTGCCCGGCAACATCATCCAGGGCATGAAAAAAGCCGGCACGCACAACCCGGTGATGATGCTCGACGAAATCGACAAGCTCGGCGCGGGCGGCTTCCATGGCGACCCGGCCTCGGCGATGCTCGAGGTGCTCGATCCGGAGCAGAACTCCACGTTCCGCGACAACTACCTCGGCGTGGCGTACGACCTCTCGAGCGTGATGTTCATCGCAACCGCAAACGTGCTGGATACGATCCCCGGCCCGCTGCGCGACTGCATGGAAGTGATCCAGCTTCCCGGCTACACCGCGCAGGAGAAGTTGCAGATCGCCAAGCGTTACCTCCTCGACCGCCAACTGAAGGCGACGGGACTCACCGCGGAGCAGATGCAGATCGACGACGAAGCGCTGTCGGCCATCATCCACGACTACACGCGGGAGGCGGGCGTGCGCAACCTCGAGCGTGAAATCGGCAACGTGATGCGGCACACCGCTGCTCGCGTGGCCGAAGCCGTGATCGAGAAGGCGAAGATCGGTGCATCGGACCTCGCGGTCATTCTTGGCGCGTTGCGTTTCGAATCCGATGTTGCGCTGCGCAAGTCCGCGCCGGGTGTGGCGACGGGCCTGGCCTGGACGCCGGTGGGTGGCGACATCCTCTTCATCGAGGCGGCGCGTATGCCTGGCAGCGGCAAGCTGATCCTCACGGGTCAACTGGGCGATGTGATGAAGGAAAGCGCGCAGGCTGCGTTCACGGTCGTGAAGTCGCGCGCTGAATCACTCGGCATCGCACAGGAGCTGCTGGATAAATCCGACATCCACGTGCACGTGCCTGCGGGCGCGACTCCCAAGGATGGCCCCAGCGCCGGTGTCGCGATGTTCCTCTCGATCTCGTCGCTGTTGACGGGCAGGGCGGTTCGCAGCGACGTCGCGATGACGGGTGAAATCACCTTGCGTGGCCTCGTCACTCCGATCGGCGGCGTGAAGGAGAAGGTGCTGGCGGCATTACGCGCGGGCATCAAGACCGTGATGTTGCCGGAGCGCAACAAGCGTGACCTGGAAGATATTCCGGCAGACGCGCGCGCGCAGCTGACCTTCCATTGGATCGGCGATGTGGACGCCGCAATGCTGGTGGCGCTGGAACAGAAACCGGAGGCGGTGGCCGTTTAAGGCGCGCGCCTCCTCCCCGGCCAGGTCATCGCAACCACGCCGGCAACAACCAGGCAAAGGCCCGCGATCGCATGAGTCGTGGGTCTTTCGCCGAGGAAAGCCATGCCGAGGCCGACGCCCACCAGGATGCGCAGGTAGGCCTGGCTCGACATCGCAATTGATCCTACGGTCGCCAGCAGGCGATAGTAGATGGTCATCGCGAGGCCGGTGGAAAGCACTGCGGAGGCGAGCACTGCGAGGACGGAGGCGGTTGAAGGCTGCACCGTCCACGGCCTCTCGAACACGAGGGCGATCGGAATCAGCACTACGGCGGCGAGCAAAGTTGTTCCCGCGGCAGGGGCCAGGGGTGTAACACCCGCGTAGCGCACGCCCAGCACGCCTCCGACGGCATAGGCGATGGCGCCGGCCACGCAAGCCAGTTCGGCGAGGGTCTTGCCGCTGGAAGCCGTGATCGCGTCGACGCCCACGATGGTGATGACACCGGCGATGCCGAGCGCGACACCCAGGGCCTTGCGCCGCGTCACCGGCTCATGTTTGGTGATGAATGCCGTGATCAGGAAGATGAAGATGGGTGAGAGGGAATTGAGGATGGTCGCGAGGCTGGAGTCGAGCAGCGGCATGGCATACGCGATCAGCAGCCACGGAATGAAGCAGTTGAGGGCCGACTGGATGGTGAGGTCGCGCAACGGGCGCGGGCTGCGGACCATGTCCCACAGGACGCGCGCGCGCGACCCGAGCACTGCGAGCAGGATGAGGCCACCGATGAGCGCGCGCAGCGCCACCACCGTGATCGGCGGCAACGTCTCGACGGCGACCTTGATCAGCGGGTAGGAAGCGCCCCACAGCAGGGCGAGCAGCAGCACCAACGCAAACGATTTCACCCCGGCACTCTACCTGCTTGGATAGAATGCCCAACGCAACGCAATGAGACATCGCAAATACCGCCATGACCCAGACTGAAAAACAGACGCTCGGCTTCCAGGCCGAGGTGAAGCAGCTGCTGCAGCTGATGATCCACTCGCTGTACAGCCACAAGGAGATCTTCCTTCGGGAGCTGGTTTCCAATGCCTCCGACGCCGCCGACAAGCTGCGCTTCGAGGCGCTCGGCAACAACGCCCTCTACGAAAGTGATCCGGACCTGAAAATCCGCATTGCCTTCGACAAGGCGGCGCGCACCGTCACGATCGCCGACAACGGCATCGGCATGTCGCGCGAGGAGGTTGTCGCCAACATCGGCACCATCGCGCGCTCCGGCACGAAGGAGTTCTTCGGCAAGCTTTCCGGCGACCAGGCGAAGGATGCCCACCTGATCGGCCAATTCGGCGTGGGTTTCTATTCCTCGTTCATCGTCGCCGACCGCGTAACGCTGGTCACTCGGCGTGCCGGCCTGCCCGCGGAAGCGGCGGTGAAGTGGGAATGCGACATGGGCCAGGGCACGGGTGAATACACCATCGAACCGGTAACGCGCGCGGAGCGCGGCACGGAGGTCACGCTGCACCTGCGGGAAGGCGAGGACTCCTTCCTCGACGACTACGTCCTCAAGGACCTGATCCGCAAATACTCCGACCACATCGCGATTCCCATCGTGATGGGTGAGGAAACGGTCAACCAGGCGAGCGCGCTCTGGGTGCGGCCGAAATCCGAAATCACCGAGGAGCAGTACCAGGCGTTCTACAAACATGTGGCTCACGACAACGAGCCGCCATTGGCCTGGACACACAACCGTGTCGAGGGCCGGCAGGAATACACGCAGCTGCTCTATATTCCGGCACGCGCGCCTTTCGACCTCTGGGATCGAGAACATCGCCGCGGGTTGAAACTCTACGTGCGCCGCGTCTTCATCATGGACGACGCCGAGCAACTGCTGCCTGCGTACCTGCGTTTCGTCCGCGGCATCGTTGATTCGAACGACCTGCCGCTCAACGTCTCGCGTGAGCTGCTGCAGCAGAGCCGCGATATCGACGCGATCCGCTCCGGCACCACCAAGCGCGTCTTGACCGTGCTCGAGGACCTGGCCGAGAACCAGAAGGACAAATACGAGAAGTTCTGGACGCTGTTCGGGCGCGTGCTCAAGGAAGGCCTGGCGGAGGATCGCGCCAACGGCAAGACAATTGCGAAGCTGCTGCGTTTCTCCACCACGGCCGATGACAGCGAGGAGCAGAAGGTTTCGCTGGCCGACTACGTGGCGCGCATGAAGGAAGGCCAGGACAAGATCTACTACGTCACCGCCGACACCTTCAAGGCCGCGCGCAACAGCCCGCACCTGGAGATCTTCCGCAAGCGCGGCATCGAAGTGCTGCTGCTGGGCGATCGCATCGACGAATGGCTGGTTTCGCACCTGATGGACTTCGAGGGCAAGTCACTTGTCTCCGTCGCGCGTGGCGAGCTGGACCTGGGCTCGGTGCAGTCGGAAGAGGAGAAAAAGGAAGCCGAAGTGCTTTCCGTCACCCGCGGACCGCTGGTGGAGAAGCTCAAGGAAGTGCTGGGCGACAAGGTGAAAGAGGTGCGCATCACCACTCGCCTCACGCAATCACCTTCCTGCCTGGTTGCGGACGAAGACGAGATGGGCAGCAACCTGGCGCGCATCCTCAAGGCGGCGGGGCAGGATTTCCCGTCGTCCAAACCGATCCTCGAGATCAACGCCCAGCACCCGATCGTGGCTCGCCTCAAGCCGGACGACGCGCGGATTGCGGACTGGGCGCATGTGCTTTTCGACCAGGCCCTGCTGGCCGAAGGCGGGCAACTGGACGATCCCGCCCAATTCGTTCGCAGGGTGAACGAGTTGATGCTGGGGTAATTTGTAACACCGGGGACAGACCCGCTTTCGCTCATTATTTAAGCGCTCATTTCTTAAGCGAAAGCGGGTCTGTCCCCGGTGTTACCGTTCACGACTGCCGGCGGCCATTCGTCGCAATCGGCGGCCCGTGGCGGTTCTGGCGCGGTAACGTGTGGCCTTCTTCGTTCCGGAGTGGCCCATGCTGCAGGCAACAGACCTTCACAAGTCGTACAAGGACGTGGTCGCCGTCTCGGGCGTTTCGCTTTCCGTCGGCCACGGCGAGATCGTGGGCCTCCTCGGACCGAACGGCGCCGGCAAGTCGACCACCATCTCGATGCTCTGCGGGCTGGTGAAGCCAGACAGCGGCAGCGTCATCATCGGCGGTGAGCGGGCCGGGGAGGATGCCTCCGCGGTCAAGCGCCGCATCGGCCTGGTGACGCAGGAAATCTCCCTCTTCGAAGACCTGTCGACTCTCGGTAACCTGCAGCTCTTCGGCGCGCTTTATGGCGTCAGCAGCAGCGTCCTGGAAACGCGGGCGCGCGAAACCCTCGAGCTCGTGGGCCTCGCCGACCGCGCCAGCGCCAAGCCTTCCACCTTCAGCGGCGGCATGAAGCGGCGCCTGAACATCGCCTGCGCGCTGATACATGACCCCGAAGTGCTGCTCTTCGACGAGCCGACGGTGGGCGTCGATCCGCAAAGCCGCAACGCGATCTTCGACAACATCGAGACTCTCCGCGGGCGTGGCAAGGCGATCGTCTACACCACCCACTACATGGAAGAGGCCGAGCGCCTCTGCGACCGCATCGTGATCGTCGACCACGGCAAGGTCGTGGCTTCGGGGAGCAAGGATGCGCTGCGGCAGATGCTGCCGCCCCGCGCTACGCAGAAAGCCGAAATCACCGGCCGCATCACCGAGGAGGTTCGCGCCTTCCTCGCCGCGCGCGCCCTCACGATCGACGAGACCGCATCGCAAGCCTCGCTCGAAGATGTCTTCCTGCACCTCACCGGCCGCCAGCTCAGGGACTGACCATGACCGCGCTCTCCGCCCTCGTCCGCAAGGACCTCGTGCTTTATTTCTCCAATCGCCGCGCAGTCCTCATCACGCTCGCAGCCCCCATCCTCATCGCCGCGTTTTTCGGCTCCGTCCTCGGTGGACCCCCGAAGAAACCTTCGCGTGTGCCCGTCGCGGTCGTTGATCTCGACAACAGCGCGGTCTCGCAATCGATAGCGCGGTCGATCACGGAGGATCCGTCCTTCGAAGCGAAGCTGCAGCCCGAAGCGGCCGCCATCACCCAGGTGAGAGAGGGCAAGGCACGCGCCGCCGTGTTCATTCCGAAGGGGTTCGGCGAAGGGTCGACCGCGGCGATGTTCAATCCCGCATTGCCCAGGCCCGACCTCGTGATCCATTTCGATCCCTCACAGGCGGTCACGGTCGCGATGATCAAGGGCCTCGTGACGCAGCATGTGATCGCGGCCATCGGCAAGGCCATGTCCGCCGGCAGGGGCGGCGCCGGCTTCTCCACGCCGTTCGGCATCAGCGAGGTGGAGGTGGCGTCGGGCGGCGCCAGCAAGTACAGCGCGTACGCGCACTCCTTCGCCGGCATGGGCGTGCAGTTCGTGCTCTTCATGGGCATCGAGCTGGGCGTGGGCCTGCTGCTGATGCGCCGCTCGGGCATGTGGAAGCGGCTGCGCGCGGCTCCGGTCTCGCGCCGGCTGCTGCTGGGTAGCCGAATCATCTCCGGCACGGCCATCGCGTTGCTGCTGCTCATCGGCATCTACGCGGCGGCCATCCTCGTCTTTGGCGTACGTGTCGAAGGCAGCATCATCGGATTCGCCGCCGTCCTCCTGGCCTTCGCGCTGCTGGCGTCGACCTTCGGCCTGCTGATCGCCGCGGTGGGCAAGACACCCGAAGCTACGCGAGGCATCGCCATCCTCGCCACGCTTTTGCTGGTGATGCTGGGTGGCGCCTGGGTGCCCACATTTGTATTCCCGGAGTGGCTGCAGACCGCGACGCAGGTAGTCCCGACACGCTGGGCCATCGATGGGCTCGACGCGATGACGTGGCGCGGGCTTGGCCTCGAAGCGGTGGCGCAGCCGGTCGTCGCCATGCTGGCGTGCAGCGCGCTTTTTGCGTGGATCGCGATCAAGCGCTTCGACTGGGAGGAGTAATCTTGGCGCATGCCAATAAAATTCCCGGCGTGGGCCCTCCTGCCCGCGTGCTGCACCTTGTTGCTGGCGGGTTGTGCCAGCGTCCCCTCCCAGCCACAAGGCCAGCTCCAGCCGGGCGCCGCTGAAAAGACGCAGACCGCCACGATCCATTTTCGCGGCGACACCGACACCGAAGTGGCGTGGATGAACAAGTCCACCAACATGCAGTGGGGCCTGCTGTTCGCGCGCGGCGATGTCGTGGTGGTGGAGGAAAAGCAGGTGGCGGGCGAGCCGCCGATCCTGGTGAATACGCCGCGCCTGGCGGACACCGATTTCCTCAACCGCATGGCCACCGTGAAGGGCATTCCCAATGGCCAGGCCAAGACCATCACCATCGAGTCGGGCGTCTACGACTGGCTGGTGCTGATCGACATCCAGGGCGACGGCATCATCGATGGCTACCTCGGCACGCAAGCCTCGCAAGGGCCGCTGGCCGCCTTCGAGTTCCTGCCGGGCAAGGACTATTTCATCGATGTCGATCGCAAAGGTGATCTTTCCTTCCGCATAGAGCCGGACGCGACGCGCGAGGGAGAGCGCAATGGCGAATCCGCCTACCTTGCGCTGATGGACTCGGTGGCCGAAAGGCTGCCGGAAGTCGACGAGAGCTTGCTGAGGGAATACGTGGAGCTGATTGTCGAGGAGATCGAATCGCTGCGGAAGGTGCCGGGCGACCATTGCTACGGCATGATCCAGAGCGAGGACCGCAAGAACGTGACGCGTGCCTTCAATGCGCTGCCACCGCACCTGCGGGTGCGCGAGAGCGCGCTCATCGACCGCGTGTTGCGCGCCCCGCTCGAGGAGCGCGAACTGATGTCGGACGATGAAGCGCTGGAGGCGATGGAGCCGATTTCGGCGGAGCTGCGCCGCATCTACGGCGACGACGCCGACATCATCGAGGACGACGAAGCCTTCCGGCAGGCGAAGGACCTCGGCTGCCGCGTCTACCGCGACATGCTGGCCCTCACACTCCTGATGCCTGCGGAGCAGGCGGCGCCGATCTGGCGCTTCATGTTCTCCGAGAAGGGCGACGACGAGGAAGACGAACGCGACGAGCGTCCGCCGGTCACGAACATCTGATCGGCGC
Organism: Usitatibacter sp.; assembly: GCA_039915735.1. Taxonomy (GTDB): domain Bacteria; phylum Pseudomonadota; class Gammaproteobacteria; order Burkholderiales; family Usitatibacteraceae; genus Usitatibacter. The sequence goes on along the minus strand of JBDSMR010000153.1, from coordinate 3,069 downwards.
TAGAGCTTCTCTCGCACCCAGCGCTGGATGTCGGCAGCACCCATCGCGCCCGCCTGCTGCGCTACCAGCTTGCCGCCCCGGAACAACGCGAGGGTCGGGATGCTGCGGATGTTGAAGCGCGCGCCGAGCGCCGGTTGCGCCTCGGTGTCGACCTTCGCGAGGCGAACTGCCGGCGCGAGCGCGGCGGCCGCCTGCTCGAAGTGCGGCGCCATCATCTTGCAGGGGCCACACCAAGGCGCCCAGAAATCCACCAGCACCGGAATGTCGTTGCCGTTGAGGTGCTCATCGAAAGTGGCGCTGGTGAGCTCCACCGGTCCGTCGAAGAGCGCCCGCTTGCAGCCGCCGCAATTGGGCTTCTCGGAGCGGCCTTCCTGGATGCGGTTCACCGCCTGGCAGTGAGGGCAGACGACGTGGCTCATGACAAACCTCCCCGGTTCAGCCGCGTGCGCAGCGCGTCCATTTCGTCGAGCATGTCCGCAACCAGTGCCGCCAGTTCCGGTACCGCGTCGAAATCGCGCTCGATGGCGCGAATGCGCCGCGCCCTGTTCAACGCCGCCGCCGTGAAATGCCAGTTACTTTCGCGATCACCCACGACGGGCAGGTAGCCCTCGGAGACATGCGTCACCACCCAGGTGCGGTCCACGGCACATGCGCCCGCAATCTGCTCGAGCGTGAGGCCGGCATCGTCGAGGACGATTCCAACAATCAAGTCACGACTTGTCATGGCGCGCCCTCCGTGGCTGCGGCGCGCGGATCGAAGGCGAGCTCACGCGCCATGTTTTCGTAGACCGCTTTCGCCTCCGGCGTCTGCGCGGGTGGCAGGACCACCTGCAGGTCGAGGTAGAGGTCGCCTGGACTTGCCGCTGGAATGCCCTTGCCGCGCACGCGCATCTGGCGACCCGACTGCGCGCCGGCCGGGATGCGCACCTCTAGATTGGCGCCCGGCGCTTTCACCGGCACCACGGCGCCAAGCGCTGCTTCCCACGGTGTGACCGGAAGGCGCAGGTGGATGTCGCGGCCTTCGACGCGATAGCGATCGTGCGAATTGAAGGCCACCTCGAGCAACAGGTCGCCGGCCGGCGCTCCACCGTGCCCCGGAGAGCCCTGGCCCGCGAGCCGGATCATCTGGCCCGCGAACACGCCCTTGGGAATCTTCACGTTGAGCGCGCGGTCCTCAACCTGCACGCGACCCTGCGCATCGGCCTTCGGCACGCGCAATGTGATCTGCCGCTCGGCGCCTTCGAAGGCATCCTCGATCTCGAGCATCACCTTGGCATGGTGGTCCTGGCCTCGCGCCTGGAAATTGCCGCCCTGCTGGAAACGCGCGCCGCCGCCGCCCCTGCGCCCGAAGATCTGCGAGAAGAAATCGCTGAAGTCGGCGCCTGCGCCGGGAGGCTCCCCGGAGCCTGAGAATTCGAAGCCCGCATCCCAGTCGGGTGGCGGGCGGAAGTCCTGTCCCGGTTGGTAGCCGCGCCCGACCTGGTCGTAGGCCGCGCGTTTCTCCGGGTCGGAGAGGACGGCATTGGCTTCGTTCACGTCTCTCATGCGCGTGTTGGCATCCGGCTCCTTGGAGACGTCCGGATGGTACTTGCGCGCCAGCTTGCGGTAGGCCTTCTTGACCTCGTCGGCGGTTGCGCCGCGCTCGACGCCAAGCACCTGGTAGTAGTCCTTGAATTCCATGTAGGGATTCCTTTGTCCCCATATGGGGGCGGACACGGGTTTGGGCAATGGTGACACGCGCCTGCTGGATGCACTGCGGGCACGCGGCTGCCGCCGCGCCATCTCCGGACATGGAATTCCGGGCTGCGAATAGTCAGCGGCTGGCTTCGTCCAGCTGCGCCAGTACGTCTGTATCGAGCTTGAGGCGCGCGGCACCGGCGAGCTCTTCCAACTGCGCGACGGAAGTCACGCTGGCGATGGGCGCGGTGACCGAAGGCTGCGCCATGATCCACGCGAGCGAGACCTGCGCGGGGGTGGCGTTGAGGTCCTCGGCGATCGAATCAAGCGCCGTGAGGATTCGAGTGCCGCGGTTGCCTTCGAAATACTTCTTCAGCCCGGCGGCGCGCGGACGCCCCTCGATGTCGGCCAGGCTGCGGTACTTGCCAGAGAGGAAACCCTTCGCAAGGCCGAAAAACGGAATCACGCCGAGCCCGTATTCCAGCGCAACCGGCTGCAGGTCGCGCTCGAAGTTCTCCCGGTCATGGAGATTCAGCTCCGGCTGCAGCGTCTCGTAGCGCGGCAGCCCGAGGCGCTTGCTCGCCTCCAGCGATGCACGCAGGCGCTCTCCCGAATATTGGGAGGCGCCGATCGCACGCACCTTGCCCGACTGCACCAGGCGGCCAAGCGCCTCCAGCGTCTCGTCGAGCGGTGTGCCGGGATCGTCGAGATGTGTCTGGTAGAGATCGATGCGATCCGTCTGCAGGCGGCGCAGTGACTTCTCGACATGGCCTTCGATCTGCGCGCGTTTCAGTCCCTTGGCGCCTTCGATCTCCATGCCGACCTTGGTTGCGATCAACACGCGCTCGCGCCGGTCGCCTTTCGCGAGCCAGCGCCCGATGACTGATTCCGACTCGCCACCCACGTGACCCGGCACCCAGGTCGAATAGGTGTTGGCGGTATCAACCATGTCGAAACCGAGATCGAGGAACGCATCGAGGATCGCGTGCGAGGTGCGTTCATCCGCGGTCCAGCCGAATACATTGCCGCCGAGCACGAGGGGCGCGATCTTCAGACCGGACTGGCCTAGGGGTCTCTTGTCCATGGGTAATCCGTTCCGCCAGGATGAAACAGGAAGGGTACATCCGTCCTACGCCCATATCGAGGTTTGGCGGACATATCGCCAACACTGACCGCTGGAAAATGGCTCATGGCTCAACCGAGCCGTAATCTGCACGACACCCCTCAGGAGAAATCAATGCGCAAGCTCGCCCCCATGATCATCATTTCGTCGCTGGCCTTTGCCGGCGCCGCGTTCGCCGCCGACAACACCGGCTCGCCGACTGTCGCCCCGAACACCACCAACGCGCAGAGCAATTCGTATTCGGACAAGAGCAACGCGGCCTCGGGCAC
>JBDSMR010000108.1:0-18696 GCA_039915735.1 Usitatibacter sp. | reverse complement strand
TTCCTGATCGAAGGCGATTCATCGATGGGTTATCGCCTGCCCCTCGCCTCACTGCCCGACGTGCCGCCGGAGGACGAAGACCCCACCATCGCGCAGGACCCGTTCGAACGTCGCGACGCGCTCGGCCAGCGCAAGCCAGAGAAGGCCGCCGCGGCACGCGGCACCGCGACGGAGACCGCCCCCGGTAGCGAGCCTGAGGTCATCAGGACCGCACTCACGGTCGAGGTGCGCAAGGGACAGATCTTCGTTTTCATGCCGCCAACCACGACGCTGGAGGATTACCTCTCGCTCGCCGGTGCGATCGAATCGGTGGCGCAGGCGCTGGGCTGGCCGGCACGCCTCGAAGGTTATGCGCCGCCCGATGATCCGCGCCTCGGCCGCTTCGCAGTGACGCCTGATCCCGGCGTGATCGAGGTGAACATCCATCCGGCGAACAATTGGGACGAACTCAAGGCAAACATCCTCACGCTGTACGAGGAGGCGCGGCAGGCTCGCCTGGGCACCGAGAAGTTCATGCTCGACGGCCGCCACACCGGCACCGGCGGCGGCAACCACGTGACACTCGGCGGGCCCACCGCGGCCGACAGCCCGATGCTGCGCCGCCCGGACCTGCTGCGCAGCCTCATCACCTACTGGCAGAACCATCCGGCGCTCTCCTATCTTTTCTCGGGCACATTCATCGGGCCCACCAGCCAGAGCCCGCGCGTCGACGAGGCGCGCGGCGACACCTTGTATGAACTCGAGATCGCGTTCGAGCAGATGGCGGAGAACTTCAAGCCCGGCGAGCCCAACGAGAAGCCGTGGCTGGTCGATCGCATCCTGCGCAATTTCCTCGTTGACCTCACAGGCAACACGCACCGCGCCGAATTTTCCATCGACAAGCTTTACGCGCCCGGCTCCGCCACCGGACGCCTCGGCATCCTGGAATTCCGCGCCTTCGAGATGCCGCCGCATGGCCGCATGAGCCTGCTGCAGGTCCTGCTGCTGCGCGCGCTCGTTGCGCGCTTCTGGAGCAACCCGTACCAGGAGCGCCTGGTGTTCTGGGATACGCGCCTGCACGACGAGTTCATGCTGCCGCACTTCGTCTCCCAGGACCTGCGCGACGTGGTCGAGGATCTCAACGCGGCCGGTTATGCATTCCGCTTCGAGTGGTTCGCGCCGTTCCTGGAGTTCCGTTTCCCGCGCTACGGCACGGTGGCGTACGAAGGCATGGAGATCGAGCTGCGCCAGGCAATCGAACCCTGGCACGTGCTGGGCGAGGAAGTCGCTCAAGCGGGCACCTCGCGCTACGTCGACTCCTCGGTCGAGCGACTGCAGGTCAAGGCCACGCGCCTCAACGACACGCGTTATGCGATCGCCTGCAACGGGCGCCGCGTGCCGATGACCCCCACGGGGCACTCGGGGGTGTTCGTCGCCGGTGTTCGTTACCGCGCCTGGGCGCCGCCGATGGCGCTGCATCCCACCATCGGCGTGCATGTGCCGCTGGTGTTCGATCTGGTCGATCTCTGGAATGGACGCTCGATTGGCGGTTGCACGTACCACGTGACGCATCCCGGAGGCCGCAGCTACGCCACCTTCCCGGTGAACGCGCTGGAGGCGGAAGCTCGCCGCGTGGCGCGCTTCCAGGCGATGGGGCACACGCCGGGTCCGATGGAGATCTTCAAGGAGGCGCGCAACTCGCGTTTCCCGGTGACGCTGGACTTGCGACGGGCGCCGCGCGCGGCGGACTGAAACCGGCACTGCGCCACGCAATGTGCGATGGCGCACTGAGCGCAACCGATGGGTGGCGTATACCTCGAATGGAAGCGCTCGGTTGCCTTCGCCCGAAGGCCCCATGAGTGCGGCCTGCCGGGGATCACGTCCATTCGCAATCCACTCGCCCTCCTCCTCGTTTCCTGCCTCCTGTCTTGTGCAGGCGCGGTGGCCGCGCCGTCCGATCCGGAGGCTCCGGTTTCGATACGGGCCTTCGGCACCCTGGGCCTCGCGCACAACAGCACCGACCAGGCCGAATTCGTCCGCGACTTCCTGCAGCCCGAAGGCGTGGGCAATGCGTGGAGCGGCAACGTGGACTCGCGCCTCGGGGTCCAGGTCAATGCCCGGCCGACCCAGGCGATCGAGGCCGTCATCCAGGCCACGAGTTCCTACAACTACGCCGGAAGCTACCGGCCGGAGTTGACCTGGGCCTTCGTGAGTTATTCGCCGAGCGCGGACTTCAAGGCGCGCATCGGCCGGCTGGGCTGGGACGTCTACATGATCTCCGACACCCGCAACGTCGGCTATTCGTATCTGTGGGTGCGGCCGCCGGTCGACTACTTCGGACCGCTGCAGATTTCGCACATCGACGGCGCCGATGTGGTGGTCAAGCACGAGCTCGGCGGCGGCCTCATCTCCGGCAAGGTCTACATGGGATGGGCCAACCAGCGTGTGCCAACGCCTCTAGGCGATGACATCGACCTCGCGGGATCCCGGGTGAGCGGGGTGAACCTCGGTTTCCGGAAAGGTGACTGGCAGCTGCATGCAGGCTACACCGCGGCCAGGATCAAGAAAGAAGTCCCGGGCGTCGGCCCGCTGCTCGCGGCCCTGCACGGGACCGGCTTCCCCGGCGCGCTGCAGCTCGCCGACGACGTGGCGTTCGCGGGCAAGTCGATCCACCTCGCATCGATCGGGGCTGTCTTCGACCGCGGGCCCTGGCAATCGCAGTTGATGTTCAGCCGCAACAGGTCCACCTCGCTGGTGTGGCCCACCAAGACCTCCGGATACTTCCTGCTGGGTTATCGCACGGGGCAATGGACGCCGTTCCTTTCGTTGTCGCGCACCAGGTCGCGGACAGTGCAGCGCGCGACGGGATTGCCGACGCCCAATCCCCTCGATGACGCCGTCGCGGTCACGCTCGCCTCGAGCCAGAGCCGTCAGCACACGACGTCGCTCGGGGTGCGCTACGACTTCATGCGCAACCTCGACCTCAAGCTGCAGGTCGACCGTATCCAGGTCCAGGACCACGCGGCGCTGCTCTGGCGCAACGCCCAGCCAGGTTGGAACGGAAGGGCGACCGTGGTCAGCCTCACACTCGACTTCGCCTTCTAGGCCGATGCCGCGCCTCCTCCAAGCCGCAGTTGCATGCCTGCTGACGCTCGCCAGCGCGCGGGCGGGCGCGGAACTGGTCGTGATCGCCAACCAGGCGAGCGGCATCGAGCGGCTCACGCGCGACGAGGCGATCAACATCTTCATGGGTCGCTACAAGAAGCTGCCCTCGGGAATCGCGGCATTACCGGTCGACGAGGGGGTGGAGAAAGCGGACTTCTATCGTGCGCTGGTCGGCAAGGAGCTCCCCGAGATCCAGTCGTACTGGGCGCGGCTCGTGTTCTCCGGGCAGGGATCGCCACCACGCGTGATGGATGATGCCCGGCAGGTCATCGAAACCGTCGCCAACAACAAGGGCGCGATCGGCTACGTCGACAGGAAAAATGTCACGCCCAGGGTGAGGATCATCCTGGAGTTGCCGTGACCTGCATGCACAGCGCCCGACGGTGATCCACCCCCTTCGCACCAGCATCGCGGTCCGCAGTGCAACGGTCCTGCTGCTGATCGTCGGGGTGGTGGGGCTCGCATTCTTCGCACTCACCTACCGGCTGACCGAGCGGCAGGCGGAAGACGAAGAACACACACGCCTGGTGGAGCTGCTCGACACCGTCGAGCGCACCGCCAGCGTGGCCTGCTTCCTCGCCGACAAGGCGCTCGCCGACGAGGTGGCCCGCGGCCTGATGATGAATCGCACCGTGAGGACGGTGACGATCACGGCCGGCGGCAACCTGCTCGCCCATCGGGGCGATTCCATCGAGACGTTGCTCGAGCCCGACAAGGCCCTCGGACTCACGCTCGTGCGCGCGATCAAGTCACCGTTCAGTCCCGCCGAAACCGTGGGTGAGGTTGTGCTCGTGCCCAATGCGGCCGAGATTCGCGGCAGGGTCGTCGAGGCCGCCTGGCTCACCGGCCGACTCCTGCTGCTGCAGGTCGTGTTCACCGGCTTCGGCGTGGTGCTGATTGTCGTGACCTTCATCACGCGGCCGATCGCGGCGATCTCCGCGCGGCTTCACGAGATGCGCCCCGAGATCGGACAGAAACTCGAGGTTCCGCGCGGAAATCGCTCCGACGAGATCGGCCAACTGGTCCACGACGTGAACTCGCTGGTCGACTACCTCGTCAACATCCTGAAGGAAGAGCGCCACCTCCACGCCCAGCTCGGGATCGAGGAACGCAAGTTCCGCGCGATCTTCGAGCACGCACAGACCGGCATCTTCCTGCTGGACACCTCGGGCCAGCTGGTCTCGTTCAACCGGGCGTGCGGCAAATTCTTCGGGTTTCCGGCTGCGGCCGCCGGCGACGTCGCGCTGCCGGCCTTCGTGGACCTGGTCAATGAACACTGGAAGGAGGCACCGGCGCTGATCGCCCGCGCGGTCGCCGAACGCAGGGCCGTCGACCAGGACGTGAAAGTGGCCGCCCGTCCCGGCATCGCTTCGCGCTGGCTCAACGTCGTGCTCACACCGGTCGAGGACAGCCGCCTGCAGGGCGTGGTGAACGACATCACCGAGCTCAAGCGCTCCGAGGAAGCCGCGCTGGCGCTCGCGGCGACCGACCCCCTGACGGGGTTGCCCAACCGCCTCGGCTTCGATCGCCGCCTCGAGAAGATGATCGATGACTGCCACGCCGACGCGCGGCAGCGCTTCACGCTGCTGATGGTCGACCTCGACTGGTTCAAGCAGATCAACGACAACCACGGCCACCAGGCCGGCGACCTCGTGCTCGTGTGCACCGCGCGCGCGTTGGAGAAGGCGGTGCGCAAGACCGACTTCGTCGCTCGGGTGGGCGGCGACGAGTTCGTGCTGCTGCTGGGTGCGACCCACGAGCATGCCGCCATCGAAGCGGTGATCAGGAAGGTGATCGCCGGCGCGGGCCAGCCGATATCGATCAGCCCCGGCGTTTCGGCCACCATCGGCGCGAGTGTCGGCGCCGCGGTCTTCGAGGGTGGCGCGATGACCTGCGCGCAGCTCCTCAAGGACGCGGACGAGGCGATGTACCAAGCCAAGGCGGCGGGCCGAAATGGCTTCCGTTTCGCCCGGTCCTCCGGCGGCTGACGCAACAAGGCAGCATCGCGGCCCTGCTCCACCGCCTGCGCCCGCAAGCAGCGGACTGATCCATGCGGCGAGTTGCGTACGCTAACGAACAGACAAGATCGCGCGCGTGGCGCACACTGCGGGTTCCATCGTCCCGCAATGAACGGCCCCCATGTACCTGCTGCGCCTTGCCAGTTTCCCCGCCCTGCTGTTGGCTTCGGCGCTCGCCTCCGGCGCGGTCGCACCCCGCCTCGGCACGACTGCTCCCTACGGCGTCGTCTCAAGCACCTTCACCAACGCGAACACCGCGCCACAGACAGCCATCACGGGGGATGTCTGTTTCACCACCGCACCGGTCACGCCTCCGGTAACCGTTACCGGCGCGGTCAACACGCCCTGCCCACCCGCCACCGGCCTCGACCAGGGCGTGGCGCTGGCGAACCTCAACGGGCAGGTCTGCACCTTCCTCGGCGCCGGTGCCATCACCCTCGACTCGGTCGTGATCGGCGCCAATCCACCCGGGGTGATTCCTCCCGGCTGCTATACAAGCGGCGGCGCGATGAACATCACGGCGACCACCATCGTGACTCTCTCCGGGCCAGGCGTGTACATCTTCCGTCCCGGTGGAGCGCTGACAACCGGCGCGGATTCCACCGTGGTCCTCGCGGGCGGGGCCTGCGCCTCGGATGTGTTCTGGGCGCCGATCGGGGCTGCCTCGCTTGGGGCGAACGCCGCGCTTTCGCCAACACCAACTTTCGTCGGCAACATCATCGCCAACGCGGGCATCAACATCGGGCACTTCGCCAACTTGACCGGCCGCGCATTGTCCTTCGGCGGCACCGTCACCACCGACGCGGTCACCATCACGGTGCCGACGTGCGCGGCCTTCTTGCCCGCTGCTGGTGGAGCCGGTGTGCCCGCGCTTTCGCCGTTGGCGATACTCCTGCAGGTGTTGCTGGTGGCCCTGGCCGGGTTTGCGATGCTGCGTTTCCGGCGCCACTGATCAGGACGCGGCCGAAGCGCGGACACCGATTCTTCAACACAGAGGACACGGAGGAAAAGCGGAGGACACAGGGTAAAGAAAAAAGATGAGTTCAAGTCGTCGTTTGCAGTATCTCGAACCATCATCAGTTTTGGTTTTACCCTGTGTCCTCCGCTTTTCCTCCGTGTCCTCTGTGTTGAAAAATCAGCGCCGGGATTTCGCGCCGACACCCGCCAAGCCCCTGGCGGCCGTGCGTAGCGCGATTCATTGCGGCTTTCGTTCACTCCAATATCGGTAGTCCACCACCCTGCGCTCAGCGCGTGCAGCAATCGCGGAGTCCGCCGCCAGCACCACCCGCAAGGCGCCTTCGTAGTCCGTCCGCCGGATTTCGATGCCACGCGCCTGGTAGGCTCCGAGGACCGCGGGATGTGGGTGGCCGAATCGATTTCGATATCCCACGGTGAAAATCGCGATTGATGGTGCGACTGCATCGAGGAAAGCGGCCGTCGAGGAAGTGCGTGATCCATGGTGCGGGACCACCAGCACATCGGCCCGGACAAGCTCCTGCCGCGCGAGCATCTCGCCTTCACTGCGCGCTTCAGCGTCTCCCGTGAGCAACGCGGATCCGCCGGCGGTTGCGATTCGCAACACGCAGCTGCGATCGTTCTGCTTGCGCGCGCGCCGGCCGGTGACCGGCGGCTCTTCATAAATCGCAGCGGCGGGATGGACCACCGCGAATTCGACGCCGTCCCAGGACCAGCGCCGGCCGGCTTCACAGCGGCGTGAATCATCGAACAGGATCTGCAGCGCATGGCTAGCGGACAGCGGCGATAACAGCCACGACGGATCGCGCGAAGCCGCCAGCGTGATGGCGCCGCCAGAGTGGTCGTCATCGGCATGGGAGATCACCAGGCCATCGAGTTTCTCCACGCCCTCCCCGCGAAGGAAAGGCACAACAATTCGCCCGCCGCTGTCGGCATCCGCGCTCCATGAAGGTCCGGCGTCATAGGCCAGCGCATGTGAAGCCGTGCGCACCACCACCGCCAATCCATTGCCGACATCCAGCACTTCGATCCACGCCTCACCCCACGCCGGTGGCAAGGGCGCGACCGTGAAAAGCGGCACGATCCATATCGCGCCCAGGCTGCGCATCGGCACGCCGCGTGGTGCGAGTAGCCACGCGCACCCTGCGAGCGCCACGGCCACCGTCCACGCCTCCGGCGCGTGGCTTTCCAGCATCGCTCGCGGCAGTTCCGACAACCACTCGAGCGGCGTCATCAGCCACAACATCAACGTGTGCGCTCCAGCGAGCAACCACGGCGCCTGCAGGAATGCGCCGAGGATCGCCAGCGGCACCACCACCAGGCTTACCAGGGGAATCGAAAACGCATTGGCGATGGGCGAGACCAGCGACACCTCCTGGAAGAGGGCCAACAGCATCGGCACCATCACCACGGTGACCGCGAGTTGCTCCATCACCGCGGAACCCAAGGCGCCGGACCTCCCGGTGCGCAGCGCCATCACGTAGAAAATCGCCGCGACCGCACCGAACGAAAGCCAGAAGCCCGCGGAAAGCACCGCCCACGGATCCAGCAGCAGCACCGCAAGCGCCGCCAGCGCAAGCACTCGTGACGACGATCCCTGCCGGTCGAGCAGCAGGCAAACCGCGATCACCGCCAGCATCACGAAGGTGCGCTGCGCGGGCACCGCGTATCCCGTCATCAGCGTGTAGGCGAGCGCCACCAGCGTGCCGGCGACCACCGCGGCCTTGCGTGCCGGGATGCGCAGGGCGAGGCCGGGCACACGTACCCAGAGAAAATACGCGAGGGAAAAGCCGAAGCCCGCGAGCATGGTGATGTGCAGGCCCGAGATGCTCATGAGATGGCCCACGCCGGTGCGCCAGAACACCTCCCAGTCATCCGGCGCGATGGCGTCCTGGTCGCCGATGGCGAGCGCCACCAGCACGCCGCGCAACCGCGAGTCTCCCAGCTCCGACTGCATCGACTCGCGGATCTGCGAGCGCCACCGATGCAGCGTGTAGGGCCACCCGTCGCTGATCGCATGTGCGGCCGACTCGGAGTCCTTTGCGCGCACGTACCCGGTGGCGCGAACGCCGCGCTCCAGCGCCCACGGTTCGAAGTCGAAGGTGTGCGGATTGGCAAGGCCGCGCGGGCGCCTCAGTCGCACCGTGAGCTTCCAGGCAGCGCCGGGGACGAGCCGTGGCGGGGCGACGTCCTTGCGCTCGTCGGCATACCACGTGAGCGCCAGCGTTTCAGGGACCGGCACGCCAGCGGTCTCGACCCGATCGACGTGAAAAAGAAAACGCGTGCCCCGTTCCCCGGGCTGCGGCAGGTTGGCGATGCGCCCTTCGAGCGCAATGTCCCGGCCCTCCCACGCGGCAGGCAAGGCCTCGGACAGCGCAACCTCGGCGCGCCACGCGGCGTAGTAAAAGCCCGCGACGCCACCTGCCAGCAGCAACAACACGGCACGCGTGCGCGGACGCGTGCGTACGAGCAACACGACAAGTGCCAGCGCAACGAGGCCCCAGGCGAAGCGTGGATCAGGAAGCTCGGCGCAACGCTGCAGGCACAGCGCGCCGAAAACAAAAGCGAGGACGAAACAACGCATCCCTTCCCAACGCGCGGAAGGGGCGCGGGATTACCGGATCAGGGTTTGGGCGTTTTCCGGCCGCCCTCACGGGCGTGTTTCACCGCCGCCGTGCTGCCGGGGCTGACACTTGCAGGTGGGTCGGAGGCGGGGAAGCTTTCGTCGACGCCTTCGTCCAACATGCGTTCCTCGTGGGCATCGCCCTTGGCGAGCTCCGCGGGCGGCGTCCTGGTGGCCTGCAACTTCGGGGCCGGCGGGTTTCCGGATTTCGGGGGCGTCTGGGTCATGGTTGTTCCTTATTCCAAGGTCTACCCCCATTCGGACCCCGTCGCGGGCCGCCCGTTCGGCCCGGATTGGTATCATTCCGCGATGCGAACCCGTTCGAAAAGCGCCGGTTTCACCTGGATCGAGCTCACCATCGTGATCGCCGTGATCGGCATCCTTGCGATGATGACCATCCCCGGCCTGCAGGAGAACATGCTCAAGCGCCAGGTAAAGGAAGCCATGGCGATGGCCGACGTCGCCAAGGGTGGCGTCTCCAAGTCATGGGCGCTCACGGGCAAGATGCCCGCCAACAACAAGGAAGCCGGCGCGCCGCCGAAGGAAAAGATCATCAGCGCGCTGGTGAAGGAGGTGGCCGTCGACCAGGGCGCCATCGTCATCACCTTCGGCAACAACGCGAGCAAGGTCCTCGACAACAGGAAAATCACCATCCGCCCCGCGGTGGTGAAAGACGAACCCGCCGTGCCGGTGGCCTGGCTCTGCAATGACGTGCCGGTGCCCAACGGCATGGAAATCCGCGGTACCAACCAGACGGACATCGAGAACAAGTACCTGCCTCTCGAGTGCCGCGACACGACGAAGAAGAAGTAGTGAAGCCAACTTTCTGGGACGAGGCCACGGTTTACCTGGCCAGGCGCGACAAGGTCCTGCGCAAGCTCATCAGGAAATTTCCCGAGCCCGACCTCGAGCATCGCGGCGATGCCTTCCAGACGCTCGCCCGCTCCATCGTCGGCCAGCAGATCTCGGTGAAAGCAGCGCAATCCATCTGGGGCCGCTTCGCCGAATGCGTCGGCACCATGACGCCGGAGCGCGTCACCGCGAAGGACGACACCGAGCTGCGCGCCTGCGGTTTCTCCGGGCAGAAAGTTTCCTACGTGAAGGACCTCGCACGCCACTTCGCTTCCGGTGAGGTGAAACCGAAGCGCTGGTCGCGCATGAGCGACGAGCAGATCATCGAGGAGCTCATCGTCGTGAAGGGCATCGGGCGCTGGACGGTCGAGATGTTCCTCATCTTCCACCTGCTGCGTCCCAACGTGCTGCCGGTCGACGACCTTGGCCTGCGCCGCGGCATGGAGCGCGAATACAACGGCGGCGATCCCCTGATCAAGGACGAGATGCTGGCGATCGGCTCGACCTGGGATCCCTACTGCTCCGTCGCCACCTGGTACATGTGGCGCGCGCTGGACAACGCCGGACTGTGAACGCGCCCCTGCCGCATGCCGTGCTGCTGCACGGCGTCAACGCCACCTCGCGATCGATGGAGCCGCTGGCGGCAGGGCTGCGCAAACACGCCACGGTCCACATTCCCAACCTGCCCGGCCATGGCGGCCGGCCGATACCGGAGCGCATGTCGATCCAGGACACGGGCGTGGAGATGTTGCAGCTGCTCGACGACCAGGGGATCGAGCGTGCCTGGTTCGTGGGCTACAGCCTCGGCGGCTACACGGCGACCTGGCTTGCGCACAACCACCCCGATCGCGTGCTGGGCGTCTGCACCCTCGCCACGCGCTTTACCTTCACACCCGAGATCGTCAGCCACTGGACACATTTGGCGCAGCCCGAGCGCATCCAGCGAAATTCACCCGCGCGCGCCGCGGAGCTACTGCGCTCCCATGGTCCCGACTGGCCCAGGTTGTCATTCGCCAACGCAGCGATGTTCGAAGAGCTGGACCGCAACCCGCCGCTCACGCTCGACGACCTCAAGGCCCTCACGCGACCGGTGATGCTGGTCAATGGCAATCGCGATGCGTTCCTGCCGTGGGTACACACGCTGGAGATGGGGAAAGTCATCCCCGGGGCGAAGCTGGTGATGTTCTACGGCATCGCCCACCCGATCATGAACGTCCCCACCGCGCAAGTCGCCGAGGCGATCGGCCAATGGATGCGGAACCCGAAGCCTTGAAGGCCGAAGCGCTGCTGTTCGACCTCGGCGGCGTCCTGATCGCCATCGACTTCGACCGCGTGATCCGGCGCTGGGCCGAGTTCTCGAGCGTCTCCTTCGAGGCGCTCAAGCCCCGCTTCGACCATGGCCACGCCTACCAGCAGCATGAACGGGGCGAGATCGACGCCGCGACCTACTACGAGTCATTGCGCAAATCCCTCGGCATCGAGCTCACCGATGCGCAGTGGGAAGACGGCTGGAACCAGGTGTTCGATCGCGAGATCGCGCCCACCGTGGCATTGCTTCCACAGCTGGCGGAGCGCATTCCGCTTTATCTCTTCTCCAACACCAACTTCACGCACCACCAGTACTGGTCGAAACGCCATGCGCAGGCGCTCAAGCCCTTCCGCTGCCAGTTCGTCTCCTGCGAGATGGGGTTGCGCAAGCCCGAGGCCGCTTCATTCGAATACGTTGCCCGCGAGATCGGCGTGCCGCCAGGAAAGATCCTGTTCTTCGATGACACCGCCGCCAACATCGAGGGCGCACGCGCGGTCGGATTGCTCGCAGTGCACGTGAAGAGCCCAGCCGATGTGCGACAGGCTGTCATTCGCCTGTAGGCGGAATCGCCATCCATGATCCATTCGAACCGCAAATGCCGGCCGACGCTCGCATTGCGTGACGCACGCCGCTGCCAATCTGGTGCTCATGGAAAACACCGGAGGCAGCCACATGAAACAGATCCTGGCACTCGTCCTCATCGCGGGCGCAATCGCGGCACCGGCCCAGGCCGGCGGCATTCTCTACAAGTCCGTCGATACAAACGGGACCATTCTTTTTTCCGACACCCCGCCTTCAGGCGACGTGACCGTAGTCGAAGAGCGTTCACTGCCCTCGATCGGCGCGCCGAAGCGTGCCGCCAATACCGCCGCCCAGTCCCTGCAAACGGTGGATGGTGACGAGGCACTGGCGCGCGCCAACGAACAAGTGGATCTCGCCGAACACGCGTTGGCGCTGGCCCGCCGCAACCTGTGGTCTGCGGGTGAGGGCCTGAAGCTGCATCAGGCACGCAAGACGCTCGCCGATACGCAACGCGTGCAGTTCTACAAGAAGAACCTGCGCACGGCGCGGGTCTACCTGGCCGAGCTGGTGCGCGAGCGCCATTGGCAGGAAGTACAGCTCGCGGCGAGTTCCGCGGCGAACACCGACGCGCTGCCTTCTGCGCCGATCCTGGTTGCCACCAACTACACGGTGCGCTGAAACCCCTAGGAGACGATCCGCCCGTCGGTCATCAGCAGGCGACGATCCATCCGCGCGGCGAGGTCCGGATCATGGGTGACCATGACGAAGGCCGCGCCGTAGCGCTTGTTGAGCGAGACGATGAGGTCGAAGACCTTGCCTGCGTTCTCGCGGTCGAGGTTGCCGGTGGGCTCATCGGCCAACACGCAGGCGGGATTGGTGACCAGTGCGCGCGCAACCGCAACCCGCTGGCGCTCTCCCCCCGAGAGTTCGCCCGGCCGGTGATCCAGCCGGTGCCCGAGCCCCACTTCCTCCAGCATTGCGGTTGCGCGCTGCCGCGCTTCCTTGTCCGGCGCGCGCCGAATGGTGAGCGGCATCGCCACGTTTTCCAGCGCCGTGAATTCCGGCAGCAGGTGGTGGAACTGGTAGACGAAGCCGAGGGCCTGGTTGCGCATCTCGCCCAGCGCTGTTTGACTCAGCTTCGAAACATCGCGACCCAATAGCGAAACCGTGCCGCCACTCGCCTTGTCCAGGCCGCCCAGCAGGTGCAGCAGCGTGCTCTTGCCGGAGCCTGAAGCGCCGACGATGGCGATCGATTCGCCGCGCCGTACCTCGAGATCGACACCCGTCAGGACCGGGACGGCAACCTGTCCCAGGCCGTAGGTTTTCTGCAGGCCCTGGCAGGCGAGGACGATCTCCCCGGCGCTACTCATATCGCAGCGCCTCGGCGGGATTGACGCGCGAGGCGCGCCAGCTGGGGTAGATCGTGGCGACAAATGCGAGCAGCAGCGAGACCACGGCCACCGACCACACGTCGCGCCACTGGAGGTCCGAGGGCAGCTCGCTGATGTAGTAGACCTCGCTCGAGAGGATGCGGAAGTGAAATGTCTGCTCGATGAAGGGAACCACCACGTCGACGTTGAGCGCCAGCAGGATGCCGGTGACTACACCCAGCAGCGTGCCGATGATGCCGATCACGGCTCCCTGCACCACGAAGATCTTCATGATGCTGGCGGGCGAGGCGCCCAGCGTGCGCAGGATGGCGATGTCCGGATGCTTGTCAGTCACCACCATCACCAGCGTGCTCACCAGGTTGAATGCCGCCACCGCGATGATGAGCGTGAGGATGATGAACATCATCCGCTTCTCGATCTGGATGGCGCGGAAGTAGTTGACGTTCTGCTGCGTCCAGTCAGTGACGTAGACATCGGGCGACAGCGCCGCGGCCAGCTGGCGCGCCACCTGCGGTGCGCGGTCGATATCCCGCACCTTGACGCGCACGCCACTGACCGCGGTATCCATGCGGTAGAGCACCTGCGCGTCTTCCATGCGGGCCAGGGCCAGTGCGGAATCGAACTCGTTGTGGTCGAGCGAGAAGACGCCAACGACGGTGAACTGCTTGAGGCGCGGCATGAGGCCGGCGGGCGTGACCTGTCCCTGCGGTGAGATGAGTGTCACGCGATCGCCCACACGCAGCCCCAGCGCGCGCGAGATTCCGATGCCTATGACCAGTCCGAATTCCCCGGGCCTGAGCGCGGCGAGGCTGCCGGCGCGCATGTGTTTGCTGAAATCCGCGACCTTGTCTTCCATCTCCGGCACCACGCCGCGCACATACACGCCGCGCACCGCCGAGCCGGTGGAGAGCAGGCCCTGTGCCTGGACGAAGGGGGCGGTTTCCGTGACTTCCGGATTCCTGGCCGCGGTCGCCGCCACTGCCTCCCAGCCGCGCATGCCCGCCTCGCCTCCCAGGATCTGGATGTGGGCCGCGGCGCCGAGGATGCGTCCGCGGATTTCCTTCTCGAAGCCGTTCATCACCGACATCACCGTGATCAGCGCGGCAATGCCCAGCGCGATGCCGAGCATCGACACCAGCGAGATGAAGGAGATGAAATGGGTGCGGCGCTTGGCGCGGGTGTAGCGCAGGCCGACGAAAAGCTCGTAAGGTCGCATCGGGATGGCGGAAAGGAAGCCCGTCATTATCCCAGATGCCACGGCCCCGGCGCGGTATTCTTCCGGGGTGCCGCTCGACCTCGTCGTCCCCGACCTGCTCCCCACCCCCGCCCGCGACATCCGCCTGCCCCAGGTGGAGAAATGGCTTGCGCGCGCGGATGTGCAGCGCGTGAAGGATCGCGGGCTCGAAGGCTGGCTTGCGTCGCAATTCTCCCTCCACCCTGGGAGCGAGCCGGGGAAAGAGTTGCCGGTGGCGGCGATCACGCTCGCGGCCGATGCCGGCGCGAAACCGGGCGATTGGCTGCGCGCGGACCCGGTGCACATGCGAATCGGCCAGGACGCCGTTTCGCTGCACGACGCCTCGATCCTCGCGATCACGCAAGCGGAAGCCGCTGCGCTACTCGCTTCGCTGCAGGAACTTTTCGCCAGCGACGGGCTGGAGTTTTCCGCGCCGGTGCCGGATCGCTGGTACGTGCGCGTGCCTGCGGGCGAGATGCCGAAGACCACACACATCGATGATGCGGTTGGCCGCAACGTCTTTCGCCTGCTGCCCAAGGGCGAAGGCCGCATCAACTGGGGCTCGGCCATCACCGAGACACAGATGGTGATGTCGTCCCACGCGGTGAATACCGCGCGCGAACGCACCGGCCAACCGGCGATCAACAGCGTCTGGTTCTGGGGTGGTGGCGCTTTGCCCATGAAGGTCGAGGCGCCCTACTCGACCGTTCATGCATCCAACGCACTCGCCCGCGGGCTGGCGATGCTGGCGGGCATCAAACTCTCAGGCGCCGCAGACATCCGCGACATCGAGGCTTCGGGATCGGTGCTCGTGGTAGTGGATTGCCTGACCACTGCGCTGCGCTCCGGCGATGAAACGGCGTGGAGCGCCGCCGCGAAGGCAATCGACCAATCCCTGTTCGCTCATCTGGGTGAGCTTGCCGCGCGCTTCGGCGGCGTGCGGCTGGTGCTGCCCACGGAGCGCGACACGCTGGTGGCGACGATTTCGCCGGCTGCAAAGTGGCGCTGGTTTCGCCGGGCCCAACCGCTGGCTACCCATGCCTGAGATCCACATCCGCGAAGTTGATGCGTCCACGTTGGCGCTGCTGATCGAAGCCGGTGCCGATCCACGCCTCGCCCGCCTCTTCGCCGCGCGTGGTGTCTCTGCGGCCGCGGAGTTGCAGACCACGCTCAAGTCACTGGTGGCGCCTGAGCAGCTGCATCACATCGATGACGCCGCACGCCTGCTCGCCGATGCAATCGAGGCGGGCGAAAAGATGCTGATCGTCGCCGACTACGACGCCGACGGCGCCACGGCCTGCGCGGTTGGCGTGCGCGCGTTGCGCGCTTTCGGCGCCAAGGTTGAATACCTGGTGCCCAACCGCTTCGAACACGCCTACGGCCTTTCGCCAGAGATCGTGCGCGAAGCGAAGAAACGCGATCCGCAGCTGCTCATCACCGTCGACAACGGCATCGCCGCGGTTGACGGCATCGCGGAGGCCAATCGCCTCGGCATGCGCGTGCTGGTCACGGACCACCACCTGCCGGGCAGTCAATTGCCGGCGGCGGCGTGCATCGTGAATCCCAACCAGGTGGGTTGCGGCTTCCCGAGCAAGAATCTCGCTGGCGTGGGCGTGATCTTCTATGTGATGCTCGCGTTGCGCGCGGAGCTGCGCAAACGCGGCGCCTTCGAGAAGCGCCCCGCCCCCAACCTCGGCGAGCTACTTGATCTCGTGGCGCTCGGCACCGTCGCCGACGTGGTCAAGCTGGACGCCAACAACCGCATTCTGGTCACCCAGGGGCTCGCGCGCATTCGCGCCGGCAAGGCTTGCCCGGGAATCGCCGCGCTGCTGGAAGTGGCGGGGCGATCGGCGCGCAACGCGGGCGGCTACGACCTCGGTTTTGCCGCCGGCCCCAGGCTCAATGCCGCGGGGCGTCTCGACGATATGTCGCTCGGCATCGAATGCCTGCTGGCGGACGACGAGTCCCGCGCGCGGGAGCTGGCGGGAAAGCTCGACAAGCTCAATCGCGAGCGGCGCGAGATCGAAGGCGACATGCAGGCGGCGGCGCTGAAGGCGCTCGATGAGGTCGAGGTCGGCGAGGGCTACACACTCGCGCTGCACCAGCCCGCTTGGCATGGCGGTGTCGTTGGCATCCTCGCGGGCCGCCTCAAGGACCGGTTTCATCGGCCGGTGTTCGCCTTCGCGCTCGAATCCAGCGGGCAGCTCAAGGGATCCGGGCGCTCCATCCCGGGCCTGCACCTGCGTGATGCGCTCGATCTCATCGACAAGCGCAATCCGGGAATGATCGAGCGCTTCGGCGGCCATGCGGCAGCCGCGGGACTCACGATCGGCGCCGACCAGCTGGTGGGGTTCCGCGCTTCATTCGAAGCCGTGGCGCGCGAGCTCCTCTCACCCGCGGACCTGCAGCAGCGCCTCGAAACCGACGGCGAGCTGCAGGCCGCCGAGATGACCTACGACTTTGCTCGCCTGCTGCGCGACCAGGTGTGGGGCCAGGGGTTTCCCGAGCCACGCTTCGTGGGGCGCTTCAGCGTCGACAACCAGAAAATTGTTGGCGAGCGGCACTCGCGGCTCACCCTCGGGCTCGGTGGTAAACGCTTTGCCGCGATGCTTTTCGGCAAGGCCGATCCCCTTCCCGCTTCCATCACCGCCGTTTACCGGCTGGATATCAATGAGTTCCAGGGCTCTTCCACGCTGCAGCTGCTGCTGGAACACGTCGTTGAGATCGAGTAGCGAGTAGGTTGATACGCTTTTTTTTCAACACAGAGGACACCGAGGAAAAAGCGAGGACACGGGGTAAAGCAAAAATAATGTTTGCAGTTCGAGTTGTCGCCCCGCAGCATGCCGCACAACCATCAGTTGGCTTTACCCCGTGTCCTCGCTTTTTCCTCGGTGTCCTCTGTGTTCAAAAAAACGGCCTGCCAACCTTGGCCAGCTATAATTCGGCAATGGAATCCGACCGCATCAACATCATCGAAAACTCCCTCCAAGATCTCGCGTCACGCGCGCAAGAGCTCCGGAGGTATCTTTGACTACGACAGCAAGAAGTCCCGGCTGATCGAAGTCGCCCTGCTGCTCGAGGACCCGAAGATCTGGGATGACTCGAAGAAGGCGCAGGACCTGGGCAAGGAGCGCCGCACGCTCGAAGCCACCGTCGAAACCATCGAGAAAATCGATTCCGGATTGAAGGACTCGCACGAGCTCTTCGGCCTGGCGAAGGCGGAAGGCGACAACGAGACGCTCGAAGCCGTCGAAGGCGACGTGGGTTCGACCCGCAAGCTGGTCGAGGACCTCGAGTTCCGCCGCATGTTCAACGATCCCATGGACCCGCAGCCCTGCTTCATCGACCTGAACGCGGGCCAGGGCGGCACCGAGGCGCAGGACTGGGTCTCGATGCTCACGCGCATGTACCTCAAGTACTGCGACAAGAAGGGTTTCCAGACCGAAGTGCTGGAGGAGAGCCATGGCGAAGTCGCGGGCCTCAAGAGCGCCTCGATCAAGGTCATCGGCCCCTACGCCTATGGCCACCTGCGCACCGAAAACGGCATCCACCGGCTGGTGCGCAAGAGCCCGTTCGACTCCAACGCGCGCCGCCATACTTCCTTTGCCAGCGTGTTCGTCTATCCCGAGGTCGACGAGACGATCGAGATCGACATCAACCCGGCGGATTTGCGCATCGACACGTATCGCGCCTCGGGCGCGGGCGGCCAGCACGTGAACAAGACCGATTCGGCGGTGCGCATCACCCACCTGCCGACCAACACCGTGGTCTCGTCGCAGAACGACCGCTCGCAGCACCGCAACCGCGCCGAGGCGATGGCGATGCTGAAATCGAAGCTCTACGAGCTGGAGCTGCGCAAGCAGAACGAGGACAAGCAGAAGATGGAGGACGCCAAGACCGACATCGGCTGGGGCCACCAGATCCGCTCCTACGTGCTCGACCAGTCGCGCATCAAGGACCTGCGCACCAACGTGGAAACCGGCAACACGCAATCCGTGCTCGACGGTGACCTCGACCAGTTCATCACCGCAAGCCTCAAACAGGGAGTCTAGAAAATCAACCTGACCACTAGCGTTGTGATGGATCCTTCGCGCGGGAATAGTGCCGGCGCAGTGATTCTCTGTCAGCCTTTTGCGACTCACGGCGTTCTTGCCATAGCGGGCATCACCGCGATTGGGAGCGCCGTTTATGGAACACAGAGGGCACAGAGGAACTGCAGAGGACACGGAAGACAACAGAAAATTGTCCGGGGCCG
Organism: Usitatibacter sp.; assembly: GCA_039915735.1. GTDB lineage: Bacteria > Pseudomonadota > Gammaproteobacteria > Burkholderiales > Usitatibacteraceae > Usitatibacter. Next base: position 373 of record JBDSMR010000108.1, on the reverse strand, counting down.
TCATTGGCAGCGCCATGCAGGTACACGCCGCACTGGGGCCAGGGCTGTTGGAGAGCGCCTACGAAGAGTGCTTGTGCCGGCAGCTTTCGCTGGACGGTCTCCCGTTCCGAAGGCAGGTGGAGGTGCCAGTGGAGTACGCGGGCTTACAGCTGGACTGCGGATTTCGCCTCGATCTGCTTGTTGCCGAAAAGCTCATTGTCGAGCTCAAGTCCGTGGCCGCAGTCACGCCCGTTCACCGCGCCCAACTCCTGACCTACCTGAAGCTGTCTAGAATGCCCTTGGGATTGATTTTCAACTTCAACGTCGTGCATCTTCGCGACGGCCTGTCTCGCGTTGCGAACTGACAGTCCCGTACTACCCTGTGTCCTCGCTT
>JBDSMR010000043.1:0-3062 GCA_039915735.1 Usitatibacter sp. | reverse complement strand
TTCCTGAAATCCCGCGGTTAGCGCGTTCCTCGTGGAGGAAACGCATCAACTCTGATTCCTCGAGCGGCGGGCGGCAGAAGTAGCCCTGGAATTCGTCGCAGCCTTCCGCGCGCAGCAGGTCGAACTGGTGCTGGTGCTCGACACCTTCGGCAACCACGCTCATCTTCAGGCTGTGCGCCATCGCGATCACCGCGCGCGTGATCGCCACGTCGTCGCCGTTATGCGGCAGGTCTCGCACGAAGGATCGATCGACCTTGAGCTGGTTGATCGGGAAGCGCTTGAGGTAGCCAAGCGAAGAGTGGCCGGTGCCGAAATCGTCGATCGAGATTCGCACCCCCATGGCGCGCAGGTCTTCCATCACGCCGACCGCGCGGTCCGGATCCTTCATCACCATGCTTTCCGTGATCTCGAGCTCGAGCATGTTGGCGGGCATCCCGCTCTGCTTGAGGATGGCGGTCAGCACCTTCACCAGTTCGGGTTCGTGGAACTGGCTGGCCGAGAGGTTCACGGCGACTGACAGCATCATTCCCTGATCGTGCCAGCGGCGCGCTCGCTCGCAAACCCGCCGCAGCGTCCAGTAGCCGATCGGGATGATCGCGCCGATTTCCTCGGCGAGCGAAATGAACTTGTCTGGCAGCAGCAGCCCCAGCTTCGGGTGGCGCCAGCGAATCAGCGCTTCCACGCCGGTCACGCGGCCGCTGCCGAAGTCGATCTTGGGCTGGTAGAAGACCTCGATCTCGCCGCGCTCGAGCGCGTGGCGCAGCCCCGCTTCCAGCGACAGGCGCTCCTCGGAAAGCGTGTTGAGGTCGGCGGAGTAGAAGCAGGAGCGGTTGCGCCCCTGCTCCTTGGCGCGATACATGGCGATGTCCGCGTTGGAAAGCAGCTCCTGCGCATCCTTGCCGTCGTCGGGAAAGGTGCAGACACCGACGCTTGCGGACAGGCCCAGCTCGTGGCCATCGACCGTGAACGTCGGCTCGAAGCTCGCGAGGATCTTGTCGGCGATCTCGGTAAGTTCGGAGCCGTCGTTGTACTGCTCCACCAGCAATACGAATTCATCGCCGCCCAGGCGCGCAACGAGATCACTCGAGCGCATCGCCGCCAGCAAGCGGCGCGAGGCCTCCTGCAGGACGCGGTCACCGACGCCATGGCCCAGCGTGTCGTTGATGTTCTTGAAGCGGTCCATGTCGAGGAAAAACATGGCCAGCGGCCGATTGTGGCGCGCGGCCTGCGCGATGGCGTGCCCCAGCGTCTCGTTGAAGAGGGCGCGGTTCGGCAGGCCCGTCAGCGTGTCGTGGGTCGCCAGGCGCTGGATCATCGAAAGCGCGGAAGACAATTCGTTGTTGGTGCGGCGCACTCGCTGGCGCAGGTCGCTGATGCGGCCTCCCACCACGGCGAAACACGGCAGGATGAAGGCCAGCGTGATCCACTGGAACGCCTCGATCCAGACGTTCACCACTTCCGGCTTGTTCCACATCAGCAGGTTGATGACCGCGGCATAACCCACCAGCACCAGGCCGGCGGCGACAAAAAACTCACGAGTGGAAAAACGGAAGGTGCCGAAGGCCAGGACCACAAGGCACATCATCAGCGCCAGGCCCCGCTCCTTGTCGAAATGGTAGACCGCGTACATCAGCACGGTCACGGCCGCAATTGTCTGCAGCCAGGTAAGGCTCGGGTCCTTGAAGCGCTCGTTGAGGCCGGAGAGGAAGACGAGGTAGATCCCGGCGTTTGCCAGGACCATCAGGGCGCAGATCTCGACGGCAGCACGCGGGTGGATGAGGCCCAGGAACTGTGCGATGCCCAGCAAGGGGATGCACACTCCGTAGGCGGCCGCGGCGAGGAAGAAGCGTCGGAGCCGTACGGAATGCTTCGAGCTTCGGGATTGTCCGAGGACAGCAGCAGGCATGGCGCGAATTATCCGGCACCTGCGGCATGTAATACGTGAACTGCGTCACACCCGGCTGAAAGAAAGGCCGAACAAACCTTACATCTGAAACTGTCGTTGGGCCCTGAGCGTGTGGCGGAACATCAGGGCGACGGAAAACACCACCAAAGCCCCCGCCTGGTGCAGTACGCCGAGATTTACTGGAACGCGCATCACCAGGGTGCCGACGCCGACGAGGAACTGGACCGCAACCGCCAGCAGCAGGATGTTGCTCCAGAAACGCGCGCGGGGATTGGGCGGTTCGCGCCTCACGTCCCACCACAATCCAATCGCCATCAACGCAATCGCGATCGCGAGGATGCGGTGCATGAACTGCACCGTTGCCATGTTGTAGATCAGGTTTTCGTACCACGGCTCCAGCTGCAGGATTTCCGGCGGGATGAAGTGGCCGTTCATGAGCGGCCAGGTGTTGTAGGCGTAGCCCGCCTTGATGCCTGCCACCAACGCTCCCGCAAGCACCATCAGGAAGACAAGAGCCACCATGCCGCCGGCACGCCCGCGCATGCCGTCGGAGACCGGGCTGCGATCGCGATAGATGAGGTCGAGGGCTACCCACAACATGCTGGCGTGGATCAGGAACGCGAGGCCGAGGTGCGCGGCAAGGCGCAGTGAACTCACGCGCGGCTCGTCCACCAGGCCGCTCTTCACCATGAACCAGCCCATCGCCCCCTGCAGGCCGCCGAGGATGAAGATGCCGGCCAGCTTCCACGCCACTTCAGGATCGAGGCGGCGGCGGAAGAGGAAATAGAGAAACGGGACCAGGAACGCGATGCCGATGAGGCGGCCGAGCAGACGGTGGATGTATTCCCACCAGAAAATCCCCTTGAAACCCGCGACCGTCATGTCGTGGTTGCGCTGCTTGAACTCCGGGGTCTGCTGGTACTTGGAGAAAGTCTCCGCCCATTGCTGGTCGTTGAGCGGCGGAAGGGCGCCCATCACCGGCTGCCACTCGACGATGGAAAGGCCCGAGTGCGTGAGGCGCGTGATGCCGCCGATCACGACCATCGCGAACACAAGGGCGCAACAGGCCAGCAACCAGATGGCAACGGCGCGGCGACTTTTTTGGGCGGGTGTACTCATGCCGGGTGGTGTCAGACACGACTTTTGCTGAGGGCGG
>JBDSMR010000128.1:0-43784 GCA_039915735.1 Usitatibacter sp. | reverse complement strand
AGGACAAGATGGCCCACCACGGTGCCAAGGTGATCCTGGCGCGCCACTGGGCCGAGGGCGGCAAGGGGGCGGTGGAGCTGGCCCACGAAGTGGTGCGCCTGTGCGAGGAGCCGAACGACTTCAAGTTTGTCTACGAGGAGTCGCTGCCGCTGTGGGACAAGATGAAGGCGATCGCGACCAAGATCTATGGTGCCGCCGACATCACCGCGGATTCAAAAGTGCGCGGCCAGATCAAGAAGCTGCAGGAAGGCGGCTACGGCCACTATCCGATCTGCGTGGCGAAGACGCAGTATTCGTTCTCGACCGATGCAAGCCTTCGCGGCGCGCCGTCCGGCCACGTGGTGAACATTCGCGAAGTGCGCCTTGCCGCCGGCGCGGAATTCATCGTGCTGGTCTGCGGCGACATCATGACCATGCCGGGGCTGCCGAAAGTGCCTTCAGCGGTTGCGATCGACGTGACCGACGACGGCAAGATCACGGGTTTGTTTTAGGACCCTGCGGCTAAAAGCGAAACACGGAAGACACGGAATCCCGTGTCTTCCGTGGCCCGCTTTGGCTTGAGCGAGTTTGTTGTGCAAAGTTGAAACATCAGCAGGCGCAGCGCCAGCGGGAGTCGGTGTTCGCGACCTGGGGAGCTGCCGGGAGACTGCGACAGGGCTTTGAGCCATAATTGGGCCGCAATGAGACCCAACAACAAGGTGGCGGAATGAGCACGCGCCAGTCCATCGGCAAGTACCAGATCGTGTCCGAACTCGGGCGCGGCGCGACCGGCAAGGTCTACCTTGCCGACGATCCCTTCGGCAAGCGCCAGGTCGCGATCAAGATCATGTACCCGGACGCCCTCAAGAACTCCGAGGACGGCCCGCTCTACCAGAGCATGTTCCTCAACGAGGCCTCGCTCGCCGGCAAGGTGAACCACCCGCACATCGTGCAGATCTTCGACGCCGTGGTCGAGGGCGAGTACAGCTACATCGTGATGGAGTACGTCGAGGGCGGCACGCTGGAGAAATTCTGCGAGCCCAAGGGACTGCTCGAGCATCGCGAAGTCGCCGAGATCATCTTCAAGTGCGTGCGGGCGCTGGCGTTCGCGCAGACGCTCGGATTGACGCACCGCGACCTCAAGCCGGGCAACATCCTGCTGAAGGAAGGCACCGAGATCAAGATCGCGGACTTCGGCGCGGCCATCAACCGCGTGTCCGACCGCACCGTGATCACCAACGTGGGCTCGCCCGCGTACATGGCGCCCGAGCTGGTCACCGGCCAGGCGCAGGCCTCGCATCTCACCGACATCTACGCGCTTGGCGTGGTGATGTATTACATGCTCACCAGCCGGCTGCCGTTCTCCGGCGCGAACACGATGAGCGTGATCTACCAGATCGTGAACACCGATCCGGATCCCCCCGCAGCGCATGCGGACACGCTTTCGCCCGAGCTCGACCGCATCGTCATGAAGGCGATCTCCAAGGACCCCGCCAACCGTTACCAGTCGTGGGACGAGTTCGGCATGGCGTTGGCGGAGACCTGGAAGAAGGACCAGAAGACCGAGGAGAAGCGCGACCAGTCGGACACGGAACGCTTCCAGCTCATGCGCACCATGCAGTTCTTCCGCGACTTCCCGGAAAACGAGCTGTGGGAAGTGCTCAAGCTTTCCAAGTGGGCCAAGTTCAAGCCGGAGACGGCGCTCATCAAGGAAGGCGACAAGGGCGATTCGTTTTTCATCCTCGCCGGCGGCTACGTCGTCGTCACCGTGGGCAAGAAGAAGATTTCCGTGCTTTCGGCCGGCGACTGCTTTGGCGAGATGTCGTATCTGGCGCACAAGGATGCGCCGCAGCGCTCCGCGACTGTGACGACCACCTCCGATTGCATCGTGATGAAGATCCGCGCAGAGGACTTGCGCGAGTCCTCGCTCTCCTGCCGCCGCCTCTTCGACGAGCGCTTCCTCAACACGCTGGTCGATCGCCTCGAGAGGGCCAACCAGCAGCTCGCGGTGATGAGTTGAAAAACTGGTGTCAGACACGACCTTTGCAGTCGGCCGCAGTCTGCGGCCAATGTGCGAAAGTCGTGTCTGACACCAGTTTTTAGCCGTTCATCAGGTAAAACGCGCCGAAGGTCGAGATCATCAGGAACGCGAGGACGACCTTCAGCACCGAAGCCGCCAGCAATCCGATCCACGTGCCTACGCCCACCTTGCCGGCTTGAACCAGCTTGCGGGTGGCGAGCAGCTCGCCCAGAACGGCGCCTGCGAAGGGACCGAGGATCAGTCCCGGGATGCCGAAGAGCAGTCCCACCAGCCCCCCGATCGCCGCACCTGCCAGCGCCCGTCCGCTGGCGCCCACCCGCTTGGCGCCGAGCACGGTGCCGAAGAAGTCGGCGACGAAAGACAGGACGCCGAGGGCCGCGATGATCGAAAGGCCCGCGAGCCCCACGTGCGCGAAGCCGTCGGCCCACGCCGCGAGGAAGAGTCCGCCGAAGATCAGCAGCGCTCCCGGTATCACGGGCAGCACCGTTCCGGCCAGGCCCACGATCACAATCACTGCAGCCAGCACGTACAAAAGAGTCGGTTCCATACGGTTATCATTACAGGATGAGCGCCGTTCAAGAAGCCCCCGCTGAATCAAGGTCCGCGAGGCAGGCCGAAATCGCCGACCGGCTGCTGCTTGTATTGCCCGCGGCATCGGTGCTGGTGGAGCGCGAGGCCCTCAAGCCTTACGAGTGTGATGGCCTGTCCGCATATCGCGCGACGCCGCTCGTGGCAGCACTTCCTTCCGACGATTCGCAGGTGGCTGCGGTGCTGAAGGTGGCGCGCGAAACCGGTACACCCGTGGTCGCGCGCGGCTCCGGCACCGGCCTCTCGGGGGGCGCATTGCCGCTGGTCGACGGCATCCTGCTCTCGCTTGCAAAATTCAATCGCGTGGTTGATGTCGACCAGGCTGCTCGCCACGCGCGCGTGCAGCCCGGGGTCACCAACCTGCGCATCTCGCAGCACGTGGCGCCGCTCGGCCTCTACTACGCGCCCGATCCCTCGAGCCAGATCGCCTGCTCGATCGGCGGCAACGTGGCGGAGAATGCCGGAGGCGTGCATTGCCTCAAATACGGCCTCACCGTGCATAACGTGGCGCGCGTGAAGGCGATCGGCATCGAGGGCGACCTGCTCGACCTCGGCTCCGATGCCCTCGACTCTCCTGGCTACGATCTGCTCGCGCTCGCGCACGGCTCCGAGGGCCTGCTGGCGATCACGCTCGAAGTCACCGTGAAGCTGCTGCCGAAGCCCGAGATGGCGCAGGTGGTGATGGCCTCGTTCAACGACGTGGAGAAAGCGGGCGACGCGGTGGCCAACGTGATCGCCGCCGGCATCGTGCCCGCGGGCCTCGAGATGATGGACAAGCTCGCGATCAACGCAGTTGAAGGCTTCGTGCACGCCGGCTACGACATGAATGCCGAGGCGATCCTGCTGGCTGAATCCGACGGCACGAAGGAAGAGGTCGCGCACGAGATCCACCAGATCATCGAGGTGATGCGGGCCTCGGGCGCCACCGACATAAAATGCTCCAGCAGCGAGGCAGAGCGCCTGCGTTTCTGGTCGGGGCGCAAGGCCGCGTTCCCCGCCGTAGGGCGCATCTCGCCGGATTACTACTGCATCGATGGATCGATTCCGCGCGGCGCTCTCGCGAAAGTCCTGCGGCGCACCGAGGAGCTTTCCGCGAAATACAAGCTGCGCTGCGCCAATGTCTTCCATGCGGGCGACGGCAACCTGCACCCGTTGATCCTCTACGACGCCAACATCCCCGGCGAACTCGAGGAGACGGAAAAATTCGCGGCCGACATCCTCGAGCTGTGCATCGAGGTGGGTGGCACCATCACCGGCGAACACGGCGTGGGCATCGAGAAGATCAACCAGATGTGCAGCCAGTTCAACCCCGGCGAGTTGGCGCAGTTCCATGCCATCAAGGCGGCCTTTGATCCCGAAGGGCTGCTGAATCCGGGCAAGGCCGTCCCCACGTTGCACCGTTGCGCGGAATACGGTGCCATGCGCGTGAAGGGCGGCATGGTGCCGCACCCGGACCTGCCGCGCTTCTGATGAGTGCCGTCGCCGCGATCGACGTGCGCGCCCAGGTCTTCGCGGCCCTGCGCGCGATTCGCCCGGCGCTCACGGTCATCGCGGACCAGGAAGGCCTCAAGCCCTTCGAGACCGACGCCTTCATCTCCCATCGCGAGACCCCGATGCTGGCGGTGCTGCCCGAGAACGAGGGGCAGGCACTCGCGGTGGTGAACGCATGCCGGCGCCATGGCGTGCCGATAGTTTCGCGCGGCGCGGGCACCGGCATTTCCGGCGGCTCCATTCCGCGCAACGACGGCGTGCTGATGGTGATGTCGAAGATGCGCCGCGTGGTGGAGATCGATCCGCGTGCGCGCACCGCCATCGTCGAGCCAGGCGTGCGCAACCTCCACGTCTCGGAGGTCGCCGCGCCCCATGGACTCTTCTATGCGCCCGATCCTTCGAGCCAGTCGATCTGCTCCATCGGCGGCAACGTCGCGGAGAATGCCGGCGGCGTGCATTGCCTCAAGTACGGCCTCACGACACACAACCTGATGGTGGTGCGCGCCATTGATGGAGACGGTGACGTGATCGAGGTGGGCAGCAGCGCGCTCGACGCGCCCGGTTACGACCTGCTCGCGGTGATCACCGGTAGCGAAGGCAATCTCGGCGTCATCACGCAGGTGAAGGTGCGCCTCACACCGCTGCCCGAACGCACCGAGACATTGCTTGCGGCTTTCCCGAGCGTGCGCCAGGCGGCCGAAGCCGTGGGCGAGATCATCGGCGCCGGCATCATCCCCGCGGCGCTGGAGATGATGGACCGTATCGTGATCGAGGCCTGCGAGCGCTTCATGAAGCTGGGTTTCCCCACCGATGCGGAGGCGTTGCTGCTGGTGGAAGTGGATGGCGGCTTCGAGGAGGCGGGCGCCGCACTCGCCGCCGTGCGCCAGGTGCTGGAGGATTGTGGCGCCACGCAGGTGCGTATTGCCGCCGACGAAGCCGATCGCGTGAAGCTGTGGAAATCACGCAAGGGTGCGTTTGCCGCGCTCGCCACGATCCTGCCGGACTTCTACACCATCGACGGCACCATCCCGCGCCGCTGCCTGCCCGACATGCTCGAGCGCATCGTCGAGATGGGCAAGGAATACGCGATGATCGTCGGCAACGTCTTCCATGCGGGCGACGGCAACATCCACCCGTGCATCTTCTACGACGCCAACAAGCCGGGCGAGCTGGAGCGCAGCGAGGAATTCGGCGGCCGTATCCTCGAGCTTTGTGTTGAGATGGGTGGCACCATCACCGGCGAGCATGGCGTCGGCATCGAGAAGCTGCGCCAGATGTGCGTGCAGTTCCGCGCGCCCGAGCTCGCTGCATTCCACGACGTGAAAGCCGCATTCGATCCCGCGGGCATCCTCAACCCCGGCAAGGCGGTGCCGACGCTGCGGCGCTGCTCGGAATGGGGCGGCACACATGTGCAGGGCGGCCGCATGCCGCGCGCCGACATCCCGAGATTCTGACCATGTCCGAAACCCATATCCCTGATCTCTGCGCGCGCGTGGCCGCTGCCGCCGCGGCGAAGACGCCGTTGCGCATTCGTGGTGGTGGCTCAAAGGATTTCTACGGCGCGGCGTCGACGGGCGAAGTGTGTGATGTCGCCGGCTACTCGGGCATCGTCGCCTACGAACCGAAGGAGCTGGTGCTCACCGTTCGCGCCGGCACGTTACTCACGCAGGTCGAGGCCGCGCTTGCGGCTGAGCGCCAGATGCTGCCCTTCGAGCCGCCGCACTTCTCCGCGGGCGCGACCATTGGCGGCGTTGTCGCCACCGGGCTTTCGGGGCCGCGTCGCCCGTATGCGGGGTCGGTTCGCGACTTCGTGCTCGGCACGCGCATCGTCAATGGCAAGGGTGAAGACCTCAACTTCGGCGGGCGCGTGATCAAGAACGTGGCCGGCTACGACGTCTCGCGCCTGATGACCGGCGCGCTTGGCACGCTCGGCATCCTTACCGAGATGTCCTTCAAGGTGCTGCCGCGTCCACCGGTGGAAACGACGCTGTTGTTCGAAATGCCGGAAGCCGATGCGATCGAACGTGCCAACCACTGGGCCGGCCGGCCGCTGCCGCTCTCCGCCACCGCATGGCAGGACGGCCTGTTGCGCGTGCGCCTTTCGGGTGCGGAGAGTGCCGTCCGTGCGGCGTGTGTGAAGCTCGGCGGCGAAGAGGTGGCCGGCGCGCAGGATTACTGGCGCGACCTGCGCGAGCATCGCCTCGCGTTCTTCGCGGAAGGCAGGCCGCTGTGGCGCGTCTCCGTGCCGCAGACCGCGAAGCCGCTATCGGTAGGATCCGGGCAGCTGATCGAATGGGGCGGCGGGCTTCGCTGGGTATGCGGCGACATCGATTCTTTCGCACTGCGCTCGTCGGCGGAACACGCAGGCGGCCACGCGACGCTGTTCCGCGGCGGTGACAAGGCGGTCGGCGTCTTCCATCCGCTCAAGCCCGCAATCGCCAAGATCCACAAGCGCCTCAAGGCGGCGTTTGATCCCGCGGGAATCCTCAACCCCGGCCGCATGTACAACTTCTGAATGTATACCTGATGCAGACCCGCCTCGCCGACTGGATCAAGGACACACCGCAGGGCATCGAGGCCGACTCGATCCTGCGCAAGTGCGTGCATTGCGGCTTCTGCCTCGCCACCTGCCCCACGTACACGCTGCTGGGCGATGAGCTCGACAGCCCACGCGGGCGCATCTACCTCATGAAGGAGATGCTTGAGGGCTCGCCCGTAACGGAGCGCACGCAGCTCCACCTCGACCGCTGCCTCACCTGCCGCGCCTGCGAGACGACATGTCCCTCGGGCGTCGAATACGGCAAGCTGGTCGACATCGGGCGCGAGCTGGTGGAGCAGAAAGTGCCGCGCAAGGCGGGCGACCGCTTCAAGCGCTGGGTCCTGGCGCGCACGCTCCCTCATCGTTCACTCTTCGGCATGGCGCTCGGGCTGGGGCGCGCTTTCAAGCCGCTGCTGCCGGCATCGATCGGCCGCAAGATTCCGCGTCTCCATGAAGCAGGCGCAATGCCCGCGGCGAAACATGCGCGCCGCATGCTGGTATTGGCCGGATGCGTGCAGCCTTCGATGGCGCCTTCGATCAACACCGCCAGCGCACGCGTGCTCGACCGCATTGGCATCACGCTGGTGGAGGCGCCGGGCGCTGGTTGCTGCGGCGCCGTCGCGCATCACCTCAACTACCAGCACGATGCGCTTGCCTTCGTGAAGGCGAACATCGATGCGTGGTGGCCGGAAGTGGAGAAGGGCGCCGAGGCCATCGTGATCACGGCCAGCGGCTGCGGCACGATGGTGACGGACTACGGGCACCTGCTGCGTGATGATGCCGCCTATGCCGCGAAGGCCGCGAAGATCTCATCGCTGGCCAAGGACATCTCGGAGGTCGTCGCCGCGGAGCGCACCGCCATCACGGCGCTGGTGAAGGACAAAGCCGCCGGCAAGGTGGCGTTCCATTCGCCCTGCAGCCTGCAACACGGGCTCAGGATTCGCGGCGTGGTGGAGACGATCCTTTCGGACGCGGGATTCACCCTCACGCAGGTGCATGACGCGCATCTCTGCTGTGGCTCTGCGGGCACCTATTCGATCCTGCAGCCCGAACTCTCGAAGCAGCTGCTGCGCAACAAGGTACGCGCGCTGGAGGAAGGCAAGCCGGAGCGCATCGCCACCGCCAACATCGGCTGCCTCGCTCATATCCAGTCGGGCGCGCATGTTCCCGTGCGGCACTGGATCGAGCTCCTCGACGAGCGGATGGGGGCGGGCTAGAACTCGTACTCGGCTTGCAGGCGGAATGCGCGCCGCGGCGCTGCGTCGCTCGCGGCGAAGAGGATCGCGGCGTTGTAGCGGATTGCCTCGCGCCCCTCGCCCAGCTTCACCTTGCCGAAGATGGCGGGGCCCACGAGGTGCTTTTGCTCCCGCGCGGGCTCCCAGTGGTTCCACTTGCCCATCTCGCCGAAGGCCTGCGCGCCGAGCTCGAGCTCGCGGCGCAGCGCGTAGCGCGCCTGGAGCTGGTAGCCGATCTCGGTCACACGCGGCGCCTCGGGGCGGCCGCGAAACACGCGCTCGAAGAGCACGTTGGCGTTCCATCGCACCGGCCCCGTGTCGCCCTGGAAAAGCGGGCCGATCTTGAATTCGTAGCCTTCCTCGCGGCGCTCGCGCGGCACCTCGATCTCGGTCACGAGGCCTACGTCGACGGCGTACTGGTTCGGCTCGGTGAGCTGGAACTTGTTTTCCCATTCGAACGCGTCGTAGCGCGTCAATTCTCCGGCGAGGCGCGCGTACTTGAGGTACACCTCGGTGAACCAGCGCTGCGTGGCGCCATACCCCAGGCCCACGCTCGCCGCCGATTCACGCGCGCCGTCGCCGGCCGGCTTCCAGCTGCCGAGCTTGAAGTCGACTTCGCGCTCGCCGTACTCGACGGCGGGCGAGTAGACGTAGTCGGAGGGGCCGGCGAACGAAACTGCGGGCAAGGCGAGGGCTGCGGCCGTGGCGAGCCGGGCAATGGCATTCATGGAGTTTCCTCAGGAAGTGGAGCTGGGGCGTTTCTGGACCCACGCCATGCCGGCGAGGATCGCGACCAGGACGATCACGAAGAATGCAAGCTGCATGCCCGAAGGTTGCGCGTCGTAGCCCATCAGGCCCTGCAGCAGCTTGCCGCCAGTCGACTGGTTGGAGACCAGCGCCGAGGTGTCCCACAGCGGCGAGGCGAGGCTTGGCAGCATGTCCGCCTGGATCAGGAAGCGCGCGGCCTGCGAGGCCATCCCCGCGGCGAGCAGCAGCACCAGCGCCGAGGTGGCGGTGAAGAACCACTTGAGCGGCACCCGCAGCAGGCCCGCGAAGAGCAGCCAGCCGACTGCGATCCCGCCGCCGACGCCGAGCAGTCCACCGAGGAGCATGTTCGAGGTGTCGCCCGACGCCGCTACGCCGTGCAGGAAGAGCACCGTCTCGGAGCCCTCGCGCAGCACCGCGACCGCGATCACCGTGAGGACGATCGAGAGCTCCTTCCCACCGTCGCGGATCGAGCTTCCCAGGCGCTTGGCGTTCGCGGCGAGCTCGCGGCCGTGCGACGACATCCAGATGTTGTGCCACGCGAGCATCACCACCGCGATGCCGAGGATGGTCGCGTTGAAGAGCTCCTGGCCCATGCCTTCGGCCCATTGTGTGATGACACCCGCACCGGCGGCCACGGCGAGCGAGCCGAGCAGGCCCACGCCGAGGCCCCCGACGATCCAGCGGTTGCGCCCGGGTATGCCGCGCGTCGCTGCAGCGAGGATGCCGACGATGAGCGCGGCCTCGAGGACCTCGCGAAACACGATGAGGGCGGTGCCGAGCATGGCTACTTCGCGACGATCACGCCCTTGGCGGTCTTCTCGTTGAACTCGCCCACGAACGCGTATTCGCCCGGCTTGAGCGGGCCGACGAAGACCGTGGCCTTCGTTTTGCCGGGGATGACCTTCTCGATCTTGAGCGCCTGGCTCTCGAACTCCTCGGGTGTGGCGTCGCGGTTGTGGATCACGAGCTTCACCTTCTTGCCGGCGGGAACCTCGATGCGGTCGGGCGAGAACTTGTGGTTCTCGATCACGACCTGGAGGTCTCCTTCGGCGGCCACGGCTGAGAGCGAGGCGGCGAGGATGAGGGCGGCTGCAAGGCGGGACATGGCGGGACCTCCTGGAAGAATAGGTAAATGATAATCGTTCCTATTTGTAATTGCAACGGCCCCAGCCAGGCCCGCCGGTCGCCTACCGGGTGTAGACGATGAACAGCTCGTTGCGGTCCCCGGGCCGCGAGCCGCGCCAGTTCTCGGTCCACTCGGGACCCGCGGCTGGAATGCGCAACGGCGTCGCCTGCACCAGGAGCGCCTTGCATCGCGCCGCGGCCGGATGGTCCTCGCGTATGGTGGTGAGGTTCACGAAGTAGTCGAGCAGCGCGCGTTGCGCCTCGCCCACGTTGCGCCGCGCGACGCAGGTGAAGTCCGGCGGCAGCGCCTGCACGATGCGCGAGGACACCGCGCGATAGCTGCGCGCCTGGTCCACGAGCGGCACGCCGAGCGTCATCACCAGCATCCACAACATCGTGATGCCCGCGGTCCAGTTGACCAGCGCACGCCGCGTGGAGCGCAGCGAGCGCGCCACCACCACGAGCCAGATGAGCGTGAGCAGCGCCGCGAGCGAAAACGCCACGAAGCTGAAGTGGTAGGTGAAGCCCGGCACTTCCCTCTGCAGCCAGGCGGCGGCGAATTCCGGCTGGCCGGTGATCGCGGCGACCCAGCCGATCCAGATCAGCGCGCCGAAGAGGAAGAAGGTGGTCATGCCGAACCAGTCGAGCGCGCTCGCCGCGCCGCGCGGGATGCTCTCCAGCTCGGCCACGCCCAGCAGCGCGAGCGGCAGCAGCAATGGCATTGCGTTGACTTCGTGCGCCTCGCCGAAGATCGAGATGGTGAGGAAGAAGGCGATGAAGGCGATGATAGGCAGCTGCAGGTCGCGGCGATCGGCCAGCGTGCGGCGCGCGCGCCAGATGGTCCATGCCGCCAGTGGCCAGGCCGGCCAGGCATACCAGGGCAGGATGCGCAGGTAGTAGAGCACTCCGAGCCCGTCGAAAGTCGAGCCGGCGTGCAGCGAATCGAGCCAGGTGCCGAGTGTGATCGGTGAGGCGTAGACCACGGCCAGCGGCCAGATCGCGGCGACGGGCAGCGCGCAGAGCAGCGCAACACCGGCGGTGATGGCGTAGTTGCGGTTGCGCCACTGCGGCGAGGCAAGCGGCAGCATCGCCAGCAACGTGAGAAGCATCGCGAGCGGCAGGAATCCATCTCCGAGGAAGCCCAGGCCCATGCCCGCACCCGTGATCGCGCCACCGGCGGCGGGTTTGCGCCGCGCGAGGCACAGGCCGTAGAGCGCCAGCGTGATCCCCGCGATGCCCGCGAGATCGGTGGTCAGTTCGTGGGCGCGGATCAGCAGGCCGACGCAGCCGATGAAGAGCAGCACACACATGCGCGCTGCGCGCTCGCCCAGCAGCTCCAGGCTGGCCATGGAAAGCAGGCCAAGGGTCAGGGCCACGTAGACGCCGGAGGCAAGCCGCGCCGCGTCGTGCAGGGGCAGCAGGCCGCCCAGCAGCTTGCCAAGCGCGGCGGCCGTCCAGAGGAGGAGGGGGGCTTTCTCGAGGAAGAGCTCGCCGGCGATGCGGAACTGCACCCAGTCACCGGTGCGCAACATCTCCGATACGGAGCCGAACACCAGGGCTTCGTCGACCTTCCACGGGTCGTGGCCCACCAGGCCGGGCAGCAACCAGGCCAGGCAGACCAGCACGAACAGCGCCGACTTGATGGGCGTGTTGATGCCGTCGTAGGCGATGCGGCCGCGCGGGGCGTCTTCCGTCATGGGATGAGGATATAAAAAAAGGCAGCCCAGAGGCTGCCTTTTCCGGAGTCACGGACGGCGATTACTCGGCCGCCTTCGCCGAGCCCTTGCGGGCATAGCGCTTCTTGAACTTGTCCACGCGGCCGGCGGTATCCATGATCTTCTGCTTGCCCGTGTAGAACGGGTGCGATTCAGCGGAGATCTCGATCTTGTAGACCGGATATTCCTTGCCGTCCTTCCACGTGATGGTTTCGTTCGTCGCGACCGTGGAACGGGTGACGAAGCCGAAATCGCAGCTCGTGTCGAGGAACACGACTTCGCGGTAATTGGGGTGGATTCCGTCTTTCATGGGTGCTAATCGCCTTGTGGGTGGGCGCGAGTTGTTTAAGTTTTCGCGGCCGGGAGTCAACAATTATCCCGGAAAAGGTGTTTCAAAGCAAGGGGTTGTTGCCCGCAGGCCCCAAGATGGCCAGGGCATTGAGCCGACAGGGTTTTTTCCCCGCCCCGGCCCCTCCGCTGGCCCGGTTTTCGCTCGCTGACGCAACGCGGCACCCTGCCTCAGGTGGCTAGCCTTTTTTCATCGAGCCGAAGAACTCGTCGTTGTTCTTCGTGGCGCGCAGCTTGTCCAGCAGGAATTCCGTCGCTTCCAACTCGTCCATGCTGAAGAGGAGCTTGCGAAGTATCCAGACCTTGGGGAGTATTTCCGGGGCGATCAACAACTCTTCGCGGCGCGTGCCGGAGCGGTTGACGTTGAGCGAAGGGTACAGGCGCTTTTCGGCCATGCGGCGATCGAGGTGGATCTCCATGTTGCCGGTGCCCTTGAATTCCTCGTAGATCACGTCGTCCATGCGCGATCCGGTATCGATCAGCGCGGTGGCGATGATGGTGAGCGAGCCACCTTCCTCGACGTTGCGCGCGGCGCCGAAGAAACGCTTCGGGCGCTGCAAGGCGTTGGAGTCGACACCACCGGTAAGCACCTTGCCGGAAGCGGGCACCACTGTGTTGTAGGCACGGGCCAGGCGCGTGATCGAATCCAGCAGGATGATCACGTCCTTCTTGTGCTCGACCAGCCGCTTGGCCTTCTCGATCACCATCTCCGCGACCTGCACGTGGCGCGTAGCGGGTTCGTCGAACGTGGAGGCAACCACTTCGCCCTTCACGGTGCGGCTCATCTCGGTTACTTCTTCCGGGCGCTCGTCGATCAGCAGCACGATCAGCACGGCATCCGGATGGTTGGCGGTGATGGCGTGGGCGATGTGCTGCATCAGCACCGTCTTGCCGGCCTTGGGGGGCGAGACGATCAGGCCGCGCTGGCCTTTTCCGATCGGCGCGATGATGTCCATCACGCGTCCGGTGAGGTTTTCCTCGGCCTTGATGTCGCGCTCGAGCTTGAGCGATTCATCCGGGTGCAGGGGCGTGAGGTTCTCGAAGAGGATCTTGCTCTTGGCGTTTTCCGGCGGCTCGCCGTTGACGGTGTCCACCTTGACCAGCGCGAAGTAGCGTTCGCCATCCTTTGGCGTGCGGATCTCCCCGATGATGGAGTCGCCGGTGTGCAGGTTGAAGCGGCGGATCTGCGAGGGGGAGACGTAGATGTCGTCCGGGCCCGCGAGGTACGAGGTGTCGGGCGAGCGCAGGAAGCCGAAGCCGTCCTGCAGCACTTCGAGCGTGCCGTCGCCGAAGATCGCTTCGCCCTTCTTGGCCTGGTGCTTGAGGAGGGCGAACACGAGCTCCTGCTTGCGGAGGCGGTTGGCGCCTTCCAGCTCGTTGGTGTTGGCCATCTCGACGAGCTCGGTGATGGGCTTGAGCTTGAGGTCGGATAAATGCATGCCGATGGGCTGCCTGGTGGTGGAATTGTTGGGGCCCGGGAGCACACACGGGCCGGCGAAACGCTTAGGGGATTGGGTTCAGCCTGGCTGCGAAGGGGGAGGCGCGGCGCTTTTCAGAAGACTGTTCGAGCGAACAGCCAGGACCGACTCAGAGTATCGGTTTCAAATATTGCTGTCAATGAAGGCGGCAAGCTGCGTCTTGGAGAGGGCACCGACCTTCTGCGCCTCGAGCGCGCCGTTCTTGAACAGCATCAGCGTTGGGATTCCCCGCACGTTGTACTTGGGCGGCGTGCCCTGGTTCTCGTCGATGTTGAGCTTGGCGACCTTGAGGCGGCCCTGGTAGTCCTGGGCGATCTGGTCGAGCACCGGCGCGATCATCTTGCAGGGACCGCACCACTCGGCCCAGTAGTCCACCAGGACAGGCGTGCTGGACTGCAGGACTTCGGCCTCGAAGGTGTCGTCGGTGATGTGGATGATTTTTTCGCTCAATTGGAACCTCGTTCAATGTATCGCGCACGGCCGATGGAATGGCCAATCGTAGACCAAACCGTCGCGTGCGGCAAAACACCGGGTTGGGTCAGGAGTAGGGGCTCTGCTAAAATGGCGCTCTTTTCCCGGCTTTCAAGCGGCCGACTTTCCCCCAAGCGAGAGCGCAATGACGTACGTAGTGACCGAATCGTGCATCAAGTGCAAATACACCGATTGCGTGGACGTTTGCCCGGTCGACTGTTTCCGTGAAGGACCCAACATGCTGGTCATCGACCCGGACGAGTGCATCGATTGCACCCTGTGCGTGGCCGAGTGCCCGGTGGAAGCCATCTTCGCGGAGGACGATGTTCCCGCGAGCCAGAAGGGGTTCATCGCGATCAATGCGGAGCTCTCCCGCGGCTGGAAGCCGCTCGTCGAACGCAAGCCCGCGCCCGCGGATGCCGACGAGTGGAAGGACGTGAAGGCGAAGGCGCACCTGCTGGAGAAGTAAGGCGGGCAGCGGGAACGCTGGTTCGAGCGGACTGTGGCCGCCCAAGCGACGGCGCGCAGGTCAGTCGTACAGCCCGGCCTTCGCCTTGCCGCGGAAGATGCGGTACGAAAGCGCGGTGTACGCCACGATGAACGGCAGCACCACGACCGCCCCGATCAGGAGCACCTTGAGCGCGCTCGGATGCGCGGCGGCCTCCCATGCCGTGAGCTTGTCGATCACGACGTAGGGAAAGATGCTGTAGGCGAGGCCAAGGAAGGCGAGCGTGAAGATGCTCACTGCCGCCACGAAGGGTCGCCAGTCGCGCGAGGTATCACCGGCCTTCATGCGTCCTGTCATGACCCACGACCAGACCCCCATGGCGAATGTCGCCGCCGGCAACAGCATCACGAAAAACGCGCGCGGGAATGTGAACCACTTGTCGCGCACTGTCTCGCTGATGAGTGGTGTTGCCATGCTCACCAGCAGCACGCCGAGCGCCACCCACAGCAGGCCCCAGCGCGTCCACGCGATCGATTTCCTCTGCAGCGCGCCTTCGGTCTTCCATGTGAGCCAGGTCGCCCCGAGCAGCACGTAGCCGCCACAGAGGCTCGCGCCCACCAGCAGCGCGAACATCCAGTAGAGGAAACCGCTCTCGAATCCGGTGATGTAGCGCCCCAGCATCACGCCCTGGAAAAACGACGCCGCGAACGAGCCCGCCCAGAAGAGCCAGTTCCAGAGGTCGCGGTGCCAGCCCTCGGCCTTGATGCGCAGTTCGAAGGCCACGCCGCGCAGCATCAGCCCCACCAGCATCGCAACTACCGGCAGGTAAAGCGCGCTGAGCACCATGCCGTGGGCTACCGGGAACGCCGCGAGCAGGATGCCGACGCCGAGCACGAGCCAGGTCTCGTTTGCGTCCCAGAATGGCGCGATCGAGGCGACCATCACCGATTGCTCGTCCTCGGTGGCGGCGGGCATCAGCATGCCGACGCCGAGGTCGTAGCCGTCGAGCACGACGTAGAGCAGCACCGACAAGCCCATGAGGAACAGGAACACGATCGGCAGGTCGATCATCGGATCGCCTCTGGTCTGAGCGGCGTGACGGTCTTCGCGCCCTTGCCCGCCATGTGGGTCAGCACCACCATGTACGCGATGAACATCGTGGTGTAGGTGAGCACATAGCCCGTCAGGCTCACGCCCAGCTGCGCGCCGCTGATGTCGCCCACCGCATCCTTGGTCCTCAGGATGCCGGTGACGAGCCAGGGTTGCCGGCCCACCTCGGTCACGATCCAGCCAGCGAGCGTCGCGACCCAGCCGGAGAATGTGAAGGCCGCCAACACCCACAGCAACCAGCGCGGCGGCACGCGACCGCGGCGGGTCATGAAGGTGCCGACCCATGAGACCAGCAGCATCATCACGCCGATGCCCACCATCAGGCGGAAGCCGAAGAACAGCGGCACCACCGGCGGGCGATCGGGCTCGAAGTCGTCGAGGCCCTTGATCTCCGCGTCGGCGTGGTGGCGCAGGATCAGGCTCAGGCCGTACGGGATCTCGATCGCGAAGTCGTTGCGGCGCTCCCTTTCGTTTGGCACCGCGAACATCACCAGGGGCGCGCCGCGCTCGGTCTTCCACAACGCTTCCATCGCCGCGATCTTCTGCGGCTGGTGCTCGAGGGTATTGAGGCCGTGCAGGTCGCCCACGAAAATCTGCACCGGGATGAGGCACGCGGCGGTGACGATCCCGGCGCGCAGGGTTTTCATCGCGCTGGCGTCTTGCGCCTTCAGCAGGCGCCATGCGGACAGCCCGGCGACCACGAAGGAGGCCGTCAAACCCGAGGCGATGAGCATGTGCGTGAGCCGGTACGGAAAAGACGGATTGAAGATCACCGCGATCCAGTCGGCCGCGATCACCTGGCCGGCATCCATCGTGTGGCCCGCGGGCGTGTGCATCCACGAATTGAGCGCAAGAATCCAGAAAGCCGAGACCGTGGTTCCGAAGGCCACCAGCGCCGTGGCGCCGATGTGCGCCCAGTCCGGCACCCGGTCCATGCCGAACAGCATCACGCCGAGGAACGTGGCCTCGAGGAAAAACGCGGTGAGCACTTCGTAGGAGAGGAGCGGCCCGGCGATAGCCCCGACGGTGGTCATGTACCTGGGCCAGTTGGTGCCGAACTGGAACGACATCACCACGCCCGTGACCACGCCCATCGCGAAAGACAGTGCGAAGACCTTGACCCAGAGCTTGTAGGTCGCCAGCCACGCCGGGTCGCCGGTGCGCTGGTAGACGATGCGGAACCCCAGGAGGAACCACGCGAGCGCGATGGTCAGCGTGGGAAACATGATGTGGAAGCCTATGTTCAGGCCGAACTGAGCGCGCGCCAGGAACAGGGCGTCTTCCATGACCGCCATTCTAGACCAGCTAAAATGACGGATGACTGAAGTACCCATTCGCGGCAAGCTGAAGATCTTCCTCGGCGCCTTCCCCGGCGCCGGCAAGTCCGACGCGATGATGACGGCGGCGCGGCGCATCAAGGATGCGGGATCCGATGTCGTGATCGCGCACCTGGACATGCACGGCGACGGCAAGGACGAGACTGCGGCCGCGGGTTTCGAGGTATTGCCGCTGGCCACTGGCGGCGAACTGGACCTCGACGGCGTCCTGGCGCGCCACCCGAAGGTGGCCCTGGTCGACGACCTCGCGCACAGCAACCCGTCCGGCGCGCGGCATCCGAAGCGCTGGAACGACGTGGACGAGATGCTCGCGCACGGCATCGACGTATTCACGACGATGAGCGTGCAGCACCTTGAGAGCCTCAACGACGTGGTCGCCGAGATCACCGGGATCCCGGAGCGCGAGACCGTTCCCGATACGTTCTTCGACTCCGCCGATGAAACCGTGATGGTGGACATGTCCGCCGACGAGTTGCTGGTACGCCTCAAGGCCGGCCAGGTGCCGACGGCCCACGTGGAGCAGGGGCCTGAAGGGAAATTCTTCCGCAAGGGCAACCTGCTCGCGCTGCGCGAGATCGCGTTGCGCCGCGTGGCCGACGTGGTCGAGGACGAAGTCGTGCGTTACCGCGCCGACAAGGAGATCAAAGCCACCTGGAAGACGCACGGCCGCGTGTTGTGCTGCATCGGCCCGGAAGCAGGCTCGGAGCACGTGGTGCGAAGCGCGGCGCGGCTCGCCAACCAGCTGGAGGAGCCGTGGACGGCGGTATATGTGGAGACACCGGGCCTGCAACGCCTGTCGAACGACGAACGCGCGCGCATCCTCAAGGTGGTGAGCCTCGCGCAGGAGCTCGGCGCCGATACCGCGATCCTCACCGGCAACGACATCTGCGACACGGTGGTCGAATACGCGCGCGACCAGAACATCTCGACGGTGGTGGTGGGTCGCGGCAACACGCAGCGCTTCCGCTGGAAGCGGACCATGAGCGACGCAATCGCCAAGGCGAGCGACATCTTCGACGTGATCGAGATCGGCGGTCGCGATGCCGGCCCGGCCGTGCCGGCGCAGCCGACTTTCAAGGCACCGCCGCCGCCGACACCGCGTCGCGCGGAAAAGCGCATGCGCTACCTGTGGACGGCGCTGGCGAGCGCCTTCACCACCGTCGTGCTGGCCGGGATCGGCCCGGGCTTCGCGCTCGCCAACATCGCGATGCTCTACATGCTCACGGTATTGCTTGCCGGCGTGCAATGGGGCCGCGGGCCGGCGATAGTCGCGGCGGCGCTCAACGTGCTGGCCCTCGATTTCTTCTTCGTGCCGCCGCGCCACCAACTGATGCCGGCTGACCCGCAGTATTTCCTCACTTTCGCCGTGATGCTCCTGGTGGGCGTGATCATCGGCCAGCTCGCGGGCACCATCCGCTTCCAGGTTCGCGTCGCTTCGCACCGGGAAAAGCGCGCGCGCACGCTATACGAATTCGCCCGCGACCTCGCGGCGCTCCAGGGTACCGACGAGGTGGTGAAACTCACGGAGGAATTCCTCACGCGCCATTTCCACGGCCGCGTCGCGGTGCTGGTGCCTGACGCCACCGGCGCGCTGGTCTCGCCCACGTCGCATGGAATGTCGAATCCGTTCGACGCCACCACGGCGCAATGGGCCTACGACCAGGCGAAACAGGCAGGCGCGGGCACCGACACGCTGGCCACCAACGAGTACCTGTTCATTCCGCTCAAGTCGCCCACGCGCACGCGCGGCGTGCTGGCGGTGCGCCCGGAGCGAACGCGCGACCTGATGATTCCGGAGCAGCGCCACCAGGTGGAGATTTTCGCCGCGCTGGTGGCGACCGCGCTGGAGCGCGTGCACTACGTCGACGTCGCGCGCGATGCCCTGCTGATGGCGCGCCTGCGCAGTGGCGAGATGGCGCTGCACCTCGAGCGCCTCAAGCCGCGGGCTCTCGTCGATGCCGCGCTCACCGCGCTTTCGGGCGTGCTGGCGAGCCATCCGGCCACCATCAACGTGCCCCTGGAGCTGCCGCCCGTATCGGTGGATGCGAAGCTCATGGAGCGCGTGTTGCTGAACCTGATCGGCAATGTCGCCAAGCACACGCCGGCCGAAACACCTTTTACCGTCGAGGCACGCGTGAGGGACGACGACCTCGAAATCATCGTGGAAGACAGCGGCCCCGGTTTGCCGGAGGGTGCTGACGAGCAGGTGTTCGAATCGTTCCAGCGAGGCGAGAACCCGGGTGCGCGCAAGGGCGCGGGCCTGGGGCTTGCGATCGCGCGCGCGGTGGTGGAGGCGCATGGCGGCACCATCCGGGCGGAGACGCGCGAGGAACATGGCGCGCGGTTTGTCGTTGCCCTGCCGCTTAGAAGCGCGAACCGCCGATGATCGCGTCGATGTCGCAGCTCTCCGAGCCGGTCAGCTTGATCGCCAGCCGGATGGAAAGCGCGGTTGGCGTCACCTCGACGCTGGTCGAGTTGAAGGTGCCGGTCTTGCCGTCGGTGCAGCTGTAGGCGCCGTCGTACCACTCCTGCCGGTTGCCCGCGTAGCGGTGCATGCCGAAGTAGGTGCAGGAAAGGCCGGTGATGCCGGTCTCCACGATCTTCAGTGAATCGCCCACGCTGTCGAGCGTGACCAGCCACTGAGCGTAGGTGCCGCGGTCGCCGTTGTTCTGCGAGGCGCTGCAGTTGCGCCGCTTCTCCAGGTTGGCGCCGTTCCAGGTGCCGCTGATGCCGGGCGAGGCGCGCATTTCGCGCGCGACGAAACCCTGCAGCGACTCGCGCCACTCCAGAACCGTCTCACGGCCCGCGGAAGGGAACTCGGGAACCGTCGTGGCCGCGACCTTGCCAGGCAGGAAGGTGGCGCCGTAAGTCACGACGGTCACGGTGCGGGTGTCCATCAACTCGCCATCGGCAAAGGCGCGAACCGTGTGGACTCCCGCGCCCAGGTCGGCCCAGTTCACCAGCAGGCCGAAGCCGTTGCTGCGCTTGCCCGCGCAGGCGCCGGCCGTGTCGGGACGATCGGTGCCGGAGGCCGCAAGCGTGCGGGCGGGGCCGCCGTCATATTCGATTTCGATGCGCGTCGCGCTGCAATGCCAGCCGGAGACGAGGCTTGCGCCGCTGACGGCGACACCCGCGGGCGGATTCTCGAAATTGCCGAGCGCGTGGGCCGCGGGAGCGGCCACGAGCATCAGCATGGAAATGATCAAGGGGCGCATTGGCATCAGGCTTCGCGGCGAGGCGAAGGTTCAACCGGCGGGGCGGTCCTGGGCTGACCAGCCTACGCCATCACCAGGGGACGATCGCCGCCGGCGACCAAGCCGCCGGCGCTCTGCGCGTCCACCGGGCGGGAGAGCAGGTAACCCTGGCCGAACTCGCAGCCCAGCGCCCGCAGCTGCGAGAGCTGGTCGCCGGTCTCGATGCCTTCGGCAAAAACCTGCTTCGAGAGCGCCTGGCCAAGCTTGAAGATGGCCTTCACGATTTCGTTGCCTTCCGCGTCATTCGACATGCGGCCGATGAACGAGCGGTCCACCTTGAGCGCGTCGATCGGCAGCGTGGCGAGGTAGTTGAGCGACGAATAGCCGGTGCCGAAATCGTCGATGCTGAGCGTGACACCCATGTGGCGCAGCTCGTTCAGCGTGGAGACCGCGTTCTCGATGCCGTCCATGAGTACGCTTTCGGTCACTTCCAGCGTGAGTTCGCCCGGCGTGAGGCGCGCGGCCAGCAGCGCGTCGCGCACGCGCGCCACGAAATCGGGATGCGTGAGTTGCAGGCTGGAGACGTTGACGCTCATGCGCAGGCCGGTCTGGCCGTGGGTGTCCTTCCAGGCGCTCAACTGGCGGCAGGCCTCGTTCAGCACCCAGTTGCCGAGCGGCACGATGAGGCCGGTCTCCTCGGCGGCGGGGATGAACATGGCGGGCTCAAGGGTCCCGCGCTCCGGATGCCGCCAGCGCGCCAGCGCCTCGAAGCCGATGAGCTTCTGGTCGCGCAGCGAGCAGATGGGCTGGTAGTGCAGGTAGATCTGGCCCTGGCCCAGCGCGCGGCGCAGTTCGTTTTCCAGCTTGAGCTGCGAGGCCACGTGCTGGTGAAGGCTCGCATCGAAGAGCGCGTACTGCGCCTTGCCCTTGCTCTTCGCCTTGTACATCGCGATGTCGGCGTCGCGCACCATCTGGTCGGCGCTCTGGTAGCCGTTGGTGCTGAAGGTGATGCCGATGGCCGCCGAGATGGTCACTTCCATGTCGCCGAGCTGGAAGGGGCGCGTCAGCTCCTTCTGGATGCGCTCGGTGAGATCCACCGCGTCGCGCTCGCGCTGCATGTCCTCGAGCAGGATCGCGAATTCGTCGCCGCCCAGGCGCGCGATCAGGTCCGTCGGGCGCAACACCGATTGCAGGCGGCGGGCGAGATTCACCAGCAGCTCGTCGCCGGCCTTGTGGCCGAGCGAGTCGTTGACCATCTTGAAGCGGTCGAAGTCGAGGTACATCACCGCGAAGCGCTGTTCGGGATGGCGCTGCACGCGCGCGATGGCGCGAACCAGCTGCTCGTTGAAGTGCGTGCGGTTGGAAAGCTGCGTGAGGCTGTCGTGATAGGCGTTGTGGTACAGCTCCGCCTCGGCGCGGCGGCGCGCGCTCACGTCCTGCGCCTGCACGATGAGGTTGTGCGCGCGGAATTCCCAGTCACGCGCGAGCGAGATGTCGAGCGACATCCAGACGTCGGAGCCGTCGCGATGCAGGCCACGCAGCTCGGCCTGGACGTTCTGCAGCTCGCCCGCCACCAGCTTGTCGATCAGGCCGCGCAGGTTCTCGAGGTCGGCGGCGTTCACCAGCCCGCCCATGTTCATCGCGAGCAGCTCGGGATTGGGGCGGCCCAGCATCTCGCAGAAGGACTTGTTGGCCTGGATGAAGCGCCCGTCGGTGGTGACCAGCGCCATGCCGATGGCGGCGTGCGTGAATGCGCTGTGGAAGCGGCTCTCGCTTGCTCGCAGCTCCTCCACGTGGCGCTCGTCCGATTCCCTGCGCTGGAAATAGGAGTGCAGCGTGGTGATGAACATGGCGATCACCGGCACCGCGACCAGCAGCGCGGCGACGCCGAAGCGCTCGAAGCTCATGAACAGCAGGCCAGCAATCGAGGCGCTGGCGACGTAGGCCAGGCCGATCCAGCTCATCTTGCGGATCCAGAGGATCGGCGTGAACGGCTGGCCGTTCTTCAGCGCGATCAGAGTCGACGTGAGCACCGTGTTGGCGACGAAGTAGAGGCCGGCGAAGATCATCACGAAGGCCAGCAGCGCGGAGCTCGGGAGCGAGTTGGCGGCGATCTGCGCGCGCGCGCCTTCGAACGCGGAGGCGCAGGCCAGCATCGCCAGCGAAGCCATGGCCGGCGAGCCCAGGCGGCTGGTCCAGCGCTTGGAGGTGCGCCACGACGCGACAATCCCCTCGAACGAGGCGGCGAGGATGGCGGCAGCCGGGCCGTACACCAGCAGCAGCAGGAAGATGAAGATCTCGGCGCCGGCGATCGAGGTCTTGGTGTTGGGGATGCGCACCGGGAAGAAACCCACCAGAGCGGCGACCGCCGTGGCGATCAACACCTGGACCATGGGTGCCGTGTCCATGCGCAGCACGCTGGTGACGCCCCAGGCGAACGCGATGAAGCCCAGCGAGGTCACGGTCCACCAGTAGAGCTTGGCGGCCTGGCCGTAGTCCTTCATGTCGATCATGGTCATGCCATGCCTCGCTTTCCGCCGGTCATTCGCCGGGGAAGATGTCGATCGACGCGTCGACCCGCAGCGCGCCGCTTTCGGACAGCACTACACCCTCGGAGAGGACCACGCCCTCGGAGAGGACCACGCCTTCGGACAGCACTACACCCTCGGAGAGGACCACGCCCTCGGACAGGACGATGCCTTCGGAGAGCACGATGCCTTCCGACAGGACGATGCCCTCGGAGAGCACGATGCCGAGGCCGGAGACGACACCGCCGGACAGGATGGGCACGGGCGTGAAGATGCCGCCACCCGATTGCAGCAGGGAAGTCAGGGTCACCACGCCGGAGCTCACCAGCGCGCGCGAGGAGACGTACTCTTCCTCGAAGCCGGAGGTGTACGTGGTATTGCCGAACGTATCGAGGTCGATGCCGCGCAGGCTCGTGCCCACCCAGGTGAGGGTGGGATCGTAGGGCGCCTGGAATTTCTTCAGCAGCGCGGAGCCTCCCAGGACGTGGCGCCCGCCCATGTAGGCCATGCCGCTCCAGCTGAAGGTGCGGCCCTCGATGGTGGAGGCGGCCTCCGGGAATGTCTTGCCCGACGCCATCAGGTTGTCGCCGGCGCGCAGGCCGTGGGCGTCGACTCGCGTCGAGATATCGCGGGCGAGCACGTTGGCCACGGCGAGGGTACCCGGCACGTTCACCAGGCCCGCGCCCTGCTCGAGCAGGTTGGCGTTGCGCAGCGGCTCCGCGGTGTACTGCAGGATCGCCTTCACCAGCGGCGGCGTGAGCCCGGGGTTCGACTGCAGCATCAGCGCCACGGTGCCGGCGACAACCGGGGCCGCGTACGAGGTGCCGCTGGCGCTGATGAGGCCGGTGTTCAGTCCGAGCTGGACCACCAGTTGCGGGAACGTCAGCGTGAGGCCGCTCTTCGACAGGCCGATCAGGTCGGTGGAGACGGCGCCCATGATGCGGTTGCCGGGAGCCACCAGGTCGGGCTTGAGGATGTTGTCGGGACGGCGGATGCCCGCGAAATCGGTGCTGCCGCCGCGCGTCGGGCCGCGCGAGCTGAAGTTGTTCACGACATCGTCGGCACGCGTGATGGTGGCGCGCGGATTGGCGCTGCCGACGGTGATCGCCGCGGGTTCATTGCCGGGCGAGCTGATGGTGCCGTAGGCCTCGCGCCCGTCGGGGCCGATGCCGTAGTTGCCCGCGGCAACAACCACGGTGATGCCGGCGGCCACGGCGTTGCGAACCGCGCGGCACAGCGGATCGGTGAGGTAGCTCTCGGTCGAGTCCGCCGCGAGGCTCACGTTCATCACGCGGATGTTGTATTCCTTGCGGTGGTAGATCACCCAGTCGATGCCGGCGAGGGTGGTGGCCACGTCGCCTTCGCCGTTCGCGTCGAGCACGCGCACGTCATAGAGCGAGGCGCCCGGGGCGATGCCGGTGGTGTCGTTGTTGCCCGGCACCGGCCGGCCGGCGGCAATCGATGCCACCAGCGTGCCGTGGCCATGGGGATCGGGGAAAAGCGATCCCGCGGTGCTGATCACGACTTCCAGCTGGCGCTGGAACGTGCTGCCCGGATAGAAGGCCCGGGCGTAGTCGGAGCCTCCGCGCCATTCCATGCTCCCCAGCAATGCTGCCGGGTTGGCGCGGCCGAAGTCGACGCTTTTCTTCACGCGCGAGCCGAGGCTCCCGGCGAAGGCGCGATGGCCCGCCATGATTCCCGAGTCGAGGAACGCGATGCCGACGCCGGCTCCGTCGATGGTGGGGTTGGAAGACGTACCCGCGCCGCGCACCGCCGCGGCGCCCGTGGTTTTCTCGAGCAGGCCGCCGGTGCGCGCCGTCATGCGATTGGGCGAGAGGCTTTCGACGTCCGAGCGGCGCGCGATGTCATAGAGGCGCGAGGCGGGCAGCACAGCCGCCACGCCGTTCACGGAAATGTAGCGGTAGTAGACGCTGCCGCCGGCGGAGACAATGGCCGAGCGCAGCGAAACCAGGTCCGGGTCGACGGTAGGGCGGGCCATGACCAGCACCTTCACCATGCGGCCGGCATTGGTCTCCCGGATCCAGCTGATGCCGGAGACGTTGGGCGCGTAGGCGGCCACGCCCAGGTCATCGGAGATCTTGGCGCGGCCGGCCCCATAGGATTCGAACCCCTGGGCGCCCGCAAGCGGGGCCACCAGCAAAAGGAATGCTGCCGCGGCGGCAGTGATGCCGCGCCGCACGAAGTGCTGGAGAGTTTTCTCGTTGCCTTGCATTGTTTGGCTCCGTGCGCAGTGATGCACTGCACACTTCGACACGAGCATATGCTTCGGACGCAACGCGGTTTGTGCGATTTGTCACAGCCTGGGGCCGAACGCGATTACAGCTGTAAGGTCGGTTACACCGGTAAGAATCCACGCCCTCCGTTTATCATTCGTCCCATGCCGCCGCAGCTCCCCGAGATCGCCCGCGCCGAGCTGCTTCGACGCCTCGCGGAAGGCCGGGACGCAGCGTTGTCAGTAGTCACGCCCAACACCCGCATGGCCCAATCGCTGCAGCGTGATTTCGACGCGGACCGGTTGCGTGCAGGCCTTTCGACCTGGGAGACGCCGGACATCCTGCCGTTCGGCGCTTTCGTGGCGCGGCTCTGGGAGGATGCGTTGTATTCGCCGCGCGGCGCCTCGGTCCCGCTGCTGCTCACGCCGGTGCAGGAGCAGGCGGCCTGGGACGAAGTGGTGCGCTCGGCACACACCGCTGCCCCGGTTTTTTCGGCGCCGGCTGCGGCCGTCCAGTGCCGTGATGCCTGGCAACTGGCGCACGCCTGGCGCATCGATGCACGCCGTGCCGGTTCGCCCAACGAAGACGTGGCCGCGTGGCTCGATTGGTCGGCTCGATACGAGCGCCTGACGCGCGATCGCGGCCAGACCGACGGGGCGCGCTTGCCGGACGTGGTGGCGAAATGGCTCGACCTCGGCTCGCGCAAGCCGCTGGCGGTGGCGATCGCCGGCTTCGATATCGTGAACCCGCAGATGCGCGAGTTCCTCGAGGTCCTGGCGGCGTGTGGATGCTCGCTTTTTCAGGTGGCCGCGCGTGCCAGGCCGGGGAAGGTCAGCCGCGTCGAGCTCACCCAGTACAAGGACGAGATCACGGCGGCCGCCAGCTGGGCGCACGCACGCCTTGCGGCCGGCGGGGAAAAGCCGCCGCGCATCGGCGTGGTGGTGCCGGACCTGGCGCGCTCCCGTGAACGCGTGCGCCGCACGTTCGCCGCCGCGATGAATCCGGGCCATGTGCTCGGGCTGGCATCGCCGCTGCCCTTCAACATCTCGCTGGGCGCGCCGCTTTCCGAATTTCCGCTGGTGGGTGATGCGCTGCTGGTGCTCGCGCTCGCCGGTCCGGAGATTTCGTTCGACCAGGCGAGCCGGCTGGTGCGTTCCCCTTTCATCGGCGGCGCGGAGGCGGAGAAGGAAGTACGTGCCCGACTCGATGCCCACATGCGCGAGCGTTCAGCACCGGCCATCAAGCTCGACCAGGTCCTCAAGCTGGCCGCTGCCGCCAGGGGCGCGAAGGCGCCGTTGTTGCTCGACCGGCTGGCCGTGCTGCGCGACTTGCGCAAGGCGAGCCTCTTCGGCGCGCGCGGCGCCGCCGATTGGGCCAAGGCATTTTCCGAAGCCCTCAAGGCCATCGGTTTTCCTGGCGAGCGCCCGCTCGATTCCGCGGAGCACCAGGCGCTGGAGCGATGGCATTCGTTGCTGACCGAATTCGGCAGCCTTGAGCGCGTCACGGCGAAGATGGGTTACGCCGACGCCTGCCAGCGCCTGGCGCGCATGGCGCGCGAGGCGATCTTCCAGCCCGAAGCGCCAGATGTCCCGGTGCAGGTCCTGGGCGTGCTTGAGTCGGCGGGGCTCGAGTTCGACCATCTCTGGGTCATGGGCCTGACCGACGAGGCGTGGCCGCTGCCGGCGCGCGCCAATCCCTTCCTTCCGGTCCGCGCGCAGCGCGCCGCAGGCATTCCCCAGGCTGATCCGGGATCCTCGCTGGAGCTCGACCGTCGCATCACGGCCGGCTGGAAAAACGCCGCAGCGGAAGTGGTGTTCAGCCACTCTCGCGTGCGAGACGAAAGCGCGCTGGCGCCAAGTCCGCTGATCGCCTCCATCGCCGCCACGACCCTTGAATTACTCGGCGTCACGCGCCTGCCCACGCTGCGCGACGCGATTCGCAGCGCGGCCCGAATCGAATTCCTTGACGATGCGCGTGCGCCTGCGATTACCTCGCCCACGCAACGCGGCGGCACCGGCCTCTTTCGCGACCAGGCCGCATGCCCGTTCCGCGGATTTGCGCATCGGCGCGTCGGCGCGAAGCCGCTGGAGACGCCGCGCTTCGGCCTCGACCCGCGCGATCGCGGCAACCTGCTGCACGAGATGCTGGCCGAAGTGTGGCGTGGGCTCGATACGCAGGCGGTGCTGCTGAGGGCTGCGCCGGCGCAACTGGACGAGCTGCTCGATCGCAGCGCGCGATCCGCCATCGAGCGCGTGAAGAAGAAGCGCGGCGACGCGTTGAGTGGCCGTTTCGAGCGCATGGAGCATGCGCGGCTGATGCGGCTCGCGCGAGAGTGGCTGGCGGTGGAGCGTACGCGCGAGGACTTCGCGGTCGCCGCCATCGAAGACAAGCGCCCCATGACGTTTGGTGGCGTAACTATCGAGGCGCGCCTTGACCGAATGGACGTTCTCAGGAAGGGCCGTGCAGTCATTGACTACAAGACCGGTGTTTGTTCGACCGGAACGTGGCTTGGCGCTCGTCCGGATGAGCCGCAATTGCCGATGTATGTCCTCGCTTCGGATGCCGACGTCACGGCGATCGCGTTTGGGCAGGTGAAGACGGGCGAGATGCGCTTCTGGGGTATCGCGCGCGAGGAGGATGCAATCCCCAAACTGAAAACCGCGGACAAGGATCCGAGCCGCGTTGCCAAGTATCGTGATTGGGACCATCTGGTTGCGCATTGGCGGGAAGAGATTGAAAGGATCGGCAGCGGATTCGCTGCCGGGGACGCCCGCGTCGATCCGAAGAAGGGGCCGCTGACATGCGAGATGTGCGACCAGCACGCGTTTTGCCGCATTGCTGAAAAAGGTTCGTTCGGCGTGAAGAAGGGCGAATCCGAGGATGAATAGCGCTTCGAAAGTCCCGGACCTGGCGCAGCGCGCGGGCGCTCTTGATCCGCGCGGCTCCTTTATCGTGCAGGCTCCGGCGGGGTCGGGGAAGACAGAGTTGTTGATCCAGCGTGTGCTGGCGTTGCTTGCGACCGTCGAGCGGCCCGAGGAGATCGCGGCCATCACGTTCACGATCAAGGCCGCCGCCGAGATGCGCCGGCGCGTGCTCGGCGCGTTGCACGCCGCGCGTACCCAGGCGCGCCCCGACGCAGCTCACCAGGCGCTCACCTGGGACCTCGCAGCCGCGGCACTCAGGCGCAACGACGAAATGGGTTGGAAGCTCGAGGAAAGCGCCGAGAGACTGCGCGTGCAGACCATTGACGCCTTGTGCGCCTCGCTCACGCGCCAGATGCCTGTGCTGTCGGTGTTCGGCGGGCAACCGGAGAGCATCGAGGATGCGAGCGCGATGTACACCGAGGCAGCGCGATCCCTGCTGCAAAGCCTTGAAGGCGATGACCAGGCGGCGGCGGACGTCCAGCAACTCCTGGAGCATGTCGACAACAACGCCCAGACCGCCGAAAAGCTGCTCGCCGCAATGCTCGCTGGCCGCGACACCTGGGTGCGCAAGCTGCTGCGGGAACCCGTGAATCGTGAACTTCTCGAATCGGGGCTCGCCGAGGTGCGGGGCGCGACGGTCGCGAAGGTGCACGCGGCGTGGCCCTCGGGCGTGGCCAAGCCCGACGTCGACGATGTGACTGCGTGGAACGCGTACATCCGAGGCGCCCTTGGCAGTGATGGAAAGAGGTGGCTCAAGTCAGCGCCGCTCGCGGCGCGAGAAAGCGAAGGGCTGCTCTCGATCGCCCGGGAGGTCTGGATGCTGCCGCCCGCTACGATGGACGACGGGCAGTGGGAGGCGCTCGAGATCATCGCGCGCCTGGCGCCGCGCGCCTTGGCGGAGTTGCAGCTCGTGTTCGCGCGCCGCGGACAGGCGGATTTCATCGAGATTTCGCAGGGTGCGCTGCGGGCGCTGGGCCGCGAGGACGAGCCGACGGACCTTTTGCTCGCGCTCGACTACCGCATTCGGCACATCCTGGTCGACGAATTCCAGGACACTTCGCATTCCCAGTTCGAGCTGTTGGAGCGGCTCACTTCCGGCTGGGAGGCAGGCGACGGTCGCACGCTCTTCCTTGTTGGCGACCCGATGCAGTCGATCTATCGGTTCCGCGAAGCTGAGGTCGCGTTGTTCCTGCGCGCCTGGAATGAGGGTGTCGGGCCGGTGCGCCTGGCGCCGCTGACACTCTCAGCCAATTTCCGCTCGCAGGCGGGGATTGTGGAATGGGTCAATGACAGCTTCTCGCGTGTCATGCCTGCAAACAACGACGTGCAGGCGGGAGCCGTGCGCTACGCGCCGTCGGAAGCTGTCCATCCCGCTGGTGGCAAGGCAGTTCACGTGCATCCTTTTCGCGAGGGCGAGCAGGTAGCGCTGGCGGCGCAGGTAGCGCGGATCGCAGCCGCTGCTGCCGGGCGCAGCGTCGCGATACTTGTCCGCAGCCGTACCCACCTGCGAGAAGTCCTGCCGCGCTTGCGTGAGTCAGGGCTCTCGTTCCGGGCGATCGAGATCGAGCCGCTCGGGGACCGACCCGTCGTACAGGACCTCCTTGCGTTGACCCGGGCCCTGTTGCATCTCGCAGATCGGACCCCCTGGCTCGCGCTGCTGCGCGCCCCTTGGTGCGGCCTCACGCTTGCGGACCTCACGGCGCTATGCAGTGCATCCGATGACGCGACCGTATGGAGCGCGATGGGCAGCGAGGAACGGCTGGTTTCCCTGTCGCCCGATGGACGCGCGCGGGTCGATCGCCTGCGCACCATTGTCGGCGCGGAACTCGACGATCGCCGCCGCGGCAGCCTGCGCGCGGCGGTGGAGCGCGCATGGCTCACCCTCGGTGGGCCCGCAAGCGTGGAGCGCGACGTAGATCTCGAGGACGCGGAAATCTATCTTGACCACCTCGAGGACTCCGAAAGTGGCGGCACGCTCGACGACGTCGCCGCCTTCGAGCAGTCGATCGAGAAGCTGTTCGCGCTACCCGACCTGGAGGCGTCCGAATCCCTGCAGGTGATGACGATCCACAAGGCAAAGGGCCTCGAATTCGACGTGGTCATCGTGCCGGGGCTCGACGCCACCGCAATGCGTGACGAACGCAAGCTCTTCCTCTGGATGGAGACGCCGGAGCATTCACTGCTGGTGGCTCCCATCAAGGCGACGGGCGGCGGTGACGACGATGTGTACGAGTACATCCGTAGTGTCGACAAGCGCAAGGCCGACCACGAAAGCGCGCGGTTGCTGTACGTAGCCGCGACGCGTGCGCGCCATGAGCTTCATTTGCTGGGCTGCGTAAAGGTCGACGACCACGGCAACGCGAAGGATCCTCCTTCCGGCTCGCTGCTGGCAAAGCTGTGGCCCGTTGTCTGCGGGAAGTTCGTCGGGCTGGCGCCCGCGCAGGGAGATCGCGCTGCGCCAGCGGTCCCGGTGGAGGCGCAGGGGTCGCTCAGGCGGCTCGAGATCGAGGGATTCACCTACGAAATTCCCGCCGCGGTTGCCTGGGGCGCTCCCAGGGAAACACCTGCCGCAGCGCAGATCGAGTTCTCCTGGGTGGGCGACACGGCGCGGCGAATCGGCAGCGTCGTACACCGCAGGCTGCAACGCATCGCGGAAGATGAGGCCCGCGGCTGGGACCGCCGGCGCATCGAGCGCGACCGGCCGGCGATCCGCAAGGAGCTCGCCGCGCGCGGTGTCGTCGAAGCGGACCTCGACCGCGCCGCGGAGCGTGCCGTGGTGGCCCTCGGCATGGCGCTCGACGACGAGCGTGGTCGCTGGCTGCTGGGACCGAGGGCGGGCGCACGCAACGAGTACCGGCTTTCAACCGTGATCGACGGCGTGCGTCGCATGCTGGTGATCGACCGGCTGTTCGAGGATGAAAGCGGCCGCGCCTGGATCGTCGACTACAAGACCAGCAGTCACGAAGGCTCCGAGCCGGAGCGCTTCCTCGACGAGGAGCAGGCGCGTTACCGCGAGCAGCTGGAGCGCTATTCGGCGGCGCTGGAGAAACCGGACGCGAAGCGTGGCCTTTATTTCCCGTTGCTGAAAGGATGGCGAGAATGGTGATGACGCGCTTGCTGGCCGCCGCGATGCTGCTGCCGGCCACGGTGATGGCGCAGGACCTGCTGCAGTCTTCGCCCGCTGCCGACTGGCGAGCGATCGATCCCGAAAACACGATCTACGTCGAGCTGCCCACGGGGCGCGTCGTGATCGAGCTGGCCGCGCATTACTCGCCGGCAAACGCGGCGGCGGTGAAGAAGCTCGCACGTTCGAAATACTTCGACGGCAGCTCTGTCATCCGCTCGCAGGACAACTATGTGGTGCAGTGGGCGCGCCCCGAAGGCGACGAGCTCGGCAAAACCATGGCGGCGGTCAAGCTCACGCCGGAGTTCGACCGCGTGATGGATGCCAGGCTGCAGTTCACGCGTCTCGCCTACCCGGACACGTACGCACCCGAAGTGGGTTACTCCGCGGGTTTCCCGGTGGCGCGTGATCCGCGGCTGAAGAAAACCTGGCTGGTGCATTGCTACGGCTCCGTCGGCGTGGGCCGCGACGAGGCGTCCGACTCCGGCAATGGCTCCGAGCTCTACGCGGTCATCGGCCAATCGCCGCGCGGCCTCGATCGCAACATCACGGTGGTCGGCCGCGTGGTGCGCGGCATCGAACTCTTCTCGGTGATTCCTCGCGGCACCGGCGCCATGGGGTTCTACGAGAAACCGGAGCAGTTCGTTCCCATCAAGTCGATCCGCGTGGCGGCCGATGTTCCCGCGAATGAACGCACCAGCCTCGAGGCGTTGAGAACCGAAAGTGCGACCTTCAAGGCGTGGGTAGCTTCGCGCGCGACACGCAAGGAGTCGTGGTTCAAGGAGCCGATCGGGCGCATCGGTGTCTGCAATCTCACGCTGCCGGTGCGCGAGGCGAAACGCTAGGAAATCCCGAGTTCCTTGCCGATGTGCGCAACCGTCGCGCGCAGATCGGTGACTTCACGCTGCAGCGAATCCACCTGCGCGCGAATTGCGGCGAGCTCGCTCACCGATACCGGATCGCCGGAAGAAACCTGCGGCGCGTAGCCGGCGGACGCCGCAATGACCGGCTCGCCCGAAAGCAGGTGCACCCATCGCGTCTCGCGCGCGCCCGGCTGCTTCGGCAGCTCACGCACGAAGTTCTTCTCTGCCAGCTCGTTGAGGAATCCCTCGACCGCCAGCACATCGCCGAACTTGTGCAGCCTGTCGGTATTGATGCGCAGCTCGCCCACGGTCTGGGGACCGCGCAGGAACAGCACCGTGAGGACGGCGATCGATTGCGGCGGCAATTGCAGGGCCTTGCCGGCGTTCTGCGCGTAACGCATCACGCGCCCGCCGCTCGACTCCATCACCATCGAGAGCGACTTGAGGCGATCGATCACGGACTGCACTTCGGCCTCCGTGGCTTCGATCACCGGGTCGCGGCTGGTTTTCTGGTTGCAGCCCGAGACGATGGCGTTGAGCGTCAGCGGATAGCTGTCGGGGACGGTGTGCTGCTTCTCGACCAGCACGCCGATGACGCGTGTCTCGAGCAGGGAAAGCGTGGGCATGGATGACATGCCCACATCATAACTTCACGTCAGAACTTGACGTGCGGCCCGAGCAGTCCGATGACGCCGATGGCGATGAGGTAGACGGCGACGATGTAGTTGAGGAGGCGCGGAATCACGAGGATGAGGATGCCGGCGATGAGCGCGATCAGCGGACCGATTGCAAGGAACATGGGGAAGCTCCGGTGGGGGTTGGAGCCCGTTCGACAAGCCTCGCGCCAACCCGTTCGTCAGGCGGCGATCCATTCCTTCAGCAATGCGGTCACTTCCTCCGGCTGCTCGATCGAGGCCATGTGGCCGGATTCCTCCAGGATCGCAAGGCGCGCGCCCGGAATGCCGTCGGCCATTTCCTTCAGCATCTCCACCGGCATGAGGGCATCGTAACGCGCGGCCACCACCAGCGTGGGCACCTTGATGTCCTTGAGGTGCGGCCGGCTGTCGATGCGCCCGATGATCGCTTGCTGCTGGCGCTTGAATGCCTGCGGACCCACCGCCAGCGCCATGGCGCCGATGGTGCCGGTGAGCACCGTGTCGCCCAGGTGCGCGGGGGCCATGAGCTTGGGCATCAGGGTGTTTGGGACCGCGGGGAAATCCTTGTCGGCCAGCGCCATCAGGCGGCGGCGATTCTCCGTGGCTTCGGCTGTATCGGGGCGCGCATTGGTGTTGAGAAGTGCCAGTTTTGCGACGCGATCCGGCGCCTGGCGCATCACTTCGAGCGCGACGTAGCCGCCCATGGAGTGGCCGGCAAGGAAAAATTTTCCGGTGGGCGCCTGCTTGATCGCCTCAGCCGCGAGGCCCTCGATGGTATCGGCGCGCGTCATGTCCGCGATCACGGGTGTCACGACTTCGCCCAGTGCGGCCACGACCTGCTGGAAAGCGTCCGCGTCCTCAAGCAGCCCGGGCAGGATAAGCAGGTTGGGTCTCTCCATGCATCGATGGTACCTCGCGCAGGAAGTCGCGAACGACGCGCACCTGGTCGTCACTCATCAACGCCGGCACGTGCCCGCAGCCGGCAATCTCTACCAGCTCGGTGCCCGGCTTCACGTCCATCATCGTTTCGGCAACGGAGATTGGGAGGAGGGTGGCCGCCCGGTTGCCGGTTCGAGTCAGTAACGCGGGACGGAGCGCTTGAGGAAGGAATCCGACTCGATGGCGTGGCGTTCGCGCTCGACGGCGATCCCGGTGCCGGTGGCCTGGACCAGGCGCTTCAGGACGCGGACGGCGCCGAGGATGGCATTGGCCACGCTCGAGGCGATGTAGACGCTGCGCTCGGCATGGGCGCGCTTGATGTGGCCTTCGATGGCGGCGAATTCGGGGTAGGTGTCCTTGAAACTCATGGTGCTTCTCCTTGTGGAAGGTCGGGGCCCTGCTACCCAGGTAGGGGTCGATTCCGGGGCCCACCGACAAAATATAGGTATCATGTTGCAGTGCAACAACCGATTCTTTCTTCACCAACGACGCAGAAAAACTGACGCATGCCCAAGGGAATTTTCCGCCCCGCCCCCCTGAACGCCCTCCGGGCCTTCGAGGCGGCAGCACGCCACCTGAGCTTCAAGAACGCGGCGCGCGAGCTCCACGTGACCGCCGGCGCCGTCGGCCACCAGGTAAAGCTGCTGGAGGACCACCTGGGCGTGCCGCTCTTTCGCAGGCTCACCCGCGCGCTGGAATTGACTCCGGAGGCTCATATCCTGCTGCCCCGCGTCCAGGACGGCCTCGACACGCTCATCGATGCGGTCGAGCGCCTGCGCCTGCGGGAGGATTCGGAAGCGTTGACGGTCCTCGCGCCGCCAAATTTCGCCGCGCGCTGGTTGGTCCCGCGCCTCTCGCGCTTCACCTCCAGCCATCCGAACCTGGATCTCCACATCGCCAGCCGGCCGGCGATGATCGACGGTCGCGGCGACAGCGACGTGATTCCCATCCATGGCGCGCGCGAAGACGCTCCGCTCGCCATGGTCCGCTTCGGCGATGGCCACTATCCGGGCGCCCACGTGGATGAGGTGTTTTCGGCGGTCTACGTGCCGGTGTGCAGCCCAAAACTGCTCGCCGGCGCGCACCCTCTGCGCAGGCCCGACGACCTGCGCCACCACACGCTGCTGCACGACGACACTGTCCTGGAAGAAGGCGCGCGCCCGAGCTGGAACGACTGGCTGGAGTCCGTGGGCATCCGGGGTATCGACGCCTCACGTGGCCCGCACTTCAGCGATGCGTCGCTTTCGCTGGAAGCCGCGCTCGAGGGCATGGGCGTGGCGCTGGCGATGAAGCCGCTGGTTCGCAGCGAAATCGAAGCCGGCCGCCTGGTGGTGCCGTTCGACATCAGCGCGCCCGCGAGCTACTCGTACTACCTGGTCACGCCTGAGGGAAGCCGCGGCGGGGGCACCGTCTCCGACTTCCGCAAGTGGCTGCTGGCCGAGGCCGAGCCGGAGAAGGTTTGATGGCTCTGCGCAATTGGCTGCCATCGAGTAAGTTGGGGCTCAAACTTCGCCTTTTTGCCGATTTCGCTCAAAGCCAGCCGGTTTTCTTGAAGCGGCGGTAGAGCACAGCGTCGATAGCGACCATTGCCGCAATCGCCAGCGGATACCCGTAGGTCCACTTCAACTCCGGCATGTGTTGGAAATTCATGCCGTAGATGCCCGCAATCATCGTGGGCACCGCAATCAGCGCCGCGTAGGAAGCGAGAGTCTTGGTGACCTCGCCCTCGTGCAGCGTGATCATCGAGAGGTTCACTGACAGCGCGGTGACCACCATGTCCCTCAGGCCATCCAGCTGCAGGCTCACCCGCAGCAAATGGTCATAGATGTCGCGGAAGTAGTCCTGGACGCCGACGCAAACCTGCGGAACGCGCCCGCCGTACAGCTTGTGGACAACCTCGATCAGCGGCTCAACCGCATGCCGCATCACCATCAGCTTGTGCTTGAGCGCGTACAGCCGCTTGATGTTCTCCCGCGGCGAATCCTCGGTGAAGATGCGCTCCTCGATCGCCTCGAGCTCGACCTCGATCGCGTCCACCAGCGGGAAGTAGCGGTCCACCACGTTGTCCATGATCGCGTAGAACACGAAGCCCGCGCCGTGGCCCAGCAGCTCCTGCTCCGACTCGGCGCGATCGCGCACCGCCTGGAAGCCGGGTTCGAATCCGTGGCGGATCGACAGCACGTAATTGCTCCCGACGAAGAGGTCCACCTCGTGCGCCTCGAGCTCTCCGTTGACCATCATCGGCACCTGGATCACGACGAAGAGCGAGTCCTTGTACTCCTCGATCTTCGGGCGCTGGTGGCCGCTGAGGGAATCCTCGACCGCGAGCTCATGCAGGTCGAATTCGCTCTCCATCTGGCGCATCTCTTCCGGCGTCGGGTCCTTGAGCGCCACCCACACGAAGCACTCGGGGCGCTTTACGTATTCGCTGATTTCCGCCGGCGGGATGTCGCCGAGGCGCTTTCCATTCTCGTAGGCAACGCAATTGATCAGCATCCAATCCTCATCTCAGTACGATCCGCCCAGAGCGCGGACCAGCGCTACCGTCGTCGCCAGCCTGCGGCCCAGCAACTGTACAGTGGCCCGGTCCTCCGCGAGCTGGGTCGCCTGCACCTGCACCACGTTGACGTAGCCCACGGTGCCGGCCTTGTACTGGTTGACGGTGAGCGTGACGCTTTCACGCGCCAGGCGCGCGGCGTCTGCCTGCACGACGCCTTCCTCGGCGAGCCAGCGAAGTCCCGCGAGGTTGTCCTCCACCTCCTGGAAGGACTGCAGCACTGCCTGCCGGTAGCTGGCGACGGCTTCGTCGTAGGCGGCGCGCGAAATATCCACTTGCGCCTTGCGCGCGCCGAAGTCGAGGATGGTGCCGGTGAGGCCCACGCCAAGCGCCCAGACGCGGTTCGGCGCGGAGAAGAGGTTGGAGAGCGAGGAACCGCTGAAGCCGGCGCTGCCGCTCAGCGAAAGCGACGGGAACACGGCGGCTTGCGACGCGCCGATGCGCGCATTCGTCGCGGCCATGCGGCGCTCCGCGGCTGCGACGTCGGGACGGCGCTCCAGCAGCGTGGACGGCAGGCCGGGCGGAACCACGGGCAGGCGCGGCTGGAACTTCGCAATCGGGTCGAGCTTGAATGCCGCGGGCGGCTCGCCCGCCAGCACCGCGATGGCATGTTCCAGGGTCGCACGCGTGAGCTCCAGGTCGATGGCCTGCGCCTGCACGCTCTTCAGCTGCGATTCCGCCTGCACCACATCAACTTTCGCGGCGACACCCGCGTTGTAGCGGTTGCGCGCGATGGTGAGCCCCCTGTCGAAGGCCTTCACGGTGTCGTCAAGCAATTCGCGCTGCACGTCGGTCACCCGCAGCTGGAAGTAGTTGCTCGCAAGTTCCGCCTGGAGCGAAAGGCGCGCGCTCTCGAGATCCGCGGCGCTGGCTTCTTCCCCCGCTCGGCTCGCTTCGACCAGGCGCCGGATTCGTCCCCACAGGTCGACTTCCCAGCTGGCGTTGAGCGTTGCGCTGTAGCTGCGCGAATTGCCGGTGTCGCCGCGGCGGCTGCGTCCTGCATCGGCGCCGGCGCCCAGCGTCGGGAAGAGGCCGGCGCGCGCGGCCGTGACCGAAGCGGTGGCAGAGCGGTAACGTGCTTCCGCAGCGCGCAGCTCCTGGTTGCTTACCTCAACCTCCTCGATCAGCGCGGACAGGACCGGGTCATTGAAGACTTCCCACCACTTGCCCTTGGGCGCCGCGTCGGCAGGCTTGGCGACGATCCAGTCGCCGGCTTCCTTGTAGTTGATGGGTGTCTCGACCTCGGGCCTCGAGTAGTTGGGCCCGATGGTGCAGCCGGCGAGGAGTGATGCGAGCAGAAAAACCTTTAGTCCGCCGATGAACGCCAATGAACGCGGATGAAAAGCAGAAATA
Organism: Usitatibacter sp.; assembly: GCA_039915735.1. GTDB lineage: Bacteria > Pseudomonadota > Gammaproteobacteria > Burkholderiales > Usitatibacteraceae > Usitatibacter. Next base: position 6,739 of record JBDSMR010000128.1, on the reverse strand, counting down.
GTGTCGTGCGGGCCCGTGGAGGCTTTCGCATTGGGCACGAAGACTTCACCTGGCTGTTTTTTATCGGCGTTCATTGGCGTTCATCGGCGGACCTGAAGTTTTTCATGCAACAGCCATCGAGGGTTCGTCCTCGCGATAGCCGAACTTGCGCCGCGTCCACAAGCGGAAGCGGTCGAGGTAGAGGTAGACAACGGGAGTCGTATAAAGGGTCAACAGCTGGCTCACCAGCAGGCCGCCGACGATGGCGATGCCAAGCGGGCGGCGCAGTTCTGCGCCGTCGCCGGAACCAAGAGCCAGCGGGATGGCGCCGAGCATGGCCGCCATCGTGGTCATCATGATCGGGCGGAAACGCAGCAGCGCCGCATCGCGGATGGCAGTACGTGTGTCGCAGCCCGATTCGCGCTCACGCTGCAGGGCGAAGTCGATCATCATGATCGCGTTTTTCTTGACGATGCCGATCAGCAGGATCACGCCGATGAGCGCGATCAGCGTGAACTCGGTGTTGAAGAGCCTGAGTGCCAGCAGCGCGCCCAGGCCTGCGGAAGGCAGCGTCGAGAGGATCGTGATCGGGTGCACCAGGCTTTCGTAGAGGATGCCCAGGACGATGTACACCGTGAGCAGCGCCGCCAGGATCAGCAGCGGCTGGTTGTCGAGGCCCTGCTGGAAGAGTTTCGCGGTGCCTTCGAACGAAGCGTAGATCGTCGTGGGCATGCCGATGCGCGACATGGTGTCGCGGATGATCTCCGAGGCCTGCGACATCGAGACGCCGGGCGCGAGGTTGAAGGAAAGCGTGGTTGCCGCGAATTGCCCCTGGTGGTTCACCGAAAGTGGCGCCAGCGTCGGCTCGTAGCGCGCGATCTGCGACAGCGGCACCTGCGCCCGGGCCGGCGTGAGCACGAAGATCTGCTCGAGTGTTTTCGGGCTTTGCCACCACTCCGGCGCAACTTCCATCACTACGCGGTACTGGTTGCGGTCCTGGTAGATGGTCGAGACCTGCGCCTGCCCGAAGGCAAGGTTCAATGCGGAGTCGATGGCGCGTGGCGTGATGCCCAGGCGCGAGGCCGTCGGGCGGTCGATCACCAGGGAAATCTGCAGGCCGCGGTCCTGCTGGTCTGAGCTCACGTCGGTGAGCTGGTCCACGTCCTTCAATGCCGCCTCGAGTTTCGGTGCCCAGGTGCGCAACTGCTCGAGGTCGTCGCCACGCAATGTGAACTGGTTGCTCGCGTCCGACTGCCGGCCACCACTGCGCAGGTCCTGGATCGGGTTGAGGAACAGGTTGGCGCCCGGTTCCTTCAGCAGCTTCGGGCGCAGGCGAGCCGTCACCGCATCAATCGGCCCGCGCTCCTTCAGCGGCTTGAGCGCGATGAACATCTGTGCCGAATTGCGCTGGCCGCCACCGGTAAACGCCGTGACGCTGTCGACCGCGGGATCGTCCATCACGATTGCCGCAAGCCGGTCGAGCTTGCCCCGCATCGCCTGGAACGAGACCGACTGGTCCGCGCGTACGAAGCCGATCAGCCGGCCGGTGTCCTGCTGCGGGAAGAAACCCTTGGGGATCACGCCATACATGTAGACGGTGAGCGCGACCGTGGCGAGGAAAATCGCCAGCATCAGCAGTGGCAGCTTGAGCGCCCAGTCGAGGCTGCGCTCGTAGCCGCGGTGAAGCTTTTCGAAGCCGCGCTCGCTCCAGCGCGAGAAACGCCCCGGCTTGCGCTCCGACTGCCTGCGCAGCAGCAGTGAACACATCATCGGCGTGGTGGTGAGCGAAACCACGAGTGAAATCGCGATGGCGACCGAAAGTGTGACCGCGAACTCGCGGAACAGGCGCCCGATGATGCCACCCATGAAGAGGATCGGGATGAACACCGCAACCAGCGACACGCTCATCGAAACCACGGTGAAGGAAACTTCGCGTGCGCCCTGCAAGGCGGCCTTGAACGGCTCCATCCCCTCCTCGATATGGCGCGAGACGTTTTCCAGCACCACGATGGCGTCGTCGACCACGAAACCGGTGGCGATGATGAGCGCCATCAGCGAAAGGTTGTTGAGGCTGAAGCCGAGCACGTACATCGCGGCGAAGGTGCCGATGAGCGAGATCGGGATGGCGATGGCGGGGATCAGCGTCGAGCGCCAGTCGCGCAGGAAGACGAAGACCACGAGGATCACGAGCACCACGGAGATCATCAGCGTGCGCTCGACGTCCTTCAGCGAGGCGCGGATGGTGCTGGTGCGCTCCATCATCACCCGCAGGTCCATGCCCGCCGGCACCGAGGCCTGCAGGCTCGGCAGCAGCGCGGTGATGGCGTCGACCACCTCGATGATGTTGGCGTCAGGCTGGCGGTTGATGATCATCAGGATCGCCGGCTTGCCGTTGGCCATGCCGTAGTTGCGGATGTCCTGGGTGCTGTCGACCACTTCGCCCACATCGCCCAGCCGCACCGGAGCGCCGTTGCGCCACGCCACGATGATGGGCCGGTACTCGGCCGCCTTCTTCGCCTGGTCGTTGGCCATCACCTGCCAGGAGCGCACGCCGTCGTCGAGGAATCCCTTGGGGCGGTTGGCGTTGGTGTTGGTGATGGCGGAGCGCACCTCGTCGAAATCGATCGAGAGCTTGTTGAGCAGCGTCGGGTTGAGTTCCACGCGCACCGCCGGCAGCGAGCCGCCACCGACGTTCACCTGGCCCACGCCCTTCACCTGCGAGATGCGTTGCGCGAGGTTGGTGGAAGCGATGTCGTACATCTCGCCACGCGTGTAGCGCTCGGAGGTCGCGGCGATGATCATCACCGGCGCATCGGCGGGATTCACCTTGCGGTAGGTGGGATTGTTCGGAAGGCTTGTGGGCAGCGAACTGCGCGCCGCCTGGATGGCCGCCTGCACCTCGCGCGCCGCGGCATCGATCTTGCGCGAGAGGTCGAACTGCACCGTCACGCGCGCGCTGCCGAGGGATGAGCTGGACGTGAGTTCGGTCACGCCGGCGATTCGGCCGATGGCGCGTTCCAGCGGCGTGGCCACCGTCGCCGCCATCACCTCGGGGCTTGCACCGGGCAAGGATGCGGATACCGATACTGTCGGGAAATCCACCTGCGGCAAGGGGCTCACCGGCAACAGCGTGAACGCCACGGCGCCGGCCAATGCGACGCCGATCGACAACAGTGTCGTGGCGACGGGGCGGCGGACGAAGGGCTCGATGATGTTCATCTAATCTGCGTCGCCCTTCGCGAAACCGTTCGCAGCGTTTGGCCCCTCTCCCTTGGGAGAGGGTTCGGGAGAGGGTCCGCGATGAAAACGCCGGCGCCAGCGAGCGGCAGCACGGTCGAAGTAGAGATAGATCACCGGCGTGGTGAAAAGCGTCAGCGCTTGCGAGACGATCAGGCCGCCCACCATCGCCACACCGAGCGGATGGCGCAGCTCGGAGCCCACGCCCCAGCCGATCATCAGCGGCAGCGCGCCCAGCATCGCCGCCATCGTGGTCATGAGGATGGGTCGGAAGCGCAGCAGCGAGGCCTGATGGATCGCCTCGCGGGCGGGCAGGCCCTGCTCGCGCTCCGCCTCGAGCGCGAAGTCGATCATCAGGATCGCGTTTTTCTTCACGATGCCGATCAGCAGGATGATGCCGATGATGGCGATGATGCCGAGGTCGTTGCCAGTGAGCATCAGCGCAAGCAGCGCGCCCACGCCGGCCGACGGCAGCGTCGAGAGGATGGTGATCGGGTGGATGTAGCTCTCGTAGAGCACGCCCAGCACGATGTACATCGTGACGATCGCCGCCAGGATCAGCAGCAGCGTGTTCACGAGCGAGCCGCGGAAGGCCGCGGCCGCGCCCTGGAACTCCGCGCGGATGCTGGCGGGCAGGCCGGCATTTTTCTCGGCCGCCTCGATCGCCTTCACGGCTTCGCCAAGTGAATATCCGGGCGCGAGGTTGAACGAGATGGTTGTCGCCGGGAACTGCGCGATGTGGCTGATTGAAAGCGCGCCCGGCTGCTCGGTGATGGTGGCCACGGCGGACAGCGGCACCTGGTTGGCGCCGGCGACCGTGGAAGCCCCGGTGGAGTTGGTCACCTGCGCGCTGCCGTTGGCGTTGGTGATCGCCGCGCCGCTGGCGGGCACGTAGATGTCGTTGAGCGCCGAGGGACCACGCTGGAACTCGGGCTTGACTTCGAGCACCACGCGATACTGGCTCGACTGCGTGAAAATCGTCGAGATGAGGCGCTGGCCGAAGGCGTTGTAGAGTGCGTTGTCGATCGCCGCGGGTGTGACGCCCAGGCGCCCGGCCGTGTCGCGATTGATGGTCACGTAGGCCTGCAGGCCCTGGTCCTGCAGGTCGGAGGCGACGTCGGCCACCTGCGGCAGGCGGTTGATGGCTTCAACGAGCTTCGGTGTCCAGGTGCCCAGGTCCGCGGCGTTGGTCCCCTGCAGCGTGAACTGGTACTGGGTGCGGCTCACGCGGTCCTCGATCGTGAGGTCCTGCACCGGCTGCATGTAGAGCCGGGTGCCTTCGAGCCGCGCCACGCGCTCCTTGATGCGCGTCATCACCGTGGTGACCTTGTCGCGCGTCGCGTGGGGTTTCAGCTGGATCAACAGGCGGCCCGAGTTAAGCGTGATGTTGGTGCCGTCCACGCCGATGAAGGAGGAGACACTTTCCACCGCCGGGTCTTCGAGGATGGCGCCTGCGAGGTTGCGGCTGCGCTCCGACATCGCCGTGAACGAGGAAGACTGCGGGCCTTCCGAGATCGCCTGGATGAGCCCCGTGTCCTGCAGCGGGAAAAATCCCTTTGGGATCAGGATGTAGAGGAGTGCGGTCAACGCCACCGTCACCAGAAACACGATCATCGTGAGTGGCTGGTGGTCGAGGACCCATTCGAGCGCGCGGCCGTATTTCTCGATGATGCGGTCGAACATCTCGCCGGTCTTGCGGAAGAACCTGCTCTGCTTCTCGGGCGGGGTGTGCTTGAGCAGGCGCGCGGCCATCATCGGCGTGAGTGTCAGCGAAACCACGGCGGAGATCAGGATGGCGACCGCCAGCGTGATGGCGAATTCGCGGAACAGGCGCCCGACCACCTCGCCCATGAAAAGCAGCGGGATCAGCACTGCGATGAGCGAAAACGTGAGCGAGATGATGGTGAAGGCGATCTGCTGGCTGCCCTTGAGCGCCGCCTTCATCGGGTCCATGCCCTCCTCGACGTAGCGCGCGATGTTCTCGATCACCACGATGGCGTCGTCGACCACGAAGCCGGTGGCGATGGTGAGCGCCATGAGGGTCAGGTTGTTGATGCTGAAGCCGGCGAGGTACATGACGCCGAAGGTGCCGACGATGGACAGTGGCACGGCGATGCTGGGGATCAACGTGCCCGCGGCGGTGCGCAGGAAAACGAAGATCACCATCACCACCAGCGCGACCGCCAGCATCAGCTCGAACTGCGTGTCGTGAACCGAGGCGCGGATGGTGACGGTGCGGTCGGTGAGGAGCTGCACTTCGATGGAGGCGGGCAGCGCGGCGGTGAGGGTGGGCAGCAGCAGCTTCACCCGGTCGACCACTTGGATGACGTTGGCGCCCGGCTGCTTCTGCACGTTGAGGATGATGGCCGGCGTCTGGTTCATCCAGGCGGCGAGCTTGGAGTTTTCCGCCTCCTCCACCACGTCGGCGATGTCCGAGAGCATCACCGCGCCGCCGTTCTTGAACGCGATGATGATGTTGCGGTATTCGCCGGCGCTTTTCAGCTGGTCGTTGGCGTCGATGGTGTAGGCGCGCGTGGGGCCATCGAAGCTGCCTTTCGCCTGGTTCACGTTGGCGGCGTTGATGGCGTTGCGGATGTCCTCCATCGAGAGGCCACGCGCCGCCGCCGCCTTGGGGTTCACCTGCACGCGCACCGCAGGGCGCTGGCCGCCGGAGAGTGTCACCAGGCCCACGCCGGCGACCTGGGAGATCTTCTGCGCCAGGCGCGTATCAACGAGGTTCTGCACCTGCGTCATCTGCATCGTCTTCGACGTGATGCCGAGCGTGATGATGGCGGCGTCCGCCGGGTTCACCTTGCTGTAGATCGGCGGCGAGGGCAGGTCGCTCGGCAGGAGGTTGCCGCCCGCGTTGATGGCGGCCTGCACTTCCTGCTCCGCCGAATCCAGGTTCATCGTGAGCTCGAACTGCAGCGTGATCACGGAGGCGCCGCCGGAGCTGGTCGACGACATCTGCTTCAAGCCCGGCATCTGGCCGAACTGGCGCTCGAGCGGGGCGGTGATCGACGACGTCACCACGTCAGGGCTCGCGCCTGGATATAGCGTCGCCACCTGGATGGTCGGGTAGTCGACTTCGGGCAGGGCGGACAACGGCAGCTGCTTGTAGGCCACGATCCCCGCCAGCAGGATCGCCACCATCAGCAGCGAGGTCGCGACCGGCCTCAGGATGAAGAGGCGCGACGGGTTCACTGCGCTGCTCCGCCTCCGGCTGCCTTGGCCGCCTCGCGGCGCTTCTTGAACTCCTCGCGCTGCTCGGGCGTCATGTTTTCCATCTTCTTCTTGTAGGCCTCGCGCTCGCCCGGCGTCATCGCCTCGAGGCGCTTGCGCGCCTCGCCGTTGCCGCCCTTGTCCGCGTTGGCGCGCGGGGCGCGCGTACCGGGCGTGACGCCGGGTTCAACCACCTCGACCCTGGCGCCTTCGCGAATGCGGTCGACACCGTCGATGATCACGCGCTCGCCGGCCTGCAGTCCCGATTCGATCGACAGCACTTCGCCATCGGATGGCCCCG
>JBDSMR010000022.1:0-3027 GCA_039915735.1 Usitatibacter sp. | reverse complement strand
GCGGGTGCGGGCGGCTTTTCCGGGCTGCCCTGTTTCGGCAGCTCGGCGCAACCGGCGGCGACGAGCAGGATCAGGACGGGGAGGGCGCGCGTGATTCGGTTCACTGGAATTTATGCCGCAGCTGGATCTCGTCGCGCGTCTTCAACTCGAGGTTCTCGATGTGCGGCGCGAATGTGGTGTTGCGGATCTCGATCTTGTATTTGCCCGGATCGAGCTTGAGGAACTTGCGCGGCGGGGAGACGCCCTGCGCCTTGCCGTTCACGTACACCTCGCCCCACGGCGACACATTGAGGAACACGGTGGCGGGGATGATGCCGGGCCTGCTGGAATCGACGGTTGTGACGCCCGTGCCCTTGGCATCCAGGGCCTTGGTGCCTTCGGCTTTCACCGCGTCGGCGGCTCGTTTTGAAGTCGCGGCGCTTTCGACGGAATGGGGCGCGGGCGCCGGCACGGAAGCAGCAGGCGGCGAGGGCGTGAGCACTTTGGTATCGGGTGCCTTCGGCGGCTCGGCGGTCTTGGGCGCCTCGACCGTTTTCGGCGCCTCGACCGCTTTCGGCGGCTCGACCGCTTTCGGCGCCCCGACCTGTGACGTCGTCGTTGCGGCCGGTGCGGTGGCCACCACCGCGGGCTTGGCCTCGACCGACGCCGGCACGGTTGTCGCGGCCACGGGTTCGATGACGGGCGCGGTTGGCGTGCCCTTCTTGGTTGCGACCAGGATGCCGAGGATCAGCACCACCGCGCCGAGTCCGGCCGCGACGATGGTGAGTTTCTTCTTGTCCTGCACGAAAGACGGAATGGTCAGCGTGACGGTGGAGCTGCCCAGAGGCGGCGCCATCGCGGCGCCGGTGCGCACGCGGCCATTCGGAATGGTCGACGTGGCGCGATCGCGAATGCCGTCCTTGGCCTTCTGCAGCGCGCCTTCGTTGTGGCCGACCACGTAGATCTCATGTTCGCGCACGTGTTTGTCGGTGCGCGAGCCTTCGTAGGTGAAGAGCTTGGCGTATTCACTCGCCAGGTTCGAGACCACGTCGTAGTACGAGCGCGAGACCACGATCTGGCCGGGCCGCGCGAAACTCATGATGCGCTGCGCCACGTTGATGCCATCGCCGATGATGTTGGGGTGGCCGTTGATGTCCTTCACCAGCTTTACCGGCCCCAGGTTGATGCCCATGCGCACGGAGTCGTCGCCCGAGGCTTCGACCATCGTGGCGGTCATCGCCTCGCGCATCATCGCTTCGCGCAGGCTGAGGGTGATGAAAAGCGCGTCTTCCGGATCGCCGAGGAAACTGATGGCCACGCCATCACCCGTATCCAGGATGATGCGGTCGTTGACCGGGATGTCCTTGATCGACTCGGAAAGGTTGTTGGTGAGGCTCGACTTGAGCCTGATCTGCTCGGTGACGGGCTTCTTCGAATAGCCCACCAGGTCGATGAACACGACGCTGCAGATGAAGGTTCGGTTAGCGGTGTCGAGCATCGGTGCGACCAGGGGTGTGCGGCGGAGAGCCGGCCTCGCTATTTAGTTGTGGTAATGCAAGCACTTAACGTGCAATTTTCGGGCAATTCCTAGTTTAACCGATTGCTGACACAAACGCCTGTGACGTGGATCAAAGGGATAGCGTCTTTCCATTACACCCCGCACCTTCGGGGCCAAGCAGCCACAAATAGGCGCGCGCGGCCTGCGCCGTGGTGCGCAGGACGGTGGGATCTTCGCCCGGATGGCTCTGGGCGCGCTGCGGGCTGGCGATGGGCCCGGGCACGATCACGTTGAACCGCGGCTTGCCGGCTTTCTCCAATTCGTCGGCCCAGACGGTGGCCAGCGTGGAAAGGCCGGCCTTCGAGACCGCGAAGCCGCCCCAGTAGGCCGCTGGCTTCACGCCGTGGGTCTCGCCGGTAAAAACCACCGAGGGGTCGGTTGCGCTGTTGAGGAGTTGAAAACACGCGCGTGTGATCGCAAACGGGGCCGCAAGGTTCACGCGCCAGAGCAATTGCCACTGCTCGAGTGTCTGGTTGGCCAGGGGACCAAGCGGAACAAAGTGCACGGCGCAGTGCGCGATGCCGTCGAGCTGCTTCAACTCCTTGCGGATCAACTGCGTCATCGCCTCGAATTCTGCGGTGCCGGCGGTTGCGAGGTCCATCGGGATCAGCGCGGGCTCCGCGCCGCCGGCTGCGGTGATGGCGTCGTAGGTCGATTCGAGTTTGCCCTGCTTGCGGCCGAGGAGGGCGACGGTTGCGCCGTGGGCGGCGCACGCCAATGCCACGGCCCGGCCCAGCCCCTGGCCCGCGCCTGTCACCAGGATCACGCGCCCCTGCAGCAGGTCTTCCCTTGGCTGGTAGTTTTTTGGAATCATTGTTTTTCCCACGACTCGAGGACGCCTCTTGCTGCCAGGGCCCCGCTCTGGACCGCGCTTTCCAGCGTCGCAGGATAGCGGCTCTGCGTGTAATCGCCGGCCAGGAAAAAACCCGGCGCGGCGGTTTTGTTCGCGGGGCGAAAGGCGCCGGGCGTGCAGGCGAAGGTGGCGCGTTTCTCGACGATGGCCTTGGTCCAGAGCGGTGCGTCCCGGGGGCCGAGCGCTTCGGTGAGCTCGCGATGGGCGAGCGTGCCCAACACGTCGTTTTCGAGCTCCAGGTGCGGGCCGCTGGCGGAGATCACGGCGGCTACGAGGCCCCTTGCGCCCGAGAGCGCTTCGCGGTCGAAGAGCCATTGAACGTGGCCGCCGGTGAGGGCCAGCATCGGGAAGGGCATGCGGACGGGCGTCTCGTACTGGAGATAAACAGTGGCGATGGGTTCGTGTTTCATCGCTTCGAGGCTGGCGCGCAGGTTGTCGAGGGTGCCCGTGCCCTCGATCAGCGCTGGCACCTGGAAGGGGGCGACTGCACACACGACCGCATCGAAACGTCGCGACTTGTTGGCCGCGAACGAAAGCTGCCACGCGTCTGTATCACGCCGCGCCTCGAGCACGCGTGTGCCGAGGAGGATTTCGCAGCCGCGCTCGCCCAGCCACGCCAGCGCGGAGTCGGGGAGGA
>JBDSMR010000161.1:0-6781 GCA_039915735.1 Usitatibacter sp. | reverse complement strand
TCGCCGGCTTCGATCGCATTGACGATGTATCTCGCGAAGAATGCCAACGGCGGTACGTTCGATGCCCCCTCGATCAAGCGCTGACCGGAGACCGATATGAAAAAGACCAGGATCCTCACGCTTTCCGCGCTCGCTCTTGCCATCGCCGGCTGCGCCACCATGGCGATGGAAGAAAACCGCGCCGAGACCCACGCCAAGGCGCAGGCGATGCTGAAGGCGTCGTTCAAGGAAGTGGGCCAGGCCAAGCTCGACCGCCTGAACCAGGACGAAGTCCAGAAGACCTGCAGCGAATACCACGGCGACAAGGTGATCCCGAAGGAAGTCGCCGCGAAGCTGGAGGCCGCGCAGATGGCAACCATCAAGTACCCGGCCGGGGACAAGTACATGGGCGACTGGAAACTGGGCGAGCGCATCGCGCAGACCGGCGTTGGCATGCAGTACAGCGACGATCCGAAGAACCCGGCCGGCGGCAACTGCTACGCCTGCCACGAGCTCACCAAGGCCGAGCTGGCCTACGGCACCATCGGGCCCAGCCTCTACAATTTCGGCAAGATTCGTGGCTACACGCCGGCGATGCAGAAGTACACCTACGGCAAGATCTACAACTCGGAGGCGTTTGCGGCCTGCTCCAACATGCCGCGCTTCGGCCACGCCGGCATCCTCACCGAGAAGCAACTGCAGGACGTGGTCGCGTTGCTGATGGATCCCGCATCGCCGGTTAATAAATAGGACTGGGTTCCCGCCTTCGCGGGAATGACGAGCAATGGATAGACGTTCTTTTCTTGAGGCGCTGGCAGTCGCCGCCGCCTCGGGTCTTCCCCTGACTTCGAGTGCCGCGCTGGCCGGCGACGGCAAGGAAGTCTACGAGTTGCCCCCCTTCGGCAACGTGAGCCTGCTGCACATGACGGACTGTCATGCGCAGCTGCTGCCGGTGCATTTCCGCGAGCCCAACGTGAACATCGGCATTGGTGACGCGCGGGGCAAGCCGCCGCATCTTGTGGGCGAGCATCTCCTGCGCGCCTACGGTTTTGCGCCGCGTACGCGCAATGCCCATGCCTTCACCTATCTGGAGTTTGAACGCGCGGCGAAGCTCTACGGTCGCATGGGTGGTTTCGCGCACCTCGCGACACTTGTGAAGCGCCTCAAGGCCTCGCGCCCCGGCGCGCTGCTGCTCGATGGCGGCGATACCTGGCAGGGCTCGGCGACATCGCTGTGGACCAAGGGCCAGGACATGATCGATGCTTGCAAGCTTCTCGGCGTCGACGTGATGACCGGCCACTGGGAGTTCACCTACGGCCAGGAGCGTGTCAAGCAGGTGGTTGAAGGTGACTTCAAGGGCGCGATCGAGTTCTTGGCGCAGAACGTCGCGACTGCGGATTTCAACGACCCCGTGTTCAAGCCGTACACGCTGCGCACCATTAACGGCGCGACAGTTGCCATCATCGGGCAGGCTTTCCCGTACACGCCGATCGCCAATCCGCGCTACTTCGTGCCGGACTGGACCTTCGGCATTCAGGAAAGTGAGCTGCAGAAACACGTCGACGACGCGCACTCCAAGGGCGCGCGGGCCGTCGTGCTGCTGTCGCACAACGGCATGGACGTCGACGTCAAGCTTGCCTCGCGCGTGACGGGCATCGACGCGATCATGGGCGGGCACACACACGACGCCGTTCCGCGGCCCGTCGAGGTGCGCAATGCCAAGGGCGTGACCCTCGTCACCAATGCCGGTAGCAACGGCAAGTACCTCGGCGTCCTCGATCTCGATGTGAGGGACGGCAAGGTAAAGGAGGCGCGCTACAAGCTGCTGCCAGTGTTCTCGAACCTCCTGCCGGCCGATCGCGACATGGCCAACTACATCTCGAAAGCGCGCGCGCCTTACCTGGCGCGCCTGGGCGAAAACCTGGCGACTACCAGCGGCCTGCTCTATCGCCGTGGCAACTTCAACGGAACCGTCGACCAGTTGATCCTCGATGCCTTGATGCAGGTGAAGGGTGCGCAGATCGCGTTCTCGCCGGGCTTCCGCTGGGGCACGTCGCTGCTCCCGGGGCAGGTGATCACGACGGAGCAGGTGATGGACTGGTCGGCAATCACCTATCCGGCCACCACGCTGAGCGAGCTCTCCGGCGAGATGATCAAGACGATCCTCGAGGATGTCTGCGACAACCTGTTCAATCCGGATCCGTATTACCAGCAGGGCGGCGACATGGTGCGCGTGGGTGGCCTCAGCTACACCTGCACACCCAACGAAACCATGGGCAAGCGTATCTCCGACATGCGCCTCGACGGAAAGCTCATCGATGCCGCCAAGACCTACAAGGTGGCCGGTTGGGCGCCGGTTGCTGAAGGCGCGAAGGGCGAACCTGTGTGGGACGTGATCACGCAGTACCTCAAGTCGAAGAAGACAATCGCCGCACCGAAGCTCAGCCTGCCAAAACTCGTGGGGATGGAAGGCAATCCCGGCCTTGGCTGACGTGCTGAGGTTCCTGCTCCTCGTTGCCTTCTCCACCAGCGCGCTCGCGCTGGAGCTTGAGCCCATCAAGGTCACGCCACGCGTCTACTACGTGCAGGGCAAGCCAGGTGTAGCCTCCGCCGAGAACCAGGGCTTCAATTCAAACGCCGGCTTCGTGATCACCGATGCCGGCGTGGTTGTCATCGACGCGCTCGGAACGCCCGCGCTGGGCGAGGCGCTCGTCCGTGCCATTCGTCGAATCACGCCCAAGCCGATCAAGCGCGTGATTGTCACGCACTATCACGCGGATCATTTTTATGGCCTCGGCGCCCTCAAGCGCGAAGGCGCGCAGATCTGGGCGCATCGCGCGGCGCTCGAGTATCTCGACAGCGGGGAAGGGCAGCGCCGCCTGGAGCAGCGTGTGCGCGACTTGCTGGTGGACGAAAAGACCACGCTGGTGCGGGCAGACCGTTGGCTCGATGGCGACGAAACTTTCGAGCTCGGAGGCGTGCGCTTCGAGGTGAGCTTCATGGGCCCGGCGCATTCGCCCGAGGACCTGATTGTTGTCGTGCCGGGTGAGGGTGTGATCTTCATCGGCGACCTGTTGTTCGCGGGACGCATCCCCTTCGTCGGCGAAGCCGATAGCAAGCGCTGGCTGGAGAAGATCGGCAAGCTGCTTGAACTCAGGCCGAAGCTGATGGTCACGGGCCACGGCCAGGTCTCGCGCGATCCGCAGAAGGACCTGGCCCTCACGCGCGACTACCTCACCTTCCTGCGGGATGTGATGGGCAAGGCGGTCGAGGATCTCACGCCGTTCGACGAGGCCTATGCGAAAGTCGACTGGAGCAGCTTCTCGAAGCTCCCCGCTTTCGAAGCGGCCAACCGCGTGAACGCCTACGGGACCTATCTCCTGATGGAGAAGGAGATGCTGAAGCGCTAGCCTTCAGCGGTCGCAGTCGCCCGGCAGGAAATACGCGTCGTTCTGCGTATCGAGGGCGCGTGGCGACCGGGCAAAGTAGCGCGCGCGCAGTGTTTCTCCTTCTGCCCGCGCTTTCGCGGCCTGCGCCGCATCGAGTTGCTGCCCGAGCAAACCGTCCATGCGCGTGACGTTACCCCTGCGCCGTTCGTCGAGGAGCGGCAGCGCCGCGTTTGCGTAGACCGTGGCGCGGTAGGGATCAACCTTGAAGAGCGCTCGTCCGGTGCCGGTCTTGACGGCGCTGTGCCACCACATCGCGTAGAGCGCCATGACGTCGCCGCCTTCAATGGCCTGCGTGAGAAAGCGCTCGGCGTTGTCGCGATAGATGATGAGCGCCTCGGCGGCATCGATCTGGTCGAGGTGGGCTATCGGCGGCGCGCGGCCATAGAGACTCATTGCCGCCACGTTCCCCGAAAGCGCGGCCTGCGCCAGGGATTTCCAGGCGTCATTGAAACGGGCGCGCTCGAGGCCGGAGCATCGCGCCTGGTTCTGCTGCAGCATCGCGACGATCGCTGGCGGCGGCTGCATGTCCGGCGGATATCCCATGAACGCTTCCGCGCAGCGCCACTTCTCCATTGCCACGCGGCAGGCCGCGCGCGCATCGCCGGACCTGGCCCGGGCCTCGAGGCTATCGAGAAAACTCGCGACGGGAGAGTCTAAAGGTGGCAGCGTGGAGGCAGAGCGGGCGTCGCCGTCGCTGGTGTGCGCGCGGTTTCCGTGGGGGGCGGGATCACCTTTGTCGCCGAGCATTTCACTGCGGGCAACGGATTGCGCGGGCGAGGGGGATTTGACTGATGAAGAGGCACCTGGACCGGAATTCTCCGTGGAGCCGGTTGCCAACCACAGTCCCAAGCCGATCATGGCCACCGCGAAGAAGATGGCAACAACCTTCTTCATCGCCGCCCGCTATTTCCCGAACTTGTAGTAGGTCTGGTCGAGGAACAAAACGATGTGTTCCTCGTCATCGGGAAAGAGCTGCAGGTTGAGCTCGGTGTTGCAGAGGGACACGCGCGCCTTGAGTTTCTCGAGCGAGGTGACCTTGCGATCCTTGCGAAGGTAGATCGCCTTGGCGTCGCCCATCGTCTTGTTGTGGTGACAGGTCTCGCACTTCTTCTCCTCGACGAGTTTCCTGCCTTCCGCTGCGTCGGGCGCGGCCTGCGCGGCGAGACTCAGGAACAGCAGTGCGAGCAAGAATCTCATCAAACGTCTCCCCGCTATCTCATGTTGCCGGTGTGCCCCAGGGAATACCGCCCCGGTTGCGGCCAGACCGTCAGGCCATGCGGTTCGACGCCGACCTTGATGACTTTCACTTCACCCGTCGTGGTGTCGAACACGTAGACCACATGATCATAGCGCCCGGAGAGCCACAGTTGCTTGCCATCTGCGGTGACGTTGCCCATGTCCGGGCTGCCGCCGCCGGGAATGGTCCAGGTGGCCTCGACCTTCTCGGTGGCGAAGTCGACGACGGAAACGCTGCCGGGGCCGGACTTGGCGCCATGGATGCGATTGGAGCCGCGGTTGGCGACGTACATCTTCTTGCCGTCGCGGCTCGGATAGATGCCGTGCGTGCCCTTGCCGGTTTTCACGAAACCCACTTCCTTGAAGCTCTCGCCATCGACGATGAAGATGCCATCGGCCTGCATGTCGGCCACGTAGAAGCGCTTGCCGTCCGGGGAGACGCGGATGTCCTGCGGCATGCCGCCTTTGGAAAGCCGCAGGTAGTCGATGACCTTGCGGTTCACGAGGTCGATCTTCACCACGCTCTTCTGGAACTCGCAGGTGAAGATGGCGAAGGTGCCGTCGATGGAGAAGTCCGCGTGGTTCACGCCCGCACAGCGCGGCGTGTGGATGAAGTATTGGAACTCCATCGTCTTCGCGTCACGGAAGGCGAGGCGCTTCTCCGCCTCCTCGACCACAATGGCGCTGCGGCCGTCGGGCGAGAAATACATGTTGTACGGGTCGTGGACCGCGATGGCGGTGCCGGGCTTTCCGGTCTTCGGATCGATCGGCGTGAGCGAGCCTTCCTTGGTGCGTTCCGCGTTGTTGGTGACCCACAGCGTCTGCATGTCCCAGGACGGCACCACGTGCTGCGGGTTGAGGCCGACCTTGTACTTGTCGATCACCTTGAGCGTCTTCGGATCAATCACGAAGACGTTGTTGGACTGCACGTGCGGGACGTAGACCAGTTCCTTGTGATCGGCAAGTGCGGGGCTCACCTTTCCCACGCCGATCTCGCTGTAGAGGTTGAGCGGCTCTGGTACCGGCGGCATGCCCGGAACTGTCTGCACTTGCGCATGCGCGGTGAGGGCCAGGCAAATGGTGGCCAGGAGGCTGCTGCGCGATCGGAAACTCAAGTCAAGCCGCTCCGGAAAAAGGGTCAGGCCAGCATTTTACCGGGGGCGGGTGGATTTCCGGATGGATTCCGCGGTGTCATTCACAATGGCCTCCAAGGCCACCCGACCCTTGTCCACGGAAGCGCCCTTGGCATCGCGCACCAGGGTGGGGTCCACGGCGAGGGATGCGGCCGTGTCTTCCTCGCCGGCATGGGCTACCTCGCGGTAGTAGGCGGCAGGTACCAGCACCCCCTTCACCCGGCCGGCGACATTGCGAAGGCTCTTCGAATAGCCGCCGTGATCTCCCAGCAGCACAACGGTGGTGAAGCCGTGCCTGAGCAGGCTCTTCGCGGTTGATTCCAGCATTTTTTCGAATACCTCTTCGGGAACCGTCAGCGTTCCCGCGTGTTTCATGTGCTGCGTGGGCGGATCGATGCGGCCCTCCGGCACGTACGCGACGACCGGGGCCACGAGCGCATCACCGAGCCTTGCGGCGATCTTGCCGGCAAGGAAACGCGCGCGCGCATTGTGCTTGCCGAGCACGATGTGGTCCCCATTCCATTCGGTGCCGCCAATGGGGACAATCGCGGTTGCCTTGCCCGAGCGAATGGCATCGCGCACTTCCGGTGACGTGAGGTCCTCGATGAAGACCGAACCCTGGGCGTGGACCGCTCCCGCGAACAGCAGCGCGCCGGCAAGCCAGGCTCTCAACTCGGCCGCCGTGCCGCGGTGGCGAGCAGCGATGCTAGGGCGGCCTTCTCAAGCCCGCCGATGCGCGCCCGCAGGTCCCTGGTGTTGTCGTCGAACATGGATACTATTTTGGACCAAATGGGGCCTGGCGGTACTGATCGCCGGTGAACTTATCCGAGCCGGGGAACACAATCGCGCGAATGCCGTCGAACAGGCCGTGTCCCGAACAACAATCACCTCATCCCAGCTCTACGGGCTCCTGGACCGCGAATTTCGCGCGCTCAGGCCCCAGACGTGCTCGCAATGCCGCACTCCGCTACCGTTCTGGCGCCG
>JBDSMR010000123.1:0-71610 GCA_039915735.1 Usitatibacter sp. | reverse complement strand
GCCGTCGAGCCACCCGAACTCGAGATGCGCGTCGCCATCCTGCTGAAGAAGGCCGAGAACGACGGCGTGCGCCTGGACGAAAACGTCGCCTTCTTCATTGCCAAGCACATCCGCTCCAACGTGCGCGAACTCGAAGGCGCCCTCAAGCGGGTGCTGGCTTACTGCCGCTTCAACAACACCATCGTCAACGTGACGACGGCTCGCGAAGCCCTCAAGGACCTGCTGGCGGTCCTCAATCGCCAGGTCTCCATCGAGAATATCCAGAAGACCGTCGCGGACTATTTCAAGATCAAGGTCTCCGACATGTATTCGAAGAAGCGCTTTCGTTCCGTCGCGCGTCCGCGTCAGGTGGCGATGGCGCTGGCCAAGGAACTCACGCAACAGAGCCTGCCCGAGATCGGCGAAGCCTTTGGTGGCCGCGACCACACAACCGTCCTGCATGCGTGCCGCAAGACGGTAGAGCTGCGCGAGAATGACCAGGAATTCGCGCGGGACTACGCGCAACTGCAGCAGATTCTCCTGGGATGAAACGCGAAGAACCCATGAAGAACCTGTGGATGAATTCCAGGCCCCCTGCAAATCCCGTGCTTATCCACACTCTGCAATTGAGTTCCGGCCGTTTCGTCCCCATTTCAAATCAAGATCAACGCCTTGATCCATCTGGGCATTTTGAAGTTATCCCGCTCCCGGCGGTCTCCTATTAGCTATTAACTAATCTAACTTCTTATAAATACAATGCTTAAGATAAAGACCACCAACGACAAGCTGCTGGGACCCTTGCAGCGGGTCACCGGCATCGTCGAGCGCCGTCATACGCTGCCCATTCTTTCCAACGTGCTGATCACCGCGGCCGGCGGCAAGGTGGATTTCCTTGCGACCGACCTCGAGGTGCAGATCACTGCGACCGCGCAACTCGAGGGCAATGCGGAAGGTGCGGTCACGGCCGGAGCCCGCAAGCTCTACGACATCCTCCGTTCGTTGCCCGATGATGCCGAGGTATCGCTCGAGGCCAAGGAAAACCGCATGACGGTGAAGGCGGGCAAGAGCCGCTTCAACCTCCAGACCCTGGCGGCCGCAGACTTCCCCAGGATGGTGGAGGCCAAGGACGCCTCGAAGACCCTGACACTGCCGCAGAAGGCGCTGAAGAGCGCCCTGGGGCTGGTCCAGTTCGCCATGGCGGTCCAGGACATCCGCTACTACCTCAACGGCGTACTTTTCTCCGTCGACAAGAACATGCTGCGCGTCGTCGCCACCGACGGTCATCGCCTTTCGTTCGCCAGCCAGGAGTTGGACGGCGACCACGGCAATGTCGAGGCGATCCTGCCGCGCAAGACGGTGCTGGAACTCATCAAGCTGCTGAGTGACACCGATGAACCGGTAGCGCTGGCGATTGGGTCGAACCAGGCCCGATTCACGTTTGGTGACATCGAGATCGTCTCCAAGATCGTCGAGGGCAAGTTCCCCGACTACCAGAAGGTCATCCCAACGACGCACAAGAATCGCGTTTCGATCGATCGCGCGACCCTCGCTCGATCCCTCAATCGCGCGGCGATCCTCTCGAACGAGAAGATTCGCGGCGTGCGCCTGGTGTTCACCAAGGACGCGCTTTCCATCATCTGCACGAACAACGAGCAGGAGGAAGCCGAAGAAGGCCTGGCGATTGAATATGACGGCGATGCGCTCGACATCGGTTTCAACATCTCCTACCTGCTCGACGTGCTGAACCATGTCGAGTCGGACACGGTGAGCGTCGTGATGGGCGACTCGAATTCCAGCGCGCTGGTGCAGATACCCGGCCGCGAGGACTTCAAGTACGTCGTCATGCCGATGCGCATCTAGCAATCAAGCAACGCAGAACAGGAAATCCATTTTGGCCTCTGTACCGCAACCGCATCCCGAAGCGCCCCGCCCGCCGGCTGAATACGACTCGAACAGCATCAAGATCCTCAAGGGACTCGACGCGGTTCGCAAGCGTCCCGGCATGTATATCGGCGACACCTCCGATGGCACCGGCCTGCATCACATGGTGTTCGAGGTCGTGGACAACGCGATCGACGAGGCGCTCGCCGGGCATTGCGACGACATCAAGGTCGTGATCCACACTGACAACTCGATCTCGGTAGTTGATAACGGCCGCGGCATCCCGACGGACATCAAGGACGACGACGACCTCAAGCGCTCCGCCGCCGAGATCGTGATGACGGAGTTGCACGCGGGCGGCAAGTTCGACCAGAACTCGTACAAGGTCTCCGGCGGCTTGCATGGCGTCGGCGTGTCCGTGGTCAACGCGCTTTCGCAGTGGCTCAAGCTTCGCGTCTGGCGCGATGGCAAGGCCCACCTGCTGGAATTCCGCGATGGAGTCGCGGTGAAGCCGCTCGAGGTCACGGGCGAAACCGATCGCCGCGGCACTGAAGTACATTTCCTTGCGTCCAACGAAACGTTCAACCACGTCGAGTTCCACTACGAGATCCTGGCCAAGCGCCTGCGTGAGTTGTCATTCCTCAACAACGGCTGCGCGATCGAGCTGATCGACCAGCGCACCGGCAACAGCGAGAATTTCGCGCACACCGGTGGCGTGAAGGGATTCGTCGACTACATGAACCGGTCGAAGACGGTCCTGCACAACAACATCTTCTACTCGATCAGCGAGAAGGACGGCATTACCGTCGAGGTGGCGATGCAGTGGAACGACTCCTATGGCGAGTCGGTGCAGTGCTTCACCAACAATATCCCGCAGCGCGACGGCGGCACGCACCTGACAGGCCTGCGTACGGCGATGACGCGCACGATCAACAACTACATCGAGAAAGAGGAAATCGCCAAGAAGGCGAAGGTGGAAACCACCGGCGACGACATGCGCGAAGGCCTCACGTGCGTCCTGTCCGTGAAGGTGCCGGAGCCCAAGTTCTCCTCGCAGACCAAGGACAAGCTGGTTTCCTCGGAAGTGCAGCCGGTGGTGCAGGAGCTTGTCGCGCAGAAGCTCGCCGACTTCCTGATGGAGAAACCTTCCGACGCGAAGATCATCTGCACCAAGATCGTCGAGGCTGCGCGTGCGCGCGAAGCTGCGCGCAAGGCGCGGGAGCTGACGCGCCGCAAGGGCGTGCTCGATGGTGTTGGCTTGCCGGGCAAGCTTGCCGATTGCCAGGAGCGTGACCCCGCCCTTTGCGAGCTCTACCTGGTGGAGGGTGACTCCGCCGGCGGCTCGGCCAAGCAGGGCCGTGACCGCAGGAACCAGGCGATCCTGCCGTTGAAGGGAAAGATCCTCAACGTCGAGCGCGCGCGCATCGACAAGATCATCACTTCGCAGGAAGTCGCGACGCTCATCACGGCGCTCGGCGCCGGCATCGGCGAAGACTTCAACCTCGACAAGCTTCGCTATCACCGCATCATCATCATGACGGACGCGGACGTGGACGGTGCGCATATCCGTACGCTGCTGCTCACTTTTTTCTATCGCCAGATGCCGATGCTGCTGGAGCGTGGCCACATCTACGTGGCGCAGCCGCCGCTTTACAAGGTGAAAAGCGGCAAGGACGAGCGCTACCTCAAGGACGAACACGAGCTCAAGCAGCACCAGTTGCGTCGAGCGCTCAACGGGGCGTCGTTGGCGCCCGGCGGCGACAGCGCGCCGCTTTCGGGTGAATCCCTCGAGAAGATCGCGACCGACTACCTGATGACCGAAACCGTGATCGAGCGCCTCGCGGCGGCGATGGATTCGGCCGTGCTGCATTCAATGCTGGGAATGGAGCGCATGTCGCTCGCCGATCAGGAAGGCGCAACACACGCGGCGAAGGCGTTCCACGCCGCGCTTGCGCCCAACGCGCCCAGGACCCACATCGAGCGCGACCCGACCTCTGACGGCTGGCGTTTGCGCCTCGAAAAGGTCGTGCACGGCAACAAGGTCGAGACGGTGATCGACAATGCCTTCCTCGAGAGTGGCGATTACGCGCAGATCGTGAAGACGTCGCAGACGCTGACAGGCCTGATTCGCGAGGACGCACAGGTGAGGCGTGGCGAAGCGGTGCGATCGATCAAGACGTTCCGCGAGGGCCTCGACTGGCTCTTCTCCGAAGCGAAGGGATCGATGGCGATCCAGCGCTACAAGGGGCTGGGCGAGATGAACCCCGAGCAGCTCTGGGAAACCACGATGGACCCGCAGAAACGCATCCTGCTGAAGGTTCAGATCGAGGATGCGATCAGCGTGGGCGAAACCTTCACGACGCTGATGGGAGATGAAGTGGAGCCGCGCCGCCAGTTCATCGAGAGCAACGCGCTGCGGGTCACCAACCTCGACGTGTAGCGTCGCGGCCGCTTACGCGGCCTTCCTTCCTTTTGCGGGAGCCTTGGCCTTGGGCTTCGCCTTTGCCTTGGGTTTCGCGGTGGCCTTCTTCGCCTTGCCACCCTTGCCGGACTTGGCTGCAAGCAGCTCCACTGCTTCCTCGAGGGTTACCGTGGAGATCATTCCCTCGTCGGGAAGCGTGGCGTTGACCTTGCCGTGTTTCACGTAGGGGCCGTAGCGGCCCGAGTACAACGAGACGGCCTGGCCATCCTCCGGGTGTTTTCCAAGAACCTTGAGCGCGCCACGTCCACCAAACACTTTCGGCTCGGCGAGCAAGGCCACGGCGCGATCGAGGTCGATATCGAAGACGCTTTCTTCCTTCGGTATCGACTTGAACTGGCCGTCGTGGCTCACGTACGGGCCGAAGCGCCCGATCGCGGCGATGACCTTCTTGCCACCTTCCGGATGCGGGCCGAGATCCCGGGGAAGCGCCAGCAGCTTGAGTCCGGTTTCGAGGGTGACGGCATCCGGCATGACGTTCTTCGGCACCGAAACGCGCTTGGGCTTCTTCTCGCCTTCCATTTCGCCGAGCTGGATGTACGGACCGAACGGGCCTGACAACAGTTGGATCAGCTTTCCGGTCTCCGGGTCCGTGCCGAGTTCGCGCTTGACCGGTTCATTTCCTTCCGCGCCATCGAGGTTGCGCGTGTAGTCGCAATCCGGAAATCCGGAGCAGCCGATGAAGCGGCCGCGGCGACCCAGCCGGGTTGCCAGTTTATGGTTGCCGCACTTGGGGCAGATCTCATCCATCTGCTCCTGGGTGACGTCCTTGCGAGAGACACCTTCCTTCTCGAGCACTTGTGCGGAGAATCCTTTCCAGAATTTCTCCAGCACCGGCAGCCATTCCTCCTTGCCGTTGGAGATGTCGTCCAGCTCGTCCTCGAGCTTGGCGGTGAATTCGTAGTCGACCCAGTGGGCGAAGTGTTCGGTCAGGAACTTGTTGACCACCCGGCCGACGTCGGTCGGCGTGAAACGCTTCTTTTCGAGGAGGACGTATTCGCGGTTCTGGAGTGTCGAGATGATCGACGCGTAGGTCGACGGCCGGCCGATCCCGTACTGCTCGAGCGCCTTCACGAGGCTTGCTTCGGAGTAACGCGGCGGTGGTTGGGTGAAGTGCTGCTCGCCGTAGAGCTTCTCGATCTTTACCGTATCGCCACTCTCGAACGCGGGCAGGCGCTTGTCTTCTTCCTCGACGGCGTCGTCCTGGGATTCGTGATACACGGCATAGAAGCCCGCGAAAACCATTGTCTGGCCGGTTGCGCGGAACACGTTGCCGTTGCCACCGACGGCGAAGTCGACAGCGACGGTATCGAACCTGGCTGGCGTCATCTGCGAGGCGATCGCGCGTTTCCAGATCATCTCGTAGAGCTTGCGTTGCTCGTCGTTGAGGAACGGGAACACGGACTCTGGCGTGCGGGATATCGAGGTTGGCCGGATGCCCTCGTGCGCTTCCTGCGCGTTCTTCGAGGTGCTGCGGTAGACCACCGGCGCCTTGGGCAGGTAGTCCGGGCCGTAATTCTTGGTGATATAGCCACGCATCTCTGTCACCGCTTCCTTCGAAAGCGTGACTGAGTCCGTACGCATGTAGGTGATCAGGCCGGTCTCGACCTTGCCGAGGTTCACGCCTTCGTAGAGGCTCTGCGCGACTTTCATCGCGCGATCGGTGGAGAAGCCGAGCTTGCGCACCGCTTCCTGCTGCAGCGTGGAGGTCGTGAACGGCGCCGCGGGCGAGCGCGTCTTGCTCTTGCGCTCCACTTCGCTGACTTTGGCGTTGCCCTTGCCGTTCTCCTCGAGGAATGCGCGCACTTCCGCTTCACGCTCGGCGCTGGCGACCGCGAACTGGTCGAGCTTGTCGCCCTTGAAGTGCGTGAGCTTTGCGGTGAAGCCGACCTTGTCCTTGACGCTGTCGAAGTGGATCGACCAGTACTCCTGGGTCTTGAATTTCTCGATCTCGAGTTCACGCTCGACGATGAGGCGCAACGCGGGGCTCTGCACGCGACCGGCCGAAAGGCCGCGACGGATCTTCTTCCAGAGCAGTGGCGAAAGGTTGAAGCCCACCAGGTAGTCGAGCGCCCGGCGCGCCTGCTGCGCGTTCACCAGCTCCATGGAAATCGCGCGCGGATTTCTGACGGCTTCCTTCACCGCGCCTTCGGTGATCTCGTAGAAGACAACGCGCTTGATGGTCTTGTCCTTGAGCGCCTTGCGGGACTTGAGGATCTCGGACAGATGCCAGGCAATGGCCTCGCCTTCGCGGTCCGGGTCAGTTGCCAGCAGGATGGTGTCCGCGGTCTTCACTGCCTTCGCGATCGCCTCGACATGCTTGACGTTGCGCTCGATCAACTCGTACTTCATCGCGAAGTTGTCGTCGGGGTCGACGGCGCCGGTCTTCGGCACCAAGTCGCGCACGTGGCCATACGAGGCGAGGATTTCATAATCCTTGCCCAGGTATTTCTTGAGTGTCTTCGCCTTCGAAGGCGATTCGACGATGAGGAGATGCGATGCGGCCATGATTTTATTTGGTGCTTCTCATTTCATTCTATAACGCGGCTCGGCGCCTTCATTGCCTGGCGCGAGGGCTGGGACTCGTTCAGCTGGAACCGGCCGCCCGCCATCGATTCGACGCGGCCTTCGACTTCGAGCCGCGAGAGTTCCGCAGCGACGACTCCGGGCGGCGCGCCCGTGATCCCTGAGATCTGATCGATGGTGAGAGGCGCGAATCGTATCGCGTTCAGGACCAGATGGGGGCGAACTTCGATTTCGTCCAGTTCTCCTACGCGACTGTCGCCTTCGCTTTGTGGTGCGGGCATGCCGAGTTCGATCAGTATGTCCGCCGCGTCATCCACCAGTTTTGCGCCGTCCTTGATCAGGTGATGGCAACCCTTCGAATGCGGCGAGTGTATCGAACCCGGGACTGCGAACACGTCACGATCCTGATCGGCGGCCAGCCGAGCGGTGATGAGGGAGCCGCTGCGGCGCGCGGCTTCCACCACGAGAACACCACGCGAGAGCCCACTGATGAGACGGTTGCGGCGCGGGAAGTTCCCCGACATCGAAGGCGTTCCCAACGGAAACTCCGTGAGCAGGCAGCCTTGCCTTGCGATGTGGTGCGCCAGCTCTCGATTCCTCGCGGGGTAGATGACATCCGGGCCGGTTCCCATCACCGCGATGGTCGAGCCGGCGCCTTCAAGACCCCCAGTGTGCGCGTGTGTGTCGATTCCCAGCGCGAGTCCGCTCACGATGCACAATCCCGCGCTTGAAAGAGCGTGCGCGAACGCACGCGCGTCGCGTCCACCGGCACCGGTGCAATTGCGACTCCCGACGATCGCGAAGCAAGGCTCGTTGAGCAGCTCCACGCGGCCGATCGCGTAGAGGACATTGGGCGGATCCGGAATTTGCAGAAGCAGGCGGGGGTAAGCGGGATCACCCAGCGTGATGAGCTGGGACGAATTGTCGTCGAGCCATCGCAACGTTTTCTCGAGCAACACCGGGCTTGGGCCGGCAGCAAGCAGTTCCGCCATTCGCGGGCTAGCGCCTGCCTGCACAAGCGCCCTGGCGTCGCCGCCGAGCACGTGCTGTGGCGTTCCCATTGCTGCGAGCAGCAATCGCTGGGCCGAAGGCGGGACGCCGGGTACGAGGCAAAGGCGAAGCCAAGCCTCGGCGTCGGGACGAGGAACGCGTTGTGGATTGGAGGAGTCCATGGCGGGAGGGATCGGGAGGATGCCCCATAAACGGGGTCAGGTCACGCTTCGCTGACCCGGGCGGGAAAAGAAAAAGGGGCCGAAGCCCCTTGTTCCTGTCCGCTGCCGAACGCGTTACGGCGTTGTGACCACGTCTCCGATATACATCGGGCGAGTGGCACGCATCACGAGCGCGTACGAAAGCTTGTCGAACGTGCGGAAGACGAAGATCAGGCCATTGCGCTCGTCCGGGAGCTTCAGCGGGCCATCGGCCTGCGCAACCGGCGCAACCTTGCCCGGCTCAACCGGGGGCGGCGGAGGGCGCGGCGGATCCGGAACCACGTTGACCGGGGTGATCTTCAGGCCATCGAGGAAGCGGGAGGAATCCAGCAAACGGCCACCGGCGTTGATCACCTGGCCCTTGCGCAGGGTTGCAAGGACATGTCCAACCTCGACGCCATCACGCGCGCCGCGGTTGATGGTGATGATCTGGTATTGGCCGAACTCCGAAACACCACCATCCACCGACATGATCACGCCCTTGATCAGTTTATCGGGCGCGCGCGGAACGTAGGTCGGGAAGGCCGTTTCGCGAGCCGGGGCGAGCCGGTCGCCACGATTGACCTCCTGGCGGGTCTTGACGATTTCAAGGGTGGTCGGGTTGCCGTAGCGGCGGACACGAGCGTCACCGACGTATTTGGCCTCATAGCCGAGAATTTCGCCCGAATCCGGGTCCTTGAGGGCTACCCCGGGACGGAAGATCTGCCAGTTGATGCTGTCGCCGGTGCCGATGCGGTCCGCGTAGGCCGTATCGCCGGCTCCCACGATGACCCGGCTTTCCTCGGTGGCGAGGATCGACGGAGCGGAATCCAGGCCGTTCGCCTCGACGACCAGGGGCTGGCTCAGGAAGGGGCCGATAACGGTGCCGGGAATGCTGGGAACGGCCGAATTCAGGGGCTCTACCCGCACGCGGGCGTCCAGCTTGACCACGTTTCCGGCCGCATCGGCCATGGTGCCGCCGCTGGGTCCGCCGGATCCGCCGGATCCGCCGGCGCCACCACTGGCCAGCGACATGCGCATCGAATCACGGTCCAGGCGAACCACGTCGCCCGGGTAGATCTTGTGCGGGTTCTTGATCTGTTCCTGGTTCATCTGCCAGACCTGCGGCCATTTCCAGGGATCTTTCAGGAACTTGCCCGCAATTCCCCACAAGGTGTCGCCTTTGACGACCGTGTACTCGGACGGCGCATCGGCCGCCAGGTCAGCCTGGGTGACTTGGGTGGAAGCGGAATCGCCCCCCTTTGCGGCCGTTTTTTCCGACGAGGCCGGCATGCCATCTGCCAATACCCCGCCCGGAACCAAACTGGCCAGGGCGACGACTAAAGTTATAATTGTCTTTCGCATGGCGGCACTCACTTGTGGATATGGCGCTGGGGACCCATATTCAGAAAAGGGTTACGCCCCTTTTCTCATGTAGTGCGATAAATTCTGCACATAATTTCTTCAATTAGCAAGCATTTATGGCCATTCTCGACATACTCCAGTACCCCGATCCGAGGCTCATGAAGCCCGCGCAGCGCGTCGAAAAAATCGACTCGGCGACGCGAAACCTGATTGATGACATGGTCGAGACCATGTACGCCGCGCCCGGTGTCGGACTGGCGGCGAGTCAGGTAGACGTCCACAAACAGATCATTGTCATGGATGTGAGCGAGGACCGCAGCGACCTGCGGGTCTTCATCAATCCGGAGATCACCCGGCGCGAAGGCATTGCCACCAACCAGGAAGGTTGCCTCTCGGTCGCCGGCGTCTATGACAACGTCGAGCGGGCGGAAAGTGTTACCGTCACCGCGCTCGACCGCAACGGTGCGCGGTTCACCTTGAATGCCTCGGGGATGCTCGCCGCCTGCATCCAGCACGAATTGGATCACCTGGAAGGCAAGGTCTTCGTCGAGCTCCTGTCAGACCTGAAGCAGAACCGAATTCGCGCGAAGCTGAAAAAGCGCCAACGCAAGGCCGCCTGAGCCCGGAAGCCGCGCCCTTGCGCGTTGCCTTCGCGGGTACCCCTCCTTTCGCCGCCCGGGCCCTGGAAGCCCTGGTGGATGCCGGCCACGATGTGGTCCTGGTCCTCACACAGCCGGACCGTCCCTCCGGCCGCGGGCTCAAGCTCACGTCCAGCGCCGTGGCCGCGGTTGCCCAATCCCACAGCATTCCCATTGAGAAGTTTGCGACGCTCAAGGCGGCGGAGGCACAGGAGCGCATTCGCGCCGTCGGCACCGACGTGATGGTTGTCGCGGCTTACGGATTGCTGCTTCCCAAGGCCGTGCTGGAGATCCCTCGGCATGGTTGCCTCAACATCCACGCCTCGCTTCTGCCACGCTGGCGTGGTGCGGCACCGATTCACCGGGCAATCCTCGCGGGCGATACCGTCACCGGCGTCGGAATCATGCAGATGGACGAAGGGCTCGATACGGGCCCGGTACTGCTTGAGAAGGCGATTCCGATCAGTCCGCGAGACACTACCGGCGCGCTCACCGAGCGGCTTTCGATCCTGGGCGCGGAATCGATCGTCGAGGCATTGCAGCAATTGCATGCACTGGCCGCGAGGCCCCAGGACGGCTCGCGAGCAACATATGCAGCCAAGGTCACCAAGGCTGAAGCCCGTATCGACTGGTCGCGCTCCTGCGAGGAGGTCGATCGGCAGGTGCGCGCTTTCGATCCGGCGCCCGGAGCGGAGGGCATGGTGGCCGGAGAGATCGTCAAGGTCTGGTCCGCTGAACCCGTCTCGGGGAACTTTGGGGCTCCCGGCAGCTGCCTGGTCGTGGAATCCACCCGACTTATGGTTGCTTGCGGCTCGGGGGCACTGGATCTGAGGGTTCTGCAGCGGCCGGGAGGGCGCAGGATGGCGGTCGCCGAGTTTCTGCGAGGCAAACCGCTGAAACCAGGTGCTGTGCCAGCTTAGAGGAAAATCGCAAGTCATTGATTTGCCGGAAAATAGGCCTATCCTCGGTCACTGCAAATTTGTGGCAAGTCGTTGAGATTAGTGGTAAATTGACTTTCGTAGCCTCACCTGTATCGCGGATACAACACTTTCCTTCGAACAGGCACCCAGGGTCGCTCGAATAGATGACAACTTCGGCGCTTTTTTCTTCTCTCCGCTGGCTTTCGGCCATGCCCCGTCGTGTTCGCGCGATGGCGCTTGCCTTGCTGGTGGCGGTGTTCGCGCCCGCCGCGTTCGCGGACGGAATTGAAGTGCGCAGCGTCGTGATCGACCCCGTCGACGACGGCTGGGAGCTGGAAGCGGCCTTCGACATCCAGTTCAACGCGCGCCTTGAAGAGGCGGTGAACCGCGGCATTCCGCTGTTCTTCGTGGTCGATTTCGAGTTGTCGAGTCCGCGCTGGTACTGGTTCGACGAGAAGCCGATCCAGCTCTCCCAGACTTACAAGATTTCGTACACGCCGCTGCTGCGGCAATACCGCTTGACCTTCGGGAACGTCTACCAGAACTTCTCCCGATTTGATGAGGTGACCCGCGTACTATCGCGCCTGCGCGGGTGGCATATCGCCGACAAAGGCGTAATAAAAAAGGATCAGGTCTATCAGGCGGCAGTTCGTATGCGCCTCGATACCGCCCAGCTGCCAAAGCCATTCCAGGTCAACGCGCTCGCTTCGCGTGACTGGACCCTGGCGTCTGATTGGCATCGCTGGACGCTCGGTCCATGAGACCCCTGATTTTCCTCTGCGTGGTCGCTGGCGCTGCGCTGGTGTACCTGATGTCAGAGGCTTCCGCGAACACCGCGCTGTTCGCGAAGAACTACCGGCTCCTACTCTATCTCGGTGGCGGCCTGGCCCTTGGGCTCGGGGCGCTGATCGGCTATCAATTGCTCGTCCTGCGCCGCAAGCTGCGCGAGCGTGTCTTCGGCTCCAAGCTGACCCTGCGCCTGGTGATGGTCTTCGCGCTGATGGCGTTCATCCCGGGCGGCATGATGTACGCGATCTCCTACCAGTTCCTGCAGCGCTCGATCGAATCCTGGTTCGACGTGCGCGTCGACGAGTCGCTCAACAGCGGCCTGAAGCTCGCGCGCAGCGCCATGGAGAACTCCCTCAAGGAGCTCGCACTCAAGGCCGAGTCCATGTCGGTTTCGCTCGCCACCACGCAGGCCGTCGAGGCCACCACGCTCAACCGCCTGCGCGAGCAATACTCCATCGAGGAGGCCACGCTGCTCACCGCCCGCGGCCGCGTACTTGCGCAGTCGGGCTCGGAACCGGTCGCCCTGTTGCCGGATCTGCCGACACAGAACGTGCTTCGACAGGTGCGGTCGCAGCAAAGCGTGCGATCGATCGAGGAAATACCCGAAAGGGGTCTATACCTGCGCGTGATCGTGCCGGTGAATGTGTTGACCATCGCGGACGACATCCGCGTCCTGCAGGTGCTGCAGCGTGTGCCCAGCGCGATTTCGCGTGACGCATTGCTGGTGGCCGCCGGCGTCAAGGACTACAACGAGCTCCTGCTGGCGCGCAACGGCCTCAAGGACATCTTCAGCCTGACGCTCACGCTCGCGATGTTGCTGACGCTGTTCTCGGCCTTGGCGCTGGCGTTCCTGCTCTCGGAGAAACTCTCGGCACCTCTTTCCGCACTCGCCGAAGCCACGCGCGCGATCGCGAAGGGCGATTACTCCAAGTTGAACCCGGTGAAGAGCCGCGACGAGTTCGGCGTGCTCACCCAGTCGTTCAACACCATGACGCGGCAGATCGCGGACGCCACCGACGCGATGGAGCGCAACCAGCAGCAGCTGGAGGATTCCAAGACCTACCTCGAAAGCATCCTTTCCAACCTGACGTCGGGCGTGCTCACTTTCGACGAGCGCCTCTACGTCAAGACGATGAACGCTTCGGCCAACGAGATCCTCGCGGTGCCGACCGGTGCATTCCACGGATTGAAGCTTTCGGAATGGCCGCGCCACATGCAGTCGGTAGCACCTTTTGCGGAGATCGCGCTGCGGCATTTCGCTTCTTCCAGCACGCGCCAGTGGGAAGAGCAGATGGAGTACCGACGCGGGGACGGGCAGCGCATCCTGCTGCTGCGCGGAACGCGACTCGTGCAGCGTGGAGAAGATGGCTACGTCGTTGTCTTCGACGACATCACGCACCTCATCCAGGCCCAGCGCGATGCCGCGTGGGGCGAGGTGGCCAGGCGCCTGGCGCACGAGATCAAGAACCCGCTCACGCCGATCCAGCTTTCGGCGGAGCGCCTGCAGCACAAGCTCAAGGACAAACTTCCGGCGGCGGAAGCGGACCTCCTGACGCGCGCCACCGGCACCATCGTGAGCCATGTCGCGGCGCTCAAGGGAATGGTCGACGACTTCTCCCAGTACGCGCATTCCTCGCGTATGAACGCCCGTGCCGTCACGTTGAATGACCTGGTGCGGGAGGTGCTGGTCCTCTACGAAGCCATGGGTGTATCGATCGAGCCGCGGCTCGCCGAAGACCTTCCGCAGATCTACGCCGACCCCGCCATGCTGCGGCAGGTACTGCACAACCTTTTCCAGAACGCCATCGATGCCCTCACCGGCGTCGAGGGCCCGAAAATCCTTGTTTCCACCAGCCTCGGGACCGGCGGCGTGCTACTCACGGTGCGGGACAACGGCACGGGCATCGCCGAGGGTGTGATGGGCCGGATTTTCGAGCCCTACGTAACCACCAAGCCGAAAGGCACGGGCCTGGGCCTGGCGATCGTCAAGAAGATAGTCGACGAGCACCAAGGGCGCATTCTGGTGGAGAATGTGAAACCCCATGGCGCCACGGTGAGTATCGTCCTGCCACTCAAGGCAGCGGCGTAAACCAAACCGATACAAATGCCCGCGAACCAGATCCTTGTCGTCGACGATGAAGTCGGCATCCGCGAACTGCTTTTCGAGATCCTTCGTGACGAGGGATACGGAGTGCGGCTGGCGGAAAACGCCCAGACTGCCCGTTCCGCGCGCAAGGAAATGCGCCCGGACCTCGTGTTGCTCGACATCTGGATGCCCGATACCGACGGCATCACGCTGCTGAAGGAATGGGCCGGAAGCGGCCTGCTGACGATGCCGGTGGTGATGATGTCCGGCCACGGCACCATCGACTCCGCCGTCGAGGCCACGCGCATCGGCGCCTTCGATTTCCTCGAGAAACCCATCAGCCTGCCCAAGTTGCTGGCCACCGTCGGCAAGGCGCTGGCGGGTGGCAAGGCACTTCCGAAGACGGGATTGGCGCTGGTGAACCTGGGCCGTGCGCGCGTGATCCAGGAGCTGCGCCAACGCCTCGACCAGGTCGGCAGGCTGCGCACTCCAGTGCTGCTGATCGGTGAGCCGGGCTGCGGATTCGAACTGTGCGCGCGCCATCTGCACCTGGCGAACACACCTTGGGTCGCGCTGGAGGAGACCGAATGGCTCGCGACCAACCCTTTCGAGCCGTTGACCGTGGCCCGCGACGGCACGTTGTTCCTCCCGGAGATCGCGCTGCTGAACAAGGCGGAGCAGAAGGGCCTGGCGCAACTGCTCGGCAAGCTGGAAAAATTCAACGCGCGCCTGATATGCGCCGCGACGGGACCGCTTCCTGCCATGGTCGACGACGGGCGTTTCGATCCCGCGCTTTATCACCAGCTCTCCGGTCTCACCATTCGTGTCCCTGCCCTTGCGGACCACCCCGAGGACATTCCCGATATCGCCGGCACGTTGCTCACGCAGTTGGTCGACGCGAACGAGATACCGCTCCGTACGCTGACGGTGGGTGCGCTCAACGTGATGCGTAACCTCGATTGGCCCGGGAACCTGCCCGTGCTGCAGAACGTCGTGAAGACACTGGCGCTCACGGCGCTTGCCAACGATATCGGCGGCGAGGACGTGAATCGCGTCGCGCGGGAATTCAACCTCGGCCCGCGCGAGCAGGTCACCACGGAAGTCGGCGTTTCACTCGACCTGCCGCTGCGTGACGCGCGCGAGCAGTTCGAGAAACAGTACTTCCTGCATCACATCCGGCGCGAGGAGGGCAACATGTCGCGTGTCGCCGATCGCGTGGGCCTCGAGCGCACGCACCTCTACCGCAAGCTCAAGCAGCTGGGCATCCGGCCCTCCGGCAAGGGCGAGGACGCCGCGGGCTAACGCGTCTCCAGCCGCCCAAGCCTCACCGCGGTCAGGCCCGTCTTCACGTTGTTGGGAACGGGCATCACCAGCACGCAATTGTCGTAAGGCGCCTTGACGGGCCGGTCGCCGTCCCAGGCGATGAGGTCGCCTTCCCGCTCGATCACTTCCAGTCCGGCGAATGTCCGAGTGAAACGGAAGGCCGGTGAGCTCGCGACCACCGCTTCAGTCACGCGGATGAGCCGCTGCGGCGGCACGTCGGCATCGATCTCCTTTGCCGCCATCGCGGGATCCACGGCGCCCAGGTGATTCATGAAGCGCCACGTGGTCTGCCATGCAACGCGTTCCGCGCTGCGCTCCCAGTGCTGCCCGCACTCGACCAGGAGTGCGTTCCTGGGGCTCGCGGGATCACCAAACCCGCCGTAGTCGCGCATGCGCGTTCCATTGGAATGCCCGGTGTCGCTGACGATGTCTCGCGGCACACCCACGTCGAATGAAAATGCGATGCCCTTCTCGAGCGCGCCGCAGATCATCACTGGTGGGCTGGGCTCCAGCATCGAGTGGATATCCAGCAAGTAGTCTGCGGCGTCGATGAAAGGACGCAGCTGGCGCGCGCGCGTGAGCTCCACCGTCTTCCCCGGACCGTCCAGTGTGGCGGGATTCCAGACGCGGTTGAAGTCCTCGTCGATGAAACGTGTCGCATACGGATTGCGTGGATCGAATCGCGAAAATGCCTCGACGTTTGCGAACGACAGCGTGAGTCTTCCGCGAATCGGGCGCAATTGCCGCCGCAGCAGGTTGTCGAGCACGATGGCGCCGCAGATCTCGTTGCCATGGGTGAGCGCGTTTACCATCACGTGCGGACCCGGCTTGCCGCTGTCGAATGTGTGGATGTAGTCGACGCCGGTATTCGACGCGCGATGGGAGAAGATGTCCGGTGCCTGCAGTTCGACGGCGATGGGCATGTCAGTGCTCGTGTCGGTGATTGTGATCGTGTTTGTGGCTGTGGGCATGATCGTGGTCATGGCCATGAGCGTGGTCGTGGTGGTTGCCGCAAACCTGCCCGCAACGCTGGACCGCGTATTCCGCGACCAAAGCGAGCAGCGAGTCCAGGTTGGCCTTGAGAGCCGCGAAGCCCGCGGTTTTCTCACGCGTGCCTTCGTCCATGTACAACTTGCGGTTCACCTCGACCTGGAGACTGTGGCGCTGTGCCTTCGGATCGGAGAAGGCGCGTACCAGCTCGACTCCCTTGTAGGGATCATTCACCTTCACTTCGTAACCCATCGCGCGCAGCGCCGACGCCACCATCGCCGTGAACTCGGGCTCGCAGGTGGTGCCGTCGCGATCACCCAGTACGAAGTCGGGTCGCGGCTTGCCCGGGCCCTCCTGGGAAATCACGCTGCTGAAGGCCGGCATCGAGTGCAGGTTCAGATGCCAGACACCGCCGAAGTGATCATGGACCGCGTCGAGGCAGTCCTTTACCGCGCGCTGGTAGGGCTGGTGATAGCGGACGATGCGCTGCTTCACCTCGGCCACGGAGAGCTTGCGTCCATAGATGGGTTCACCGTCGTCGAGCACGCGCCAGACAAGACCGATGCCCCTCTCCGTCTTCGCGCTCGGGACCGCGGGGCCTGGCCAGGGCGCGTCGAGCATCGAGGCGTCGATGTCCAGCAGGGAACGGTTCGGGTCGATATAGCTGCGCGGGAATTGCGCGGCCACCAGCGAAGCGCCCAGCTCAGGGCCCTTCGCATAGAGCTCGTTCACGTAGCTGTCCTCGGCTCTGCGAAGGCGCTCCAGCGACACCACGGTGCCGAAGTCTTCCGGATAGATGTTGCCGCTGTGCGGCGAATCGAGGACCAGGGGAGAGTGGCCTGCGAGCGGAGGGTAGAGATTGAATGCGGTTGTCATCAGCTTTTCACGTCGTTGAGGTGGCAGGCGGAAACGTGGCCCGGCGCTATTTCGCGAAGCCGCGGCACTTCCTCGCGGCAACGTGCAAAGGCCTTCGGACAACGCGGGTTGAAATGGCATCCAGGCGGAGGCGCCAGCGGTGAAGGTATCTCGCCATTGACCGGAACATACCGGCGGCGCTTCGCATCGACGCGGGGCACTTCGGCGACCAACGCCTCGGTATATGGGTGATTTGGCCGCGCGTAGAGTTCGACAGTGGGCGCAGATTCAACCACGCGCCCGAGGTACATCACCACCACGCGATCGGACACGTGCCGGATCACGCCGAGGTCATGGCTGATGAAGAGATAGGTCAGCGCGAGCTCTTCGCGCAGGCGCACGAAGAGGT
This sequence comes from Usitatibacter sp., assembly GCA_039915735.1. Taxonomy (GTDB): domain Bacteria; phylum Pseudomonadota; class Gammaproteobacteria; order Burkholderiales; family Usitatibacteraceae; genus Usitatibacter. Next base: position 54,180 of record JBDSMR010000123.1, on the reverse strand, counting down.
TGAGCACCTGCGCCTGGATTGAAACGTCGAGGGCGGCCACGGCTTCGTCGCAGACCAGGAAGGTCGGCTTCACTGCGAGGGCGCGCGCAATGCCGATGCGGCTTCGCTGTCCACCGGAAAACTGGTGGGGAAATCGGCGCATGAGGCTGGCGTCCATTCCCACCCGCTGCAGCATGTCGGCGACGTAATCGGCACGCTCCGCGGCATTCACGATGCCGTGGACGGTTGGCGCCTCGCCCACGATGTCCACGATCCGCATGCGCGGATTGAGAGATGCGTACGGGTCCTGGAAAATCATCTGCACCGCCAGGCGTTCGCGCCGATTCGATTCCGACTCGAATTCCGAGTAGGGACGGCCCTTCCAGAACCGTTCGCCCTCCGTGGGGGGAAGGATGCGTGCGACGATCCTGCCGAGGGTCGATTTGCCGCAGCCGGATTCTCCGACGAGGCCAACGACTTCTCTTTCCCTGATCGCGAGGTCGACGTTATCCAGCGCATGCACCGTGGTTTCCTTGACACTCGATCCGAGCCTGCGCGCGATCCTGCCGGCGAAATCGATTGTCTTCACGAAGCGCTTCGAGACGCCTCGCAGCTCGAGCAGCGCGGGTGCCATGGTGCTCATGGGAGGGGATTCGCGCATCGCAGCGTACGCCCCGGGCCAAGTGTTCGCATCGCGGGGGCTATCGAGCAGGGCTCGACTGCCTGCGGGCAGCGCTCGCGGAATGCACACGCTTCGCCGAGCTTCAGCAGCGACGGCGTCATTCCCGGGATCTGTGCCAGCGGCCTGCCGGGCTGGTTGCGGCTGGGTACGGAGTCGAGCAGGCCGCGCGTGTAGGGGTGCCTCGGATGCTCGAGCACGTCGTCCACCGTGCCCGATTCAACAATGCGGCCCGCATACATCACGCAGACGTCGTCCGCGAGCCCGGAGATGACGGAGAGATCGTGGGTGATCCAGATGAGGCCGGTACCGCTTTCGCGGCAAAGCTTCTGCATCTCGAACAGGATCTGGCCCTGGATCGTCACATCGAGCGCAGTGGTTGGTTCGTCGGCGATGATGAGATCCGGCTTGTTCAGCAGTGCGATCGCAATCGCGACGCGCTGGCGCATGCCCCCAGAGAATTGGTGCGGATAGCTTCGCAGGCGCTCGTCCGGCGAGGCGATTCCAACCTGGGTCAGCGCCTCCCGGCAGCGAGCCAGAGCGCTTTCGTGGGACACCGCGTGGTGCGCGCGCACCGCTTCCACCATCTGCGTGTCGATGCGCAGGACCGGATTGAGGGTCATCATCGGGTCCTGGAAAATCATCGCGATGCGATTGCCGCGCAGCTTGCGCCAGGCCGCTTCATCGAGTCGCGTCAGCTCCTGGCCGTTGAGTGCGATGCGCCCGGCAACGACGCGTCCGGGTTCATCCACCAGCCCGAGGATCGAGTAGCCGGTCATCGATTTTCCGGAGCCTGATTCGCCGACGATGCCGAGGATCCTGCCGCGTTCGAGGCGGAAGCTCACGTCGTCGACGGCCTTGACGACGCCCGCCTTGGTGAAGAAGTGCATTCGCAGCCCCTCCACTTCCAGCAGCGGCGCGGTGGCCGTCGTCATCTCTTGAGCCTCGGGTTGAGCACGTCGCGCAGCTGGTCGGCGACGAGGTTGATGGCAACAATCGTCAACAGCAGCGCAAGGCCGGGATAGAAACTGATCCAGTATTTGCCGGAGAGCAGGTACTGGAAACCATTGGAGATCAGCAGTCCGATGGAGGGCTCCGTGATCGGCAGGCCAAGCCCCAGGAACGAAAGCGCCGCCTCGAGCTGGATCGCGTGAGCCACCTGCACCGTCGCCACGACGATCAGCGGCGGCAGGCAATTGGGCAGCAGGTGCCGGAACACGATCCGCGGTCGGGAAAGCGCGAGGACCTGCGCCGCTTCCATGTATTCCTTCTGCCGTTCCACGAGAGCCGAGGCTCGCACGGTGCGTGCGTAGTAGGCCCATTGCACGGTGACGAGTGCCACGATGATCTTGTCGACGCCCTGGCCCAGCACCGCGAGCAGCACCAGCGCGATCAGGATTGCCGGAAAGGAAAGCTGGATATCCGCGATGCGCATGATGATCGTGTCAACGATGCCACCGAAGTACGCGGCGGCGAGCCCGAGCACCAGGCCGACGCTGAGCGCGATCACGGTGCTGGCGACGCCGACGAAAAGTGAGATGCGGATGCCGTAGAAGATGCCCGACAACATGTCGCGGCCCTGGTCGTCGGTGCCCAGCAGGTAGTGCTTGCCCGAGCTGCTCGAAACTTCGCCGGGCGCGAGCTTGGAGTCCATCACGTCGAGCTGCGCGAGGTCGTACGGGTTCTGCGGCGAGATCACCGGCGCGGCAAGGGCCAGCACGACGATCACCACCAGCATCACGAGGCCCACCAGCGCCAGGCGGCTCTCCGCGAATTCCGCCGCAAAGCGGCGCAACGGTGATTCGGCCGGTGGAAGGCGCTCGGGCGGCGTCACGGTTTCACCGGCGATGACACCCATCTCAGTGCGCCCCTGTTGCGCCGCCGAGGCGTACGCGAGGATCCAGCAGCGAATAGAGCACGTCGACCACGAAATTGATGGTGATGAAAATCGTGACGATGACCAGCAGGTAGGCCACGATCACGGGACGGTCCAGCTGGTTGATCGAATCGATCAGCAACTTGCCCGTGCCCGGCCACGCGAAGATCGACTCGGTGATGATCGCGAAGGCGATGACGGATCCCAGCTCCAGGCCGATCACGGTGACGATGGGAATCAGGATGTTCTTGAGCACGTGCACGCCGATGACGCGGCGCGGTCCCAGCCCTTTCGCGCGCGCGAACTTCACGTAGTCCTGCAACGCGGCCTCACGCGTGCTGGCGCGCGTGAGGCGAACCAGCAGGGAGAGCTTGAAGAGCGCGAGATTCAGGGCGGGCATCGCGAGGTGCTGCAGCCCATCCCAGGTGAGGAAGCTCACCGGGATACCGAGGAGCATCACGGTTTCCCCGCGCCCATTGGGGGGCAGCCACCCGAGATGAACCGAGAACAGCATGATGAGGACGAGTCCGACCCAGAAGGTCGGCAGGCTGAACCCAAGGATGGATCCCGCCATGATGGCGCGGCCAGCGAACGAGTGTGGCCTCAGCCCGGCGATGAGGCCGAGCGGAATCCCGATGATCACGGAGATCACCATCGCCGTCAGGGCCAGCTCGAGTGTCGCCGGCAGCTTCGCCAGGATCAGCTGGATGGCGGGCTCGTTGAACACGAACGAGCGGCCCAGGTCGCCCTGCGCGCCGCGAGTGAGGAAGGTCGCGTACTGCTCGAGTATCGGCTTGTCGAGCCCGAGCGCGGCGGTGGCGCGAATGCGCTCCGCCTCGTCCGCCTGGGGATTGACCAGCAGCTCGATCGGGTTGCCGATTGCGTAGACGCCAATGAACACCAGGAACGACATCGCCAACAGCACGAAAAGGCTCTGGCCGAACCGGCGGATGGCGAAGGAGAGCATCGGACGGGGCTACTTTCCTGCGGGCTTGAGGTCCATGGCGAGCGTGTACTGGTCGGTCCTGGCGGTGTATTTGTAGCCCTTCGCCGTGGCCCAGGTGCTGACCTCGTAGTGGATCGGGATCAGGCCGGTGTCGTTCATCGCGGTCTCGGCGGCCGCCTGGATCATCGCCTCGCGCTTCTTGTCGTCCATCGTCACCAGCGCCTCGTTCACCTGCTTGTCGAAGGCCGGGTTGGAGTAGCGCCCTCGATTGGTGACACCCATGCCCTTCGACGGATCGTAGGTCGCCAGCAGCGAACGCAGGCTGGAACCCTGTTCGCCCGACTCGGTTCCCCAACCGAGGACCATGTAGCCGAACTCGCCCTTGGTCGCACGCGTGAAGTACACGCTCGAGGGCATGGTCTCCACTTTCGCGTCGATTCCGGCGCGTGAATAGAACTGCGCAATCGCCTGCGCGATCTTGTCGTCGTTGATGTAGCGATTGCTGGGACCGTGGATCGTGAGGGCGAAGCCATTGGGGTACCCGGCTTCGGCGAGCAGCCTCTTCGCGCCTTCAGGGTCGTACTTCAGCGGCTTGAGTTTCTTGCTGGTGCCCGGAAAGAAATCGGGCAGCAATTGCGCGGCCGGCACCGACTTCTTCTCCATGATCCGGTCCGATATGGCGTCGCGATTTATGGCCATCGAAAGCGCCTTGCGGACACGCGCATCCTTGAACGGGTTCTTGTCGAGGGGCTTGCCGTCCTTGGCCGTCACGAAGGGAACGGTCTTGTCGTTCCACTGGTTCAGGTGCACGTAGATCACGCGGTTCGACACCTTGTCGGAGAGCACGAACTTCTTGTCCGACGAGAGGCGCGCGATGTCGGAGGTGGGCACCGTCTCGATCATCTGCACGTCGCCCGAGAGGAGAGCGGCGACACGCGCGGCCGGGTTCGACAGGATCTTGAAGGTCACCTTGTCCCAGGGCTCTTCTCCGCCCCAGTAGCCGTAGTTGGCCTTGAGCACCACGCGCTGGTTGGGAATGTATTCGGCCAGCTTGTACGGCCCGGTGCCGATCGCCGCCTTGCCGGAGTTGAAGTCTTCCGTGGCCGCCTTCTCCGCCACGGCCTTCGGCAGGATGTAGACCGCAGAGAGGTCGCTCGGCAGCAGCACATGCGGCGAAGCGGTCTTGAAGATGATGGTGTACGGATCGACGATCCTGGTCTCGATGATCGGCTTGGTGAAGGTCGCGAAGGACGACGGGCTGTTGGGCACGTTTGGAACGCGCTTATACGTCGCGGCGACGTCTTCGGCGGTGAATGGCGTGCCGTCGTGGAATTTCACGCCCTTGCGCAGCTTGAACTCCCAGGTGAGGTCGTCGAGCGCCTTCCAGGACACGGCGAGCCCCGGCAGCATCTTCATGTTGGCATCTCGCCGGATCAGCGGCTCGAAGATGTGCCTCAGCATGCCGTTGTTCGGCGAGAGGTTGTGGTAGTGCGGATCGATGGAGGTGATTGCAGCCTGCAATGCTATGGTTACCTCGCGCTCCTTTTGGGCGTAAGTGAGCGTCGGGGCGGTGGCGATTGCAAGGGCCGCCACGGCAAGCTTGAGCATGCGCAACATCATGGTTGTCTCTCCCGGGGTTATGAGACGATCATACCGTGAAGGCCGCGCCGCGATGAGTCCCGCCGAACGCTTCGAAGCCCTCCTCGCCGCAGGCAAGGACAGCGCTCTGTTGCGCTTCGGCCTCGGGCTGAACTACCTCAATGCCAAGGACGCCGCGCGCGCCGTTGCGCACCTGCGCGCCGCAGTGGTGCAGGACCCGGGTTATTCGGCTGCGTGGAAGTTGCTGGGCAAGGCGCTGGTGGAAACCGGTCTTCCGGATGAAGCGCGCGAGGCCTACCGGATGGGCATCGAAACAGCGCAGCTCAAGGGCGACAAGCAGGCGGCAAGGGAGATGACGGTTTTCCTGCGCCGGCTGGACAAGCCGGCCGGCGCGCCGGAGGCCTAGGCAGCCGCGAGAAATTCGCGCAGCGCCGTATCGGCAGTGTCCTTGACCACGGCCGCATCCCCCAGGCGGTCGAGGAGGATCAGCGTAACGCGGCCACACTCATTTTTCTTGTCGCGCCCCATGTATTCCAGCCAGGTGTCGGCGGAATAGCCGGGGGCATCCACCGGCAGGCCGAAGCGTTTCAGGATTGCTTCGAGACGGTGTGCCTGCTCCACCGGAATGCGCCCGTGGCGGACGGAGAACCTGGCCGCCAGCGCCATCCCGGCTGCGACCGCTTCGCCATGCAGCCAGTTTCCGTAGCCAGCGGCCGATTCGATCGCGTGAGCGAAGGTGTGGCCGAAGTTGAGCAGCGCTCGCACGCCGCCTTCCCGCTCATCCGCGGCGACAATCTCCGCCTTGATTTCGCAGGATCGCAGGATGGCGTGAGCCAATGCCGATGTGTCCCGGCGCAACAACGCATCGGCATTCCCCTCGATCCAAGCCAGGAATTCGAGGTCGCGGATCGCGCCGTACTTGATGACCTCCGCCATCCCCGAGGCGTATTCGCGCTTCGGGAGGCTCGACAATGTGCCCGTATCGGCGATGACCGCGGCCGGCTGGTGGAATGCGCCGATCATGTTCTTGCCAAGCGGATGGTTGATCGCTGTCTTCCCGCCGACCGATGAGTCGACCTGCGCCAGCAGTGTAGTCGGCACCTGGATGTGTGTGATGCCACGCTGGTACGCCGACGCCGCAAAACCCGTCATGTCACCCACGACACCCCCACCCACCGCGACCAGGACTGTTGCGCGGTCCGCCTGCGCCTTGAGCAACGCGGCGAAGATGCGATCGAGGTTCTGCCAGTCCTTGTGCTGCTCGCCGTCGGGAAGCAGCACGCGCAGGGTCCGCCTGGCGCCGGCGCGGGCGAGCGCGGCTTCGACACGCGCCGCATAAAGCGGAGCGACGATTTCGTTGCTGACCACCACAGCGATGCGGCCGTTCACGTGGGCACCCAGCAGGCCGCCCTCGTCGATGAGACCTTCGCCGATGTGGATCGGATAGCTGCGCTCGCCAAGATCGACGTTCAGGGTCTTCATGCTCATGCGCGTGCTCCGGAAGTGCGTTCGCGCAGCGCGGCAACGACGCGCGAGACCAGCGCGGATGCGCTCTGCGTCCCGGTATCGACGATCAGGTGCGCGGCTTCCTTGTACAGGGGATCGCGAATCTCGAGCAGGTGCGCCAGCGTGGCGCGCGGGTCCACGGTCGCCAGCAGGGGGCGGCTGGAATCGTGACGCGTGCGTTCCCACAGGTTCTCCAGGCGGGCACGCAGGTAGACCACCGTTCCATTGTTGCGCATCGCGACGCGATTCTCCTCGGCGAGGATTGCGCCGCCGCCGGTGGCCACGACGCAGCCCTGCTGCTCGCACAGTTCGGCGATCGCCTGCGTCTCACGCTTGCGGAAGCCGGCCTCGCCCTCGATCTCGAAGATCGTAGCCACGGGAACGCCGGTGCGCTCGACCAGGATGCGGTCGGTATCGACGAATTCGAGCTGCAGGCGCTGGGCCAGGGTTTTCCCGAGCGTGGTCTTGCCCGCGCCCATCATGCCCACCAGGAAGATGTTGCTGCCGTCCATGCCAATGAGGTTACTACTCCCGCGAATCTGGGCGAAAAAAAAGCCCCGGTGGACCGGGGCTTTTCTGGAACCTGTCCGCCTACCGGATGGTAAGGGCGTCCTTCACGATCTTGGGCGTCACGAAGATCAGCAGCTCGGTCTTGTCGTCCTGCTTGGCCGTGCGGCGGAAGATTGCGCCGATAAACGGGAGGTCGCCCAGGAACGGCACCTTGTCGACCGTTGTGCGCGTCGTCTGCTCGAAGATGCCACCGAGGACGATTGTGTCGCCGTTGTCGACAAGGACCTGGGTGGTCACCTTCTTCGTGTCGATTGACGGGATGTTGGCGAAGATCACGCCCACGGAGTCCTTCTTCACTTCGAGGTCCATGATGATGCGGTCATCCGGGGTGATCCGCGGGGTCACCGCGAGCTCGAGCACCGCCGGCTTGAACGACACCGTCGTGGCGCCGGAAGCGGAGGCCGTCAGGTAGGGAATCTCCGTGCCTTGCGAGATCACCGCTTTTTTCTTGTCGGCCGTGATGACGCGCGGGCTGGAAACCACCTTGCCGCGGTTGTCGGCTTCGAGGGCGGAGAGTTCGACGTTGACCAGGTTGCCGCTGCCGAGGTTGAGGATCGAAAGCGCCAGGGAGCCGGCCGCGCCGACTACCGGCAGGTTCACGTTCAGCTGCTCCGGTTGCGCGCCGAGCGGGATGGTGCCGACGCCCGTGGGCAGGTTGAACAGGTCCTGTGCGTTGCCGCCCGGGTAGATCAGCGAGGCAGAACCGCGCGACACCGGGTTGTTGCCGAGGGGCAGCGCAGTGTCGAAGTTGGTCCCCGACACGCCGAAGTTGTAGTTGCGCGAGTTGAACGCTGACTGCGTGCCGAAGCGCGCACCCAGCTGGCGACCCCACTTGTCGTCGGCGATCACGATGCGGGCTTCGATCAGCACCTGGCGGACCGGCACGTCGAGCTGCTGGATCAGGCGGCGGGCTTCTTCGAGACGGCCACCGGAGTCCTGTACGAACAGCGTGTTGGTGCGCTCGTCTATGCTGGCGGCGCCGCGCTTCGAGAGGATGCGTTGCTCCTTGTTGGAGAGCAGCTTCTGCAGGTCCTCGGCCTTCGCGTAGGAAAGGGCAAACGATTCCGTGCGCACCGGCTCCAGGTCAGTCACCGCAGCCTGCGCCTCGAGCGCCAGCTTCTCCTTGGCCGCGAGTTCGTCGGTCGGGGCAATCAGCACAACGTTGCCGTTCTTGCGCTTCGACAGGCCCTTGGCCTGCAGGATGATGTCGAGCGCCTGGTCCCAGGGCACGTCCTTCAGGCGCAGCGTGAGGTTGCCGCCCACCGTGTCGCTGGTGATGATGTTCAGGCCCGTGAAGTCGGCGATCACCTGGAGCACCGCACGCACTTCGACGTTCTGGAAGTTGAGCGACAGCTTCTCGCCCGCGTAGCCGGGCGTGGAGCTCTGCAGCAATCGGTTCGGGTCTTCCTTGACCGGTTTCACCTCGACGATGAACTGCGTGTCCGTCTGGTAGGCAGAGTATTCCCAGATGCCACGCGGCTCGACCACGATGCGGGCGTTGCCGCCCTGCTCGAAGGTGTCGACAAAACGCACCGGGGTGCCGAAGTCGCCCACGTCGAGGCGGCGCACCAGGTTGCGCGGCACGTTGGTATTGATGAAGTCCACCACGAGCTGGCGACCCTGCTGGCGGATGTCGATGCCGATGTTGGCCGACGACAGGTCCACCACGATGCGGCCTTCAGCCGTGTTGCCGCGGCGGAAGTCGACGTCGCGAAGGTTGAAGCGGACCGTGCTCGGGGCGCCCGCTTCCGCGAACACCGTGGGAGCGGCACTCGGGGCAGTTGCAACCGCTGCCGTCGTCGTCGCCGCCTGCGAGGCATCGATCGAGACGATCAGCTGCGTGCCGTCCAGGGACTGCGTGTAGGTGAGGTTGCGCGTGAGGTTCATGACCAGGCGCGTGCGGTTGGCGGTCTGGACGATGGAGACGCTGCGCAGGTCGCCCTCGCCGGCTTCGATCTGCGTGCGGCCGGTCGCGTTGACTGTTTCGGGCAAGTCGATGGCGATTCGCGGTGGGTTGGTGACGGCGAATCCCTGTGGAGCGACGGCAAGCGGTTCCTTCAACCCGATCTTGACCAGGATTTTTCCACCCTGGACCGAGGAGAAGTTCACCGATTCGACGGCGTTCTTCGCGGCGCCCTGCGCCCATGCGAGTGGCGCGGCGAGCGCGAGCACGAACGCGGCGAGCGTGGCCCCTAGTCTGGGGGTTGGGATGCGGAGCGTCGTCGTCACTTTTTGTCCCCTTTGCCGGCTTCCTCCAGAAGCGGCAGAACGCTCTGCCGCTCGGCCCAATCGCCGGCGCTGTCTTGAACGATTTCCTTGAGCTTGATGTCGCCCTCGGTCACATCCGTGATGAGGCCGAAGTTCTGGCCCATGTAATTGCCCTTCTTGACGCGATAGAGCGTCTTGTCCGCGCGCACGATGGCGTACGTGTCTTTGCCCTGCGAAAGCGTGCCGACCATCTTCAGCTGCTCCAGCGGGAAGGCCTCCAGTGGTTCCTTGCGCCGGTTGAGGTCCGGGGCGAGGCCGCCGGCTCCCTCCTTGGGCGCGGAAAGCTTGCGCGGCTTGAAGGGATCGGGAAGGTCGAATCCCTCGTAGGCGAACGGTTCGAAAGGCTTGACCGCCGGCAGCGGGTCGATGCGCCGCGGCAGGCCCTTCTCGGAATCACGCACGAAGGATTTCAGCTCGTCGATCTCGGAGCTGCAGCCGGCAAGCAGCGCCAGGGCTGCGATGGGAAGGAGAACGCGCTTCATCGATGACCTCACTTGCCGCCCTTGGTCTGCTTATCCTTGGTGGTCTTCCGCTGCTTCGTGACCTCTTCCTCGTCGAGGTAGCGGTACGTCTTGGCAACGGCTTCCATGGACAGCACGCCATCTTTCGGCGGATCGAGCTTGAGGTCGGTGAGCAGCACGATGCGGGGCATCTTGGCCACATCGCTCGCGAATGCGCCGAGGTCGTGGTAGTTGCCCGTAACCTTGATGGCGACCGGGAGCTCGGCGTAGAACTCGGTGAAGTTTTCCTTCTCCGAGGGCTTGAACAGGTCGAACGCGAGGCCGCGGCCGAGGCCGGCCTGGTTGATGTCGATCAGCAGCGCGTCCATCTCGCTCTTGTTCGGCAGCTGCTTCAACAGGGCGCCGAACGACTGCTCGATCTCAGCGCGCTGCTGCTTGTAGGCTTCGAGGTTCACCGCGAGGCGCTTCTTCTCGAGGAACGTCTCTTTCTGCTTGGCCACGTCGGCGCGCCCCTTCTCGATGTCGGCGGCCTGCGCCTGCCAAAGAAGGAGGTACGCGGCCACCTGGATCACGATGAAGATCAGCAGGAACGCGCCGGCCTTGACCAGCCAGGGCCAGTTGCCCGGTTGCTTGGGATCCAGAGTCTTGAGATCTTCGATCAGGCTCATTTCACCCCCGCCGCCTTGGCCGGAGCCTTGGCGCTCGTATCTTCGGGCGCGGCCCGCTTGATCGAGATGTTCATGTTGAATTCGTTGACGCGATTGCCGGACCCGCCGGGCGCCGTGACGGCCTTGATCTCCACCAGCTCGGGATTCTCGAGGTAGGGTGAGGCGCCGAGGTTGCGCATCAGCGTGGAGACGCGCGCGTTCGACTGTGCGTAGCCGGTGACGTTGACCTTTGCGCCCTGCTGGCGAATGCCCTTCAGGTAGACGCCCTCGGGCAGCTGGCGCAGCAGCTGGTCGAGCAGCTGGACGGGCTCGGAGCGGTTGCTCTGGAGGCCCTCAACAACCTGCTTCTTCGCGAGCAGCGAGGCGGTTTCCTCGCGAATCTTGCGAATCTCCTCGATCTGCGTGTCCAGCTTGGCGATCTCGCCCTTCATGTAGGCGACGTTCGCCTGCTGCTGGGTAACCTGCTGGTCGAGGAAAAGCCATACCGCGCCCGCGACGAGCAGGGCGAGCACCAGGGAAATCCCCGCCAGGACGCCGAATTGCTGCTGGCGCCGCTTGCGAGCTTCCTCGCGGTGCGGAAGTAGGTTGACGCGAATCATGACGGGTCGAACCTCCGCATCGCCAGGCCACAGGCGACCATCAGCGACGGAGCATCGATGGTCAACTGGCGAGGCTTGATCTTGGAGGACAAGGCCATGTTCGCAAACGGGTTCGCGACCACGGTATGCACCTGGGTGCGCTGGGCCACCATTTCCTCGAGGCCGTCGAGCATCGCGCAACCGCCGGTGAGGAGGATGTGGTCCACCTTGTTGAACTGGGTGGATGTGAAGAAGAACTGCAGGGCGCGCTGGATCTCGAGCACGATCTTCTCGTTGAAGGGCTGCAGCACGTCCGGCCCGAAGTTCTCCGGCAGGTTGCCGACGCGCTTGGCGGCTTCGGCTTCTTCCGGGGGCATGTCGAACTGGCGGGCAATGTCCTGGGTCAGGAGGTTGCCGCCGATCTGCTGCTCGCGGGTATATACAGTCTGCCCGTTGTGGACGACCGTCACGCGGGTCACGGTGGCGCCGATGTCGACAATCACGGTCACGTCGCCTTCGGAAATTCCCGAGCTTCCGCCGCAGATCAGCTCGAAAGCGGTCTGGGACGCATAGGATTCAACGTCCATCACAACCGTCTTGAGGCCAGCAGCCTCCGCGGCCGCGACGCGGTCCTCGATCTTTTCCTTGCGGGAGGCCGCGATCAACACCTCCACCTCGTCCTCGCCGGACGGGGCCGGGCCGAGCACCTGGAAGTCGAGGTTGACCTCGTCCAGGGAGAAAGGAATGTATTGGTTGGCTTCGCCCTGGACCTGGACTTCCATGTCCTCTTCCCGCTGGTTGCCGGGCAGGATCACCTTCTTGGTGATCACGGCGGCCGCCGGGAGAGCCAGCGCGATATTACGGATGCGGGAGCCAAGAGCCTTGTGGGCGCGTTTGAGCGCTTCCCCGGCAGCCTCGATATTGGCGATGTTCCCGTCGACTACGGTGTCCTTGGGAAGCGGTTCGATCGCGTACCGCTCAACACGGTAAACGTTACGGCCTGCCTCGGCGATTTCCACCAGCTTCACTGAAGACGAGCTGATGTCGCAGCCCACCAGGGGCGGCGCTTTCGCTTTCAGGAAATCGAACTGGGCGGCTAATTTTTCTTTAAGCATGATGGATGGTTAGCACCCAAACGGAGAATCTACTTTAGATGCTAGCAACAAGTCCTAGGCCTGTAAAGCAATTTGTAGGCAAGGCCCTACAGACACCATCCGACTATAATGACTCCGGTAAATTGAACCTGCGCGCGGCGACGCGGCCTCAAGAGCCGAATATGGTCGCTCAACCTTCTCGATGACCTCCCGTTGGTGGTTCTATCCATCGCTGATCGCACTCTCCCTGGCCCTGGTGGCTGCGGGTGTGGCGGCGCTGACGGTCGTCCTGCTGTGGCCCAACCTGCCGAGCCTGGAAGTCCTTACCGATTACCGCCCGAAAATCCCGTTGCGCATTTACAGCGCGGAGGGCGAACTCATCGGCGAGTTCGGCGAGGAGAAGCGGGCGCTGGTGAAAATCCAGGACGTGCCGCAGGTCATGAAGGCGGCGATCCTCGCGGCGGAGGACGACCGGTTCTACCAGCACGGCGGGGTCGATTACGCTGGCGTGGCTCGTGCGGCGTTGGCGAACCTGCAGGGCCGGCGCGAAGGCGCCAGCACGATCACCATGCAGGTTGCGCGGACTTTCTTCCTGACGCGCGAGAAGACGCTGGCCCGCAAGCTTTCCGAAGTGCTGCTGGCGTTCAAGATCGAGGCCAATCTCTCCAAGGACCAGATCCTCGAGCTCTACATCAACCAGATCTTCCTCGGCCAGCGCGCCTACGGGTTCCAGTCCGCGGCCAATGTCTACTTCGGCAAGAGCCTTTCGGAGCTCACGCCGGCGGAGGCGGCAATGCTCGCCGGGCTGCCGCAAGCGCCATCGCGCCAGAACCCGTTCGTGAACGCCAAGCGCGCACAGGAACGCCAGCAATACGTGCTGCGCCGGATGCAGGACGTGGGCTGGCTTGCGCCTGACCTATATAAGAAGGCCGTGGCGGAGCCGCTGCGGCTCAATCCCAACCAGCGCGAGACATTCGCGTTCAGGGCCGATTACGTGGCCGAGATGGCTCGCGCTGCGATCGTCGAGCAGTACAGCGAATCGGCGTATGTGAGTGGGCTGCGCGTCTACACCACCGTGCGCCGCAAGGATCAGGAAGCGTCCAACTTCGGCTTGCGCCAGGGCGTCGTCGAATACGACCGCCGCCACGGATATCGCGGGCCGGAGGGTCAGGTGAACCTGCCGGCGTCGGGCAGCGAGGTCGATGAAGCCGTCGACGAAGCCCTTCAGGATCGCGAAGTGCTGGGCGAAATGATCCCGGCCGTGGTGCTGGAGGCGAGCGCCAAGGAAGTGAAGGCGTCGCTGCGCCGCGGCGAGGAAGTGACCGTCAGCGGCGATGGCCTCAAGTTCGTCGCGCGCGCGCTGGTCGATCGCAATCCCGACCGCGCGATCCGCCGGGGATCCGTCATCCGGCTGCAGGCCGGGGAGAAGGGCGCCTGGAGCATCGCCCAGCTGCCAAAGGTGGAGGCAGCGCTTGTGGCCCTTGACCCCGCCAACGGCGCCATCCTTTCGCTCTCCGGCGGCTTCGACTTCAACGCCAACAAGTTCAACCACGCCACTCAGGCCTGGCGCCAGCCGGGCTCGTGCTTCAAGCCTTTCATCTATTCAGCCGCGCTGGAGAAGGGATTCACGCCCGCCACAATACTCAACGATGCTCCCTTCGTGATCGAGGCGGCAAAGACCGGCGGGCAACTCTGGGAGCCGAAGAACTACGACGCGAAGTACGAAGGCCCGATGCGGCTGCGCACGGCGCTTGCGAAGTCGAAGAACATGGTGTCGATTCGCCTGCTGCAGGCCATTGGCCCCAACTATGCGCAGGACTATATCCAGCGCTTCGGTTTCGATCCGAAGATGCACCCGGCCTACCTCACGATGGCGCTCGGCGCGGGATCGGCCACGCCGCTGCAGATGGCCTCCGCCTACGCGGTTTTCGCCAATGGCGGTTATCGCGTGAAGCCCTGGTTCATCTCGCGCGTGGAGGACAACAAGGGCCAGACCCTCTACGCCGCCAAGCCGGAGACGGCGGGAGTCGACGCGGAGCGTGTACTCGATGAGCGCAACGCATTCCTCATGACCACGCTCATGCGTGACGTGGTGCGCTACGGGACTGCGGCCAGAGCCATGTCGCTGGGCCGGCAGGACCTCGCGGGGAAGACGGGCACTACCAACGACCACATCGACGCCTGGTTCACGGGATTCATGGGACGCCTCGCGGCCGTGGCCTGGATAGGATTCGATACACCCACGGGTCTCGGGTCGAATGAGACCGGTGGCGTCGCGGCGCTGCCCATCTGGATGTATTACGCGGGCAAGGTGCTGAAGGGCGTTCCCGAGACGGAATTCACGCAACCGACCGGCGTGGTGGCGGTGAACATCAATCCCATCACCGGGCTGCGCGAGCCCAGCGGAGTGAGCAAGACGACGGAGTTCTTCTACCAGGAGTCGCAGCCGCCCGTGGGTGATGACAGCTCCTTTGCGCGCGACGCCACGCGTCCGCCAGAGGAAGTGAAGAACCAGATCTTCTAGGACGCGATGCCCAAGTCACGCTCGAGGCGCGACCAGAACCTCCGGCAGCACATCGCCTACCTGGCCGCTCGCCTGATGGCAGAAGACGGCATCGCCGACTACGCGACCGCCAAGCAGAAGGCCGCTCGCCAGGCAGGGCTGGGTGATGCCGCAGTGTTGCCCGACAACACCGAGATCGAGGAAGCCCTGCGCGAGTACCAGGGCCTCTACCAGAGCGAAGAACAACCCGCCCACCTTCGATACCTACGCGAGATCGCCGTGAAGGTGATGCGGGAATTCGAGGACTATCGCCCCGTGCTCGTGGGTTCGGTGCTCAACGGCACCGCGGGCCAGCATTCCGACGTGAACCTGCAATTCTTCACGGACGACGCGAAAGTGCTGAGCATCTCCCTGCTCAACAAGCGCTACCGTTTCGAGGAAGGCACGCGCAACATTCGCCGCGGTGGTCGCTTGGACGAAGTGCCGCAGATCAGCCTGGCAGTGGACGACGCGGTCGTCACCATCACCGTGCTCGATTCCGGCGACGAGCGCTCGAGCGCCAGGATCCGCCCGGATTCGGAGCCGCAGCGCGCGCGGCTGTCGGAGGTGGAGGCGTTGCTGGCGGCTAGCGCCTAGCGAGGACCTTGGCGGCGTCGATCGCGAAGTAGGTGAGCACGGCGTCGGCCCCGGCGCGTCGGAATGCCAGCAGGGATTCCATCATCACGGCCTCGCCGTCCAGCCAGCCGCGCTCCGCCGCGCCTTTGAGCATCGCGTACTCGCCGCTGACCTGGTAGACGAAGGTCGGGACGCCGAAGCGCTCCTTCACTCGCCGCACGATGTCCAGGTAGGGCATCCCGGGCTTCACCATCACGAAGTCGGCGCCTTCCTCCAGGTCCAGCGCGACCTCGTTGAGCGCTTCATCCGAATTGCCCGGGTCCATCTGGTAGGTCTTCTTGTCGCCTTTCCCCAGGTTTTCCCCGGAGCCGACGGCATCCCGGAAGGGCCCATAAAACGCGCTGGCGTACTTGGCCGAATAGGCGAGGATCCGGGTGTGGATGAATTCGTTTTCATCGAGGGCCTCGCGAAGCGCCCCGATGCGTCCATCCATCATGTCCGAGGGGGCGACAATATCAACGCCGGCCTCCGCGTGAGCCAGTGCTTGCTTCCGCAGAACGACCAGCGTTTCGTCGTTTACGACGTAGCCTTGCTCGTCGATGAGGCCGTCCTGTCCGTGGCTGGTGTACGGATCCAGGGCGATGTCGGTGATCACTCCCATTTCCGGGAAGCGCTTCTTGATCTCCCGGACGGCGCGTGGCACCAAACCTTTTGAATTGAAGGCCTCTTCCGCAGTGTTTGTCTTCAAACCGGTGTCGATGACCGGAAAAAGCGCCATCGCGGGGATGCCGAGGGTGAGCGCTTGCTCAACGATCGGATAGAGGTCTTCCACATTGCGGCGGA
Organism: Usitatibacter sp.; assembly: GCA_039915735.1. Taxonomy (GTDB): domain Bacteria; phylum Pseudomonadota; class Gammaproteobacteria; order Burkholderiales; family Usitatibacteraceae; genus Usitatibacter. Next base: position 37,995 of record JBDSMR010000123.1, on the reverse strand, counting down.
AGACGCCGGGCATCGAGGAAACGGGTTCGGCCGGCGCTGAGCCTTCGAGGACAAACACCGGCAGGATGAGATCGTCGGGGCTGAGCCGGGCCTCGCGCACCAGGCGCCGGGAAAAGTCGTGGCGACGGTTGCGACGCATCCGGCGTTCAGGGAATCGGCCGATATTCGAGGTCATGTTTCGGGGTCGAAAAAGGTTGGGAACTTTAGCATTTGGAGGCTTTCATATCTGTTGAAGGGTATGACACCCTTCCCCGCTTCTCCTCCCTGAGCGGGCGCCTTAATCCCAATTAAGGCATTTTTTGCCCCGCCTTTACTCCCCTTTAGGCGGGGCTTTGTTTTTTCCGATCACCAGACGCGCCAGTATGTTCGCGGCCTCGTCGATACCTTCGTTCTTGAGGCTCGAAAACAGCTGTACCGTTGCGCCCGGGAAGAGCTTCGCGAGTTCCTTGCGCACTTCAATGAGGGTTCGCTGGGCGGCCTGCTTCGAAAGCTTGTCCGACTTGGTCAGCAATACGTGCGCCTTGCGCCCCGCGTCCTTGAGCCACTGCAGCAGCGTCAGGTCCAACTCCTTCAGCGGGTGGCGCGAATCCATCACCACAACCACCGCCGCGAGCGATTCCCGCTCACCGATGTAGCTGCCGACCAGCATCTGCCAGTGTTTGCGAACCTCGCCAGGAACGCCGGCATAGCCGTAACCTGGAAGATCGACCAGGAAGGCGTTTTTCCCGAGGGTGAAGAAGTTGATCAGTTGGGTGCGCCCCGGCGTCTTGCTGACGAAGGCCAAGCGCCGCTGGCCGGCGAGCGTATTGATGGCGCTCGACTTGCCCGCATTGGATCGGCCCGCGAACGCGATCTCGGGCGCGCCAGGCGGCGGCAGCAGTTTGGGGTCGTGCACGGACATCGAATAAGCGGCCTTCGCCAGCGGAAAACGCGACTCCGACGATTTCCCTGTGGGCGCGGAAGGCCCGGCTACGGTAAAATTCCGGGGCTTCGTTTCCCCCTTTCCATCTTTCTTGTCTTCGCGAGGTTTCTGAATGCGCGTCCTCACGGGTTTTGCCGGGTTCATGGCGCTAGTTTACGCAGGCCTCGTGCCCGCCGCTGAAACGGGCGCCGCTCCCGCCGCCGACATCGCGCGTGGCAAGCAGATCGCCGGCACCGTCTGCGCCGCCTGCCATGGGGCGGATGGCAACAGCACGATTCCAGCGAATCCGATCCTCGCCGGACAGCATGGCGGCTATATCGCACTGCAGCTCGCCGCGTTCAAATCGGGCGCCCGTCCCAGCCCGATCATGCAGGGTATGGCCGCCGCGCTCTCGCCGGAGGACATGCACAACATCGGCGCGTACTTCGAGCAGCAGAAACCGGCCGGCCAGATGGCGCGCGACAAATCGGTGATGGCCCGCGGCCAGACCATCTGGCGCTCGGGCATCAAGTCCCTGGGCGTACCCGCCTGTGCCGGCTGCCACGGCGCCGCTGGGCACGGAATTCCGGCGCAGTACCCGCGACTCGCGGGCCAGTATCCGGACCTCACCCTTGGCTGGCTCAAGGCCTACGCGTCCGGCAGCCGTCCGCATGCCGTGATGGGACCGATCGCCTCGCGGCTCAACGACGCCGACATGAAGGCGGTCACCGAGTACGCCACCGGCCTGCGTTAGGCGCTGGCGGAAGTTGCTTCGAGCACCTGATTCTTGCCGCGCCGCTTGGCCTCGTAGAGCGCCATGTCGGCGCTGCGCTGCAGTGCCTCCGCATCATTTCCGTGTTTGCCGAAGTAGCTCACACCGACGCTGGCGCCCAAGTGGGCTGTGTGTTTTCCGAGCGAATACGGCGCGGACATCGCCGCGCGTAATTTCTCGGCCACCTGCAGCGCGCCCTCACGGCTCGCTTCCGGAAGAATCGCGAGGAACTCGTCGCCGCCCAGTCGTCCGACCGTGTCCGAGCCGCGCATGCAGTCGCGCGCGCGATCGGCCACCATCGCCAGCAGCTTGTCGCCGGCCGCGTGGCCCCAGGCGTCGTTCACCAGCTTGAACCCGTCGAGGTCGAACATCACCAGCGCGAAGCCGCGTTCGCTGCGCGTCGCGCGTGCTACTTCGCGTTCCAGCAGGTCGGTTAGCAACGCACGATTGGGCAGGCCCGTCATCGGATCGTAGTGCGCGAGGTGCTCGATGCGCCGCGCGGCGGCGCGTTCGCGTGTCTTGGCCCAACGGTAGAAACCAAAGAGGCCGACCAGCACGAAAAGTGATCCGGCCAGCAACCACGAGACGTACGCCCGCAGTTTCTCGGCGACCCGAAGCTGCGCGAGCATGCGTTCGCTGATGCCGGCGCGCTGCGCGGCCAGCGTCCGCTCCAGGGCGTTCGCCGTCTGGAGCGAGACTTCCTGCGTCTCTTGGGATGCAGCAACCGCGGCCTCGGCGCCGCGCGTTGCGAAGGCCGCCACGACCGAGCGCGCGTTGACACCGAGCAGGCGGGCGGAGCGCGCCAGCTCACCGAAGGCGGGACGATCCTCGCGGGCGGGATGCTGAGCGAGATAGTCGAGCTCCGCGTCGATTTCGACCACGCGACGCTCGATCAGCTGCGCCGCCTCCGACGATTGCGTGAAAGCGGAAACGCGCGCGGCGCCGGCGAGGTCCGTGATCTGGATGCGCAGGCTCTCCAGGCTGTCCTTCACGTGCAGGCTCGCGATCAGCTCCCGGTGCAACGCGGCCTCGCGGTCGAGCTCGATCATCGCCAGGGCCGCGAGTGCCACGATGGTGAACGCCGCAATCGCGAGCCCGCTGCCGGCTAGTCTTTCGGCCGACGGCAGCATCGCGCGTCCTCAGCCTGCCTTGGCGATGGCAAAGGAGGCGCGCGCCGCGGCCACGGTGGCTCCGATATCCGCTGGCGTGTGCGCCGACGAAACGAATCCGGCCTCATAGGCAGAGGGCGCGAGGTACACGCCGCGCTCGAGCATGGCGTGGAAGAAGCGGTTGAAGGCGGCCTTGTCGCATTGCATCACTTCCGCAAAGCTCGAGGGCGGTGAATCGCGGAAGAACAGGCCGAACATCCCGCCCGCGCTCGCGGTGCTGAAGGCGATGCCTGCAGATTTCGCTTCGCGCGCGAGCGCATCGCAAAGGCCCGCCGTCACCGTCGAAAGCTGGTCGAAGAATCCGGGCGCCAGCACGCGACGAAGAGTCGTGATGCCCGCCGTGACGGCCACGGGATTTCCCGAAAGCGTGCCGGCCTGGTATACCGGGCCCAGCGGCGCGAGTTTCGCCATGATGTCGCGGCGTCCTCCGAAAGCCCCAACGGGCATGCCGCCGCCGATCACCTTGCCGAGTGTCGTGAGATCCGGCGTGATTCCGAAGAGCCCCTGCGCGCCCCTCGGTCCGACGCGGAATCCCGTCATCACCTCGTCGAACAGCAGCACCGCGCCGTGCGCGGTGCAGAGGCTGCGCAGCGTCTCGATGAACTCCTGCGTGGGGCGCACGAAGTTCATGTTGCCCGCGATCGGCTCCAGCACGAGAGCCGCGATGTCGCCGCCGTATTTCGCGAACGCATCGGTCACCTGTTGCGAATCGTTGTAATCGAGCACCAGCGTATGCGCGGTGATCTCGGGCGGAACGCCGGCCGACGTCGGATTGCCGAACGTGAGCGCGCCTGAACCGGCTTTCACCAGCAGGAAGTCGCTGTGGCCGTGATAGCAGCCCTCGAACTTTATGATGACCTTGCGGTTGGTGAACCCGCGCGCGAGTCGCAGGGCGCTCATCACCGCTTCGGTGCCCGAGCTGACGAGGCGCACCTGTTCCATCGATGGCAGCGCGGTGGTCAGCAGTTCCGCCATCTCGAGCTCCAGCGCCGTGGGAGCACCGAAGGAAAGCCCGCGTGCCGCGGCCTTGCCGATGGCGGCAAGGACCTCGGGATCCGCGTGGCCGAGGATCAGCGGTCCCCACGAGCCCACGTAGTCGATGTAATGGCGGCCATCCTCGTCCGTCAGCCGCGAGCCGAGGCCTTCGCGGAAGAACACCGGGGTGCCACCGACGCCGCCGAATGCGCGCACCGGCGAGTTCACGCCACCGGGGATCAGGTTGAGGGAGCGTTCAAAAAGGTCGCGGCTGCGTTCGTACATTCTGTGTTCCGGAAGGTTGGGTTGCGAACAGTCGCGCGAAGCCGCGCGCCGCCGAGGATACGTCATCAGCGTCGAAGAGAGCACTGATCACGGCAATCATGTCGGCGCCGGCAGCAACGACGCGGGGCGCGGTGGCAAGCGTGATGCCGCCTATCGCGGCCACCGGAAGGCCCGAGGCTTCGCGCGCCCGCGCGAGCAATTCGAGCGATGCCGGCATCGCGTGAGGCTTGGTCGTCGAGGCGAACATGCTGCCGATCCCGATGTAGTCCGCGCCGGCGTCGCGCGCTGCACGGGCGCGCGTGAGATCGCCATAGCAGGAGACCCCCACCAGGCCACGAGGCATCGCGCGGCGCGCGACCGCAGCATCGCCATCGTCGCGTCCCACGTGGACGCCCGCGGCATCAACGGCGAGTGCGAGTTCGACGGAGTCGTTGATGATCAGCGGGACGTGATGGGCCTTGCAGAGGTCCGAGAGTCGCGACGCCTGCTCGAGGCGCAGCTGTGGCGATGCATCCTTGGCGCGGTACTGGACCAGCGCGGCGCCACCCTGGATTGCCGCCTCGACGCGCTTGCAGAGCTCCGCGGTATCGGCCATCTCCGGGGTCGCCGCATAAAGGCCGCGCAATGCAGAGGGCAACTCACTTCCCATCTTCTTCTTCGTCGGCTTCGCGTGCCCAGAACAGGCGATCGGGAAGGTATTGGCCCATGCCCGGACGGAACGCATGGGAAAGCGCCTGCCACGTGTAGTCCTGCGCTTCGTAGACTGCATCGCCGATGTCGAGCCCGCGGGCGAGGTTGGCGGCGAGCGCCGAGGCCAGCGTGCACCCCGAGCCGTGGTAACTGCCGGGCAGGCGTTGCCAGGAGTCGGCGCGCAATACGCCGCCGCGGTGGTAGAGCGTGTTCACGACGTCTGGCGTGTTGCCATGTGTCCCGGTGAGCAGCACGTATTCGCAACCGCTATCGAGAAGGCGCTGCGCGCATTCGGCCAGGTTGGCGTCGTCATTCTCATCTTCGTCGGCCAGGCGCCGCAATTCCGCGATATTCGGCGTCACTACAGTGCTTTGCGGCACCAGCAGTTCGCGGATCGCGGAGACCATGTCGTCGCCCGCGAATTCATCGCCACGCCCCGAGGCGAACACGGGGTCGAGCACCAGCGGGACGTCCGGATAGTCGGACACCACCTCGGCGATCACGGTCACGATCTCGGTGGATCCCAGCATGCCCATCTTGAAAGCCGCGACGGGCATGTCCTCGAGGATGCAGCGTGCCTGGTCCGCGACCCAGTCCGGATCGATCGCGAGAAATGATTCAACTCCTGCTGTGTCCTGCACCGTGAGCGCGGTCACGACGGAAAGCGGATAACAACCCATGCTCGCCAGGGCGAGGAGGTCGGCCTGGAGGCCCGCGCCGCTGGTGGGATCGGTCGCAGCGAACGTGAGGACAGCGGGCAGGGAGCGGGAGTTGTCGTTCATCGAGGGGGGAAAGAGGAGCGAGGATGATGCGCGAGAGTTACACTTGAAATCCGACTTTGGTTGCATGCGCGAACACGTAGTTATTAACATCAATTAGCAAACGCGCGCGTCCCGAAGATTCTAACAATCGCATCCGGTTTCGCCTATGCCCTCGAGCGCGCCTGCTGTACAACCCTATAAAACCTGGCGCTGCCTCGCCTGCGGTTACATCTACGACGAGGCCGAAGGATGGTCGGAGGATGGAATCCCTCCGGGCACGCGCTGGGAAGATATTCCGGCAGGCTGGTGCTGCCCGGAATGCGGCGCACGCAAGGACGATTTCGAGATGGTGGAGTTTTAACGGTCTCGTCTTCGCCGGCCCTGTCCATACCTCCCAAATGGGATGAGGATGGTGCAGTTAGCGGTTGTTTTAGCAGAATAAAAGGAATAATCTGAGTTTCCAATAACTGGCGGCGGCGACGGCTTTTCAGGGAGTCGATCGCAGTCCCGGGGGCTCCTGCCATCTTTTGGCGGCGGGTTCCAACCGGTACGAGCGCCGCGGATACAGAGGGCCTAGTGGCGGACACCAAGAATCTCGCCGGCGTGCGCGTGATGGTCATCGACGACAGCAATACCATCCGGCGCAGCGCGGAGATCTTCCTCATGCAAGCGGGCTGCCAGGTGATCCTGGCGGACAACGGCTTCGATGCCCTCGCCAAGATCGCCGACCACGAACCCGACCTTATCTTCGTGGACATCATGATGCCGCGACTCGATGGCTACCAGACGTGCGCGCTGATCAAGAAGAGCAGCAAGCACCAGTCGACGCCGGTCATCATGCTTTCGTCCAAGGACAGCCTCTTCGACCGCGCGCGCGGCCGCATGGTGGGCTCCGACGAATACCTGACCAAGCCTTTCACGAAGGAGACCCTGCTGCGGGCAGTGGAATCCCATCTGTCCCAGGGCAGTCCCGCCTGAAGCACCTGGCAATCGCCGAATCGACACAGAAAGCAGACGGAGTGACCTGAAAAATGACCATCAAGAAAATCATGGTGGTGGACGATTCGCCCACCGAGCGCGCATTCATGGAAGGGCTGCTGAAGAAGCGAGGCTACGAGGTGATCGTAGTCGACAGCGGCGAAGCCGCGATCGAGCGCGCAAAGACGGAGCTGCCGGACCTTATCCTGATGGATGTCGTCATGCCGGGGCTCAACGGCTTCCAGGCTACCCGTGCGATCACGCGTGAAGAGAAGACCAAACACATTCCGGTGATCATCTGCACCACCAAGGACCAGGAGACCGACAAGATCTGGGGATTGCGGCAGGGTGCGAAGGATTACGTGACCAAGCCCGTCGTCGAAGGCGAGCTGCTCGAGAAGATCAAGGCGCTCGGCTAGGGATGGCGCGACGCACCGGCCTGCGCGAATTCCAGCTTTCCGTCGCCGAGCGGCTGCGGACGGCGGGAACCCGTACGGCTGTCGCCTCGAAGCTCGGCTTCCAGGTGGGTCCGGAAAACTGGTTCGTCTCGCTCAACCAGGTGAGTGAAGTCATTCCGGTTCCCGCGACGGTGCCGGTGCCGCTGACACACACGTGGTTCCGTGGCGTGGCAAACGTGCGCGGCAACTTGTACAGCGTCGTGGATTTCTCCGCGTTCCAGGGCGCCGCGCCGATTGTGGGGGGCGTGGAGCGGCGCGTGATCCTCGTCTCCGAGCGCCTCGTCGGCGGCGCGGGACTTCTCGTCTCGCGAATGCTGGGTTTGCGCAATCCCGAACAATTCAACGCCGCGGCCCGACCCGCCGTCGCGCCCCCGTGGGTTGCGGGCGCGTACACGGATGCCGGTGGCACGCAGTGGATGGAGCTCGACCTGCCCGCGCTGGTGCGCGAGCAGCGTTTCCTCGAAGTTGGTGCCTAGGAGAGGTGAATGGCTAAAGCACAAGCGGTGAAACCCAAATCATCCCTCGGAGACTTCTTCCGTCGGCTCATGCCGGCCGGGAAGCCGAAGGCGGCGGCGCGGCCTGCTTCGGGCCAGGCATCGACGATGACCAACCTCAAGGCCGCGGATCCCACGTCCACGTCGACGCGAAACCGGGTTGCCACGGCGCAGGCCGCGGCCAAGGCGGCGGAGAGGGGCGGCGCGCGCTGGACACTCGCCGACTTCCATATGCCGTTCATCGGCGGCAAGCCGGTGACGATGCAGCTGCAGGCGCTGGGTATCGCGGCCGGCCTGCTGCTCGCGCTGACGGCGTTGATGGTCTACGAGGACACGACGCAGCGCACGCGCAACGCCACTTACGTGACAATCGCCTCGCAGATGCAATACCACACGCAACGGCTCGCCAAGGCGGCGGGCGTGGCGGCGCGCGGTTCGCCGACCGCGTTCGCGCAGGTGCAGGACAGCCGCGACGAATTCGCGGCCTACCTCAAGATCCTGCAGGACGGCGGCTTCGCATTCGACGTGAATGTGCCGAGTGCTGCGAGCAACGACGAACTGAAGAGCCGCCTCGAGGAGCTGGCGCAGCGCTGGCCCGAGAGCGCGCAGGCAGCCACTTCGATCCTGAACGCGCAGAAGGATCTAGTGTCCCTTGCGCAGAACATCTCGCAGATCCGCGTCGGCTCCGAGGAGATGGCCACGCTGTCGCAGGAACTTACCGGCCTCATGACGCAGTCCGGATCCATTCCCGCGCAGGTGCTTCGCGCCAACCGCCTCACGTTCCTGGCCGAGCGGCTCGGCCGTGGTTCGGCGGAAATTCTCGGCTCGGAAGTGATCGACCCCGAAGTGCCGTTCCTGATCGGCAAGGACACCAACGACCTGCGCGAACTCGTGCGCGCGCTCGAAACGGGCAGCGAGACGCTCGGCGTGACCGCGCTGCGCGAAACGGAAACGCGCGCGAAGCTGGCCGAGCTCAAGAAGCAGTTCGGCGACTTCGAGAAAAACGTGGGACCGATCCTGCGCGAGCTGCAGAAGCTGGTGACCGCCCGCCAGGCCGGCGCCAAGCTGATCTCCGGCAGCGAACAGTTGCAGTCCGCGGTGGGCCGCCTGCAGGAGGGGATCCAGGCGGAGAAGCCGGTCCTGCCCATCATCGCCACGATCATCTTCGGCGCGCTGCTGGTGCTGGTGCTCGTGCTCATGGCGGTGGTGTTCCTTGCGGACTCGCGCCGCCAGGCGGCGGAAGCCGAGCGCGAGAACAAACGCAACCAGGAAGCCATTCTGCGGCTGCTGAACGAAATGGGCGACCTTGCTGACGGCGACCTCACGATCCGCGCGCAGGTGACCGAGGACATCACCGGCGCCATCGCGGACTCGATGAACTACACCATCGACGAGCTGCGAACGCTGGTCGCGGGCGTGAACAACGCGGCCATCCAGGTGACGCAGAAGACGGCGCAGGCGCAGTCGATCTCGGCCGAGCTGCTCGGCGCCGCGGAGCGGCAGTCGAAGGAAATCGAAGAAACCACCGCCCAGGTGTTGCAGGTCTCGCGCTCCATCTCGGAGGTGTCGTCAACCGCGGAAGAGGGCGCGCGAGTCGCCCAACGCTCGCTGGCGGCCGCCGACAAGGGACGCGCGGCGGTGCAGAACTCGATCACCGGCATGAACGACATCCGCGAGCAGATCCAGGAGACGTCAAAGCGGATCAAGCGGCTGGGCGAAAGCTCGCAGGAGATCGGCGAGATCGTGGAACTGATCTCGGACATTACCGAGCAGACGAACGTGCTGGCGTTGAACGCGGCGATCCAGGCGGCGTCCGCCGGGGAAGCGGGACGAGGCTTCTCGGTGGTTGCGGAAGAGGTGCAGCGACTGGCCGAACGCTCGGGCGAGGCGACCAAGCAGATCGGCGCGATCGTGAAGACCATTCAGGCGGACACGCAGGACGCGGTGGCGGCCATGGAAAAGTCCACCACCGGCGTGGTCGAGGGCGCGAAGCTCTCCGACGCGGCAGGCCAGGCGCTCTCCGAGATTGACTTCGTGACGAAGAACCTCGCGCAGCTGATCGAAACCATTTCGAGTGCCACGCAGACGCAGGCATCGGCGACCAACAAGGTGGCGCAGAACATGCAGGACATCCTGGAGATCACGCGGCAGACGACGCGCGGCACGCAGCAGGCGGCGGGCTCCATCCGCGACCTGGCAGCGGTGGCCCTGGAGCTGAAGAGCTCGGTGTCCGGCTTCAAGCTGTAGAGAGATAGAGGCGCGGGCGCAACGCGCGAATACGAGAAGAGAAAATGGCAGCCAATCCCGTCAGCGATTTCGACCTCGGCCCCCTTACCTGGGTCAAGACCGAGATCGACCATTCGCTCAACCAGGCGCGCGAGAACCTCGACAAGCTCGCCGCGAATCCGACGGAGCGCGCTCCGGTCAAGTACATCCTCACGCACCTGCACCAGGCGACTGGCGCCCTGGCGATGGTGGGGCTGGCCGCTGCCACGCGTTTCAACGAAGAGCTTGAGAAGCTGGTCGCGTACCTCGAAGGCGAGGATGCGATGCGCCTGCCGGCGGACGTGGCTGCCGCGAAGAAAGGGATCGCCGCGATGTCGGCGTACCTGGACACGTTGCTTGCGGGACAACCCGACCATCCCATGCGGCTGCTCGGTCCCTATCTCGAGCTCAATCGCGTTCGCGGCGCGAACGATGCCAATGAAGGCGACCTCTTCTTCCCGAATCTCGCGGTGCAGCTGCCACCGCTTGCCGCCAACGCCGCGCTCGACGACCCGGTCCTTGCCAAGGCCCTGCAGCTGCAACGCGCGCAATACCAGCAGGGGCTGCTGCGGATGCTCAAGGGGGGGGAACCCGCCGAATCGCTGCGCCAGATGCTGGCTGCCGTCTCCGCGATCGAGTCGCTGCAGGCGAAAGGCCCGAGCCGCGCGTTCTGGTCCGCGGCTACCGGCTTCTTCGATGCGCTGGTCTATGGCGGCCTCGATGTCGGCCCCTCCAGCAAGCCGCTGTTCGCCAAGGTCGACCAGCAGATCAAGCAGCTGATCGAGGGCGCGGGCAAGGTCGCTGAGCGCCTTTTCCGCGACTTGCTCCTCGCGGTCGCGCGTGCACGTCCCGTGTCCGAGCGCATCGCGATGCTCAAGGACGCCTATCACCTCGACAAGCTCATCACCATTCCCGACACGATGCGCGGCAGCGACGACGAGGCGCTGGCCTCCCTCGTGCGTGAGTTGCGCGAGCTCACGGCGTCGCAGAAGGACACCTGGCTCAAGTACACGTCCGGCAACCGCGCGGCGCTCGAGCCGTTCGCGAAACAGTCGCTGGTCCTGGCCGAACGCGCCGCCAGACTTCCCAACGGCGACATCCCGATGGTGCTGGTGCGCCTCACCGACGTGGCGCCCAACCTGAAGGTCCGCGCGATTCCGCCTTCCGAGGCGCAGGCGCTCGAAGTCGCGACCGCGCTGCTTTTCATCGAATCGGCGCTTGAGAACTATTTCAAGCTCGGCGCCGATTTCTCGCGCCAGTCCCGCACCGTGACCGAGCGCCTGAAGGGCGCCATGGCCGGCGAAGCCCTCGCTCCCATGGGCGGAATCGAAGGCGGCCTGCTCGACGAAATGACGCGTCGCGCGCAGGAAAAGCTGCTGATCTTCCAGGTGGGACAGGAAGTCCAGGTCAACCTGCAGAACATCGAGCAGGTTCTCGATGGCTACTTCCGCGACAACGCGCGCCGCCCTGAACTCGCCGCCCTCGGCACGCAGTTCACGCAGGTGCAGGGCGCGTTGATGATCATGGAGTTGGGCGAGGCGGCCGCGCTCAACTCCGCCGTCATGGCGCAGGTCCAGCAGTTCGCCGAGGGCTCGCTCGACGGCGCGGGCGAAGCGGCCGAGAAGGTGGCCGAAGGCCTCTCCGCGCTCGGCCTCTACATCACGGCGCTGCAACAGGGCTCGACCCATCCGCGCGAAGTCCTCATGCCGGCGCTGCTTCGCTTCGACCTCGCGCAAGCTCCGGCTCCCGTCAAGGAAATCGATGCGCGTCCCAGCGGGACCGTTTCGCCGCTCGACATCGACGTGCAGAAGCAGAAGGTGCAGGCGCTGTACGAAGACTGGAAGGATGCGCCGGGTGTCGAGGCGCGCGGGAAGCTCGAGCGCGCGGTGGGCGAGCTGCAGCGCGATGCTGCCGTCGCCTCCGATGCAACGGTTGCGCAGAACAGCGAAGCCGCTCTGAACGCCATCAAGGACGCCGCGGACCCGGCGAAGACCGGCATCTTCCGCGCCATCCAGGAACTGGCGCCCGACAAGCCCGCCGAGGAGCCGACCGAACACGTGGTGCAGCTGGTCGACGCGCCGGGTGCCGAGGTCGACGCCGAGTTGCTCGAGATCTTCCTCGAGGAAGCGAGCGAGGTTGTCGCGACCATCGCGGAGAACCTCGCGACCAGCCGCGAATCGCCGCACGAGCGCGAAGCGCTCACAACCATCCGCCGCGCCTTCCACACCCTCAAGGGCAGCGGACGCATGGTGGGCTTGAACGAGCTGGGAGAAATGGCCTGGCAGTGCGAGCAGGTGATGAACAAGTGGCTGAAGGACGAGAAGCCAGGTTGCGCCGCGCTGTTCGACTTCATCGAGCTCGCGCGCGTCTCGTTCGAGCGCTGGGTGGGCGAGCTCAAGGACAATGGCACGGCGCGCATCGATCCCACGCAGATCACGCGCCGCGCCGAAGTGCTCAAAAGCGACCAGCCGGAAGCCGGGGAGGTGCCCGCGGAGGTCGCGCGGCCCGTTGCGGAAGAGCCCGCACCTTTCGCCTTCGAGATCGAGCCGGCCGCACCTGCCGTCGAGGAAGCCGCGCTTTCCACGCCCGAGGCCGAGCCTGTAGCCGAGCCCTTCGTCGAGGCGGCATCCGCCCCGTTGGAGCCGCTGGCCACCGCGTTCACGTTCGAGGAATCGCTGCCGGCGGAAAGCCGGCAGCCGGAGGTTGCGCAACCCGCGATCGAACCCGAGCCCGCGGGATTCAACTTCGAGTCGCTCGACCTCACCGCGCCCGTCGCGGCGCCGCGCCTCGAGGAGCCCGCGGCGCAGCCTGCGGAGCCATTCTCGTTCGAGGGCTTGCCTGCGGATGAAGCAGCGGTCGCTGCATCTCTCGGGCCCGCCGAGGAAGCCGACGCGGAAGCGGAGGCCGACGTCGTCATCGGCAATGTAAGCCTCGCTCCCGCGTTCTTCGGCATCTACATCGCCGAAGCCGAGCAGCACGTGGCGACCATGGACACGGAGATGTCCCGCATCGAGGCCGACGCGCTGGTTCCGGTGAGTGCGGACTTCATGCGCGCCGCGCACACGCTTGCCAGCAACTCGCGCACGACCGGCTTTGAATCGCTTGCCGATGCGTCGTCCGCGCTCGAGAAGTGGTTGGCCGACGCGATGGAGTTGCCGCCCGAGTTCAACGCGACACGCCTGGGCATCACGCGCGGCGCCGTCGACGCCATCACCGCGATGGTGCAGTCCATCCGCGGTTACGCGATGCCGTACCCGCGCGAGGATGTCGTCACCCAGCTCACCGAGCTGCGAGAATCGCTGCGCGAGGCGCGCCACACGGGCGAAGGCACGCACATCACGATGCCCGCGATGGTCCGGGAATCGCCGGAGACCCGGCAGCCGGTCGAAGGTGCGCCGCCAGTTGCAGCTGTGCCCCTGGCCGAACCCGCTGCGGTGTTGGAGGAGCCTGCTGCGCCTGAGCCTGAGCCTGAGCCGTTGCCGCAGCCCGAGCCGGAATTGTTGTCCGAACCCGTAGCCGAACTGGAACCGGAGCCCGAGCCTGTTGTTGGAGGGCTCGCGCCAGAGCCTGAACCCGAGCCGCAGCCGCAGCCGGAGCCAGGGCCGGTGGTCGAAGCCGTCGTGGAACCGGTTGCTGCGCCGCTCGCGCCGGAGCCGGAGCCTGAACCGGAGCCGCAGCCCGAGCCAGAGCCGGTGGTCGAAGCCGTCGTGGAATCGCAGCACGTGTTCGAACCGGTCGCCCCGCCACCCGCGCCGGCGATTGCCGCATGGGTCGCGCCGGCGCGGGTAGTCGAGCGAGCGGCCCCTGCACCGGAGCCGGCGAAGGCCTTCGAAGTCGGCAAGGAACAACGCAAGGTCAAGGACGACGTCGACCGCGACCTGCTGCCGATCTTCCTCGAGGAGGCCCGCGAAATCGTGCCGGTCGTCGCCGAAGCGGTGCGCCGCTGGAAGACGGACCCTGCGGACCACGCGCCGGCCGCCGAGCTGCAACGCCACCTGCATACGCTGAAGGGCAGCGCGCGCATGACGGGCCTGATGCGATTGGGCGAGCTCGCCCACGTGCTCGAGGCGCGCGTCAACGCCGTCGACGAAGTGGAAACGCCAGCCGCAAAGGACTTCGACGAGATCGAGGAGCGCGTCGACCGCTTCTCGACTTCGCTCGAGCGCCTCGCGCGCGGCGAAGACATCCTCGAGGCCGAACCGATTGAAGTGCCGATCACATCGGTGTTCGAGCACCAGAAGGACAAGCCTGCCGCGCTGGCCGTCATCGCGGCCGCGGCGCAGGAGCGCGCCGAGCGCGACGCACTGCCGCCGGAGCAGCGCGAATCGCGCTCCGCGCTGCTGCGCGTCAACGCCGACATGATCGACCGCTTCGTGAACGAGGCGGGTGAGCTTTCCATCGCCCGCTCGCGCATCGAAAGCGAAATGGCGAACTTCAAGCGCGCCATGGTCGACCTCACGGACAACATCGCGCGCATGCGTTCGCAGCTGCGCGAGGTCGAGCTCGCCTCCGAAGGCCAGATGCAGAGCACGATCAAGATGAAGGAAGAGATCGGCGAGCGCTTCGACCCGCTCGAGCTCGATCGCTTCTCGCGCATGCAGGAACTCACGCGCTTCCTCGCAGAGTCCCTCGGCGACGTGATCACGCTGCACCAGGGCTTGCAGAAGAACCTCGACGAGACGGAACTCGCGATCCACGCCCAGGCGCGCCTCAACCGCGAACTGCAACAGGGCCTGATGGGCGTGCGGCTGGTGCCGCTGGGCAACCTCGCCGACCGTTTTTACCGCGTCGTTCGCCAGACCGGCAAGGAGCTGGAGAAGAAGGCCAACCTCGAACTGAAGGGCACGCGTACGGAACTGGACCGCTCGGTGCTCGAGAAGATCACCGGCCCTTTCGAGCACCTGCTGCGCAACGCCATCGCGCACGGCATCGAGATGCCAGCCGCCCGCGTGGCCGCGGGCAAGGCGGAGATCGGCGAAATAGCGGTCGATGCGGTGCAACGCGGCAACGAGGTGGTGCTCACCATCGCCGACGATGGTGGCGGGCTGGATTTCCCGCGCATCCGCCAGAAGGCAATCGAGTCGGGCCTGCTTGCACCCGACGTCGAACTGCCGGAAGCGCAGCTGGCGCAATTCATCTTCAACTCGGGCTTCTCAACCGCCACCGAGGTCACCGCGGTGTCGGGCCGTGGCGTCGGCATGGACGTGGTCAAGAACGAGATCACCTCGCTCGGCGGCCGCGTCGAGATTTCATCAACTGCCGGCCGTGGCACCACTTTCACGATCACCCTGCCGCTCACGCTGGCGGTGACACAGGCGGTGATGCTGCGCGCGGGCAACACGGTCTACGCGGTGCCGACGGTCACCATCGACCAGGTGCAGGAATACAAGGGCCCGGCCTACGCCGAGATCGCCGCGAAGGGCGAGGTGGAGTGGAAGGGCAACACTTACCCACTGCGTTCGTTGCTGCCGCTGCTGGGCGAAATCGACACTGCAACGCCGCTGCGCCAGATTCCGGTGCTGCTGCTCAAGAGCGGCGTGCAGCGCGCGGCGATCCGCGTCGACGAAATCATCGGCAACCGCGAGGTGGTGGTGAAAACGATCGGCCCGCAGCTCTCGCGCCTGTCCGGCATCGCCGGCGCCACGGTGCTCGGGAACGGCCAGGTGGTGCTGATCCTCAACCCGGTGCAGCTGGTGCACCGTGAGCAGGGCGGGCAGGAACAGGCGCGCTCGATGGCCGCCGATGCGCCGCTTGCGGTGCAGGAAACGGAATTGGTGGTCGACGAGAAGTCAGGCGCCGCGCTGGTGATGGTGGTCGACGATTCGCTCACGGTGCGCAAGATCACCAGCCGCATGCTCACGCGCGAAGGCTATGAGGTCGTGATGGCCAAGGACGGTGTCGACGGCCTGCAGCAGCTGCAGGACATCAAGCCTGACTGCATCCTGCTGGACGTGGAGATGCCGCGCATGGACGGCTTCGAATTCGCGCGCAACGTGCGCGCGGATCCCAGGACCAAAGGCATCCCGATCATCATGATCACCTCTCGCACGGCAGACAAGCACCGCAACCATGCGATCGAGATCGGCGTGAACGAATACATGGGCAAGCCGTACCAGGAAGACCAACTGCTGGCGCTCATCAAGCGTTACACGGCCGAAGCCGCCATTGCATAGGGGCACTGCGTCCCGCGATGGCCCAATCGCGCAATCCATCAGGAGCAATGACATGTCGAAGCAGGAAGACGGCCCCTACCTCGGCAAGCATCTCGCGCGGCGGGACTTCCTGCGCGCTGCGGCGGCCGGCGCGGGCGGCGTCTTGTTGCCGCTCGAAGCCTTTGGCGCTCCCGACCAGGTCCACGACCTCAAGGGCAGGGTCACGATCAACGGGCGTCCGGCCACCTACAAGTCGGACATCATTGTGGGCGATCGCATCGTCACCGGTTCCGACGGCCACTTCGTGTTCGTCGTGGGCCAGGACGCCTTCATGCTGCGCTCGCGTAGCGAGCTGGTGATCGAGCGTTCGAACGAGCAGGGATTCCTGCGGCTGCTGACCGGAGCGCTCGGTGCGGTTTTCGGCCGCGGCGCGCGGCGCCAGATCGTCGCGCAGAACGTGACCGCGGGAATCCGCGGTACCGGCGTCTATCTGGAAACTCGCGGTGATGGCACCTACTTCTGCACCTGCTGGGGCACGGTGGACCTGGCCGCCTCGGAAGACCCCAGGGACCGCGAGCTGGTCGATTCGAAGAAACACGTGCCACGCCTGGTGGCGGCGCGGCCGACCGATGGCTCGCGCTTCCGGCCGGCGGCGTTTGAAACCCACACGGACGAGGAGATGGACATCCTGCAGAAGTGTGTCGGGCGCCGCTCGCCGATCCTGGTCCCGGGTGGGGACGATCAAGCGAAGTAGGCCAGCACCACCACGCCCAGCACGATCCGGTACCAGGCGAACGCCTTGAAGTCGTTGCGCGCCACGTAGCGGATGAGCGCGCGTACCGCGATCAGCGCCGCCACGAAGCTCACGAAGAACCCGACCGCGAACGGCGCGAGGTCGGAAGCGGTGAAGAGGTCGCGGTACTTCACCATCTGGTAGCCGCTCGCGGCGAACATGATCGGTACCGCGAGGAAAAACGAGAATTCGGTCGCCACCTGGCGTGAGAGCCCGAACAACATCCCGCCCATGATCGTGGCGCCCGAGCGTGACGTGCCGGGGATGAGCGAGAAACACTGCGCCAGGCCCACCTTCAGCGCGTCGCGCCAGGTCATGTCGTCCACTTCCACCACACGAGGCGCGCCATGGCGCGCGTACCAGCGCTCTACCGCGAAGATCACCAGCGCACCGACAATCAGCGCGATCGCCACGCTCACCGGGTTGAACAGAAATTTCTTGATCTGGGACTGGAACAGCAGGCCCACGATCGCCGCCGGCAGGAACGCCACGAACAGGTTGAGCACGAAGCGCTGCTGGATGGGGTCGGAGGCAAGCCCGGAGAACGCCCTGATGAAACGCACCCGGTATTCCCAGCAGATCGCGAGGATCGCGCCCAGCTGGATCACGATGTCGAAGACCTTGCCCTTCTCGTCGTTGAGCCCCATCAGGTCCGATAGCAGGATGAGGTGCCCAGTGGACGAAATCGGCAGGAACTCGGTGAGGCCCTCGACCACTCCAAGCAGGAGTGCGTTGGCAAGCGCGGGTAGATCCATCGAGGCGTAGTCTAAGGGTTATTGATCGATATGGAGCGTCCATGAACCGGCGGCAGGCCCTGCAGTTCCTGGCCGCAGGCGCGGCGACCAGCTCGCTTGGTGCTCGCGCGCAGGCCACGGGCGTCACCACCCGCGCCATTCCTTCCAGCGGCGAGAGGATTCCGGTCGTCGGTTTGGGCACCTGGCTCACCTTCGACGTGGGCGGCGCGGAGTCGATGCAGCGCAGGGCTCGGGGCGACGTGCTGCGGACGTTCCTCGCTCAAGGTGGCCGCCTGGTCGATTCGTCCCCGATGTACGGTTCGTCCGAGGAGGTCGTCGGCGCGGAGCTCGCGCGGGGCAACGCGCCCGCGCCGTTCACGGCGACCAAGGTGTGGACCGTGGGCGCCCTGGCAGGAAGGCGGCAGATGCAGCGCTCGCGTGAGCTGTGGAAAGTCGAGCGCCTGGACCTCATGCAGGTCCACAACCTGCTCGACTGGGAAACGCACTGGCCGGTCCTCAAGGCGATGAAGGCGCAAGGGCGCGTGCGCTACATCGGCATGACGACATCGCATGGGCGCCGCCACGACGACCTTGAGAAGATCATGAAGCGCGATCGCCTCGACTTCGTGCAGTTCACCTACAACGTGAACGCGCGCGATGTGGAGCAGGTACTGCTGCCGCTCGCGGCGGAACGCGGCACCGCGGTGATCATCAATCGGCCTTTAGACGGTGGTGGAGTGTTCGGCGCGAAGACCGTCAAGCCGCTGCCCGGATGGGCTGCGGAGATTGGCTGCCGCAGTTGGGCCGAGGCATTGCTCAAGTGGATCGCGGGACATCCCGCGGTGACCTGTTCGATTCCCGCGACAACAAGTATCGTCCATGAGCAGGAAAACGTGCGGGCCCTTTCGGGCCCGCTTCCGGATGCGGCCCTGAGGCGCCGCATCCTGGAGGATTACGCGCGCGCCTAAGGCGCGGGATGGACCCGGTTGCGCCCGCGGCCCTTGGCTTCGTAGAGGGCCGCATCGGCGTCGCGCATCAGCCCGGCGAGCCCGGCGTCGGCCTGTTCCTCGCGCGATCGCAAGGCGCGCGCGCAGTTGGGCGTCACCCGCGACGCCGGCGTTCAGCAGCGATTGCGCTTCAGATGCGAGGCTTTCGGCCCGAGGGGTGTCGCGCTGGCCCAGGTGCCAGGCGAGCGCGACCAGGTGCGGCAGGCGCGAGGGACCCACACTCGATGCCGGTGCCGCCTCCAGCGGCGCCAACGCAGCCAGCGGAGCGTAAAGCTCCATCGCGCTCCTCCGCTTAGCCTTTCTGGTAGATCTCGGCGCCCTGCTTCACGAACTCGATCGCCTTCACTTCCATGCCTTTCTTGAGCGCATCCTGCTCCGACAGCCCCTGCTTCGCCGCGTACTCGCGCACGTCCTGCGTGATCTTCATCGAGCAGAAGTGCGGGCCGCACATGGAGCAGAAGTGCGCGAGCTTGGCGCCTTCCTGAGGGAGCGTCTCGTCGTGGAACAGCTTTGCCTTGTCCGGATCGAGGCCCAGGTTGAACTGGTCCTCCCAGCGGAATTCGAAACGCGCCTTCGAAAGCGCGTTGTCACGGATCTGCGCGCCGGGGTGTCCCTTTGCGAGGTCGGCCGCGTGCGCGGCGATCTTGTAGGTGACGATGCCTTCCTTGACGTCGTCCTTGTCGGGCAGGCCAAGGTGCTCCTTCGGTGTCACGTAGCAGAGCATCGCGGTGCCGTACCAGCCGATCTGTGCTGCGCCGATACCGCTGGTGATGTGGTCGTAGCCCGGGGCGATGTCGGTGGTGAGCGGACCCAGCGTGTAGAACGGTGCCTCGTGGCAATGCTCGAGCTCGAGCTCCATGTTCTCCTTGATGAGCTGCATCGGCACGTGGCCGGGCCCCTCGATCATCACCTGCACATCGTGTTTCCACGCCTTCAGCGTGAGTTCGCCGAGGGTCTTCAATTCCGCGAACTGGGCTTCGTCGTTGGCGTCGTAGATCGAGCCGGGGCGCAGGCCGTCGCCGAGCGAAAACGAGACGTCGTAGGCCTTCATGATTTCGCAGATGTCGTCGTAGTGTTCGTACAGGAACGATTCCTTGTGGTGCGCGAGGCACCACTTGGCCATGATCGAGCCGCCGCGCGAGACGATGCCCGTCATGCGCGAGGCGGTCATCGGGATGTACGGCAATCTCACTCCCGCGTGGATCGTGAAGTAGTCGACACCCTGCTCTGC
Source organism: Usitatibacter sp. (assembly GCA_039915735.1). Taxonomy (GTDB): domain Bacteria; phylum Pseudomonadota; class Gammaproteobacteria; order Burkholderiales; family Usitatibacteraceae; genus Usitatibacter. The sequence continues at coordinate 18,330 of JBDSMR010000123.1, read as the reverse complement.
CTGTTCGATCAGCGTGTCGCGATAGATCTCCCAGGTGAGCTCTTCGGCCTTGCCGTCGACCTTCTCGAGCGCCTGGTAGATCGGCACGGTGCCGATGGGCACGGGCGAGTTGCGGATGATCCACTCGCGCGTCTCGTGGATATGCTTGCCGGTGGAGAGGTCCATCACCGTGTCGCCGCCCCAGCGGATCGCCCACGTCATCTTGTCGACTTCTTCGGCAATCGAGGAGCCGAGCGCGGAGTTGCCGATGTTGGCGTTGATCTTCACCAGGAAGTTGCGCCCGATGATCATCGGCTCGGTTTCCGGGTGGTTGATGTTGGCGGGGATGATGGCGCGGCCGCGGGCAACCTCGTCGCGCACGAATTCCGGCGTCACTTCCTGCGGGATCGAGGCGCCGAAGGATTCGCCGCGGTGCTGGCGTCCCAGCAGGTCCGCCATCTTCTTGCCCACCGGCCCCGTGGAGCGAAGCTCCGCCAGGTATTCGCTGCGGCGAACGTTTTCGCGGATGGCGATGTACTCCATCTCCGGCGTCACGATGCCGCGGCGCGCGTAGTGCATCTGCGAGACATTTTTGCCCGCCCTGGCGCGGCGCGGCTGGCGGTGCAGCTCGAAGCGCAGTTCGGCGAGCCTGGGATCGTCGAGGCGTTCACGACCGAAGCGCGAAGTCGGCCCTGCCAGCAGCTCCGTGTCGCCGCGCTCCTCGATCCAGTTGCCGCGCAGGGCGGACAGGCCGGCGCGGATGTCGATGCGTGCCTGGGGGTCGGTGTACGGCCCGCTGGTGTCGTAGACGAAAACCGGGGGATTGGTCTCCGCGCCAAACATCGCCGGCGTATCCGTCTGCGAGATCTCGCGCATCGGCACGCGCAGGTCGGGACGCGAACCTTCGATGTAGACCTTTCGTGAGCGTGGCAGCGGCTGGACCGCGGCCTCGTCGACGTGGGCCGAGGTGGCGATGAATTTGGGATTGGCGTTCATGTGTGGCGCTCCTTCGTGGAATCGGGACGGCAGAAGGGCGCGGATGGCGGTGCTCACGCTCCCTACGCCGGAATGACCCGGATCAGGTTCCAAGGGTATGTCTCACCGGCACTCACCGGACCCCTGCGTTTCAGCTATCAGTATATCAATGGGGGCGCGGGGCGCCTTGATCAAGGTCGGCTGCCCGCCCCCAGCGCCAGCAGCGTCGCGGAAAGGGCGGCAAGCGGCTCCGGTCGACCGAAGAGCGCGTCGCGCCGCGCCGCGATCGCCTCGCGCAACGCGCGGTTGCGCTCGCGATCGCTCGCCACGCCGATCGCGAGCCGAACGTACGAGTCGGCATCGGTGGCGATCAGCTCCTCCAGCCCCATCATCGTGAGCATCGCCGCCGTCTGGCGCCCGCGCATGAAGCGCCCGGGCCAGGTCACCACCGGCGTGCCCACGGACAATGCGTCGAGGCTGGTGTTGCCGCCCGACCAGTGGACCGTGTCGATCACGACGTCGGCGGCGGCGAGCAGGCGGCGGAAGTTCACCGCGTCCATGCGCGGCAGGAACTTGAGCTGGCCTTCGGGCTGGATGCCGTGCGCCTCGAAAGCGTGTTGCACCCGGTCGCCGAACTGTTCCGTGACCGTGCGCGCGGGCGCCTGGAAAAACAGCAGCAAGGCGCCTTCGTCCCCGGCGACGATGCGCGCGAGGAGGTTGTCCATGTCGGGATGCACCTTGAAGAGCGATTGCGCGCAGACGTACAGGCGCTTGCCCTCCGGCAAGCCGAGCGCGGAGCGCGGCAGCGGCGTGACGGGCGCGGGCATCGCGTAGTCGACGCCCAGGCCGGGCAGCATCAGCAGCTTCTCCACGTAGTGCGCCTGCGCATCCGCGGGCTCCATCGCGCCGCAGGTGAGGTAGCCGTCGATGTTGTTGCTGCCCGTGGTTACCGGGTGTCCCCAGCCCGCGAGCTGGACGGGCGCCACGCGCACCGCCGAGAGCAGGTAGGAGAGCGGCGTCATCCCGACATCGGGTTGCACCAGCACATCGAGCCGGTCGGCGGCGATGCGCGCGATGGTGTCGACATTGCCGCTGCGGCAGACGACGAAGTGCTCGCACCCGGCCGCGATGCGGCGCGTGACTGCGTCCATCACGGGAGCCGTGTGGTAGACGAAGCGCTCGAAACGCGCCGGATCGAGCGCCGTGATCCAGCGCTCGAAGTAACGTCCCGCGGTGCAGTCGCGAAAGATGTTCCCGGGGAAACCCACGCGCAGCCGGCGCCCGCCATCGAAATCGGGTGCGCGAGTGTGTTGCCACTCCGGTTTCACGCGTGCGGCGAGCGCGGCCAGGAAACGCGAATATCCGCGCTGCAACTCGAGGTCGTCCTCGCCCTGGTAGGCGAGCAGGAAATTGTGCTGCCCGAGTTCCAGAACTTCGGCAGCGCGCTGCGCGAATCCATTGATGCCGGCCGTGAGCTCACCCAATCCCTGCGTGTAACGCTTGCGCCAGTCCCGCAGGTCTTCGTGGCCTTCGTAGATCTGCGGCAGCATCAGCCCTTGCCTGACGGCGAGGCCGAGGTTGCCGGGATCGCGATGGGCGGCACGCTCCAGGCCCTCAAGGGCGCTGGCGACATCTCCCAACTCCTGGTTCGCACGGGCGAGGATCATTTCGATTGCCGCACTGCCGGGATCGAGCGCCGCCGCGGCTTCGAGCGCGCGTTGCGCCTGCGCCCAGCGCCCGGACTCCGCATGCAGGCTGCCGACCAGCTGCCATGTGGGCGCATCGGTTGGCGCGAGGGCTTCGGTGCGCTGCAGGCTCGACATCGACGCGACGGCATCGCCGGTATCGGCCTGCACGCGCGCCAATCGCGACCACAGGGACGCGTTCGCGGGCAGCAGTTCCACCGCGCGGGCGAGCACGTCGCGCGCTTCCTGCAGCTTCCCTGACTGGCACAGCAGCACCGCGAGGTTCTTGTACGGTGCGCTGGCGTAGGGATCGGCGGCCACTGCCGCGCGCAGCGCGGCGATGTCGGGAGCTTCTTCGGGCATGGGTCCAGTTTAACCGCTTGACGCGTTAATTATACAATCGTATAGTTACGCCGATCATGCCCCCACGTCCTTCCCGAAACCTCGATCGCGCCCTGCTCGCCGCCGGACGCGAGCTTCTTCCGATCCGCGGTTGCGCGGGCCTGTCCATCCGGGAGGTCGCGGAAGCGGCTGGCGTGAACCTCGGCATGTTTCACTACCACTTCAAGAGCCGCGAGGCGTTCCTGCGCGCGCTCCTGCAGAACATGTACGAGGAGATGTACTCGCAGCTCAGCTACGAAGCGGATTCGAAGCTGGGCGCGCTGGAAGCCCTGCGCGGCGCGATGAAATTCATGGGCCGATTCGTGCGCAACAACCGCGATGTCCTGTCGCGCATCCTCGGCGACGCGGTCAGCAACGAGCCGATCGCGGTCGAATTCGCGCGCAACAACTTCCCGCGCCACCTCGGCCTGATCCTCAACCTGATCAGGGCCGCGCAGCAGGACGGATTGCTCAAGCCAATGCCGGCGACCCAGGCCTTGGGTATCTGCGCCGGCGGCCTGGCGATGCCGATCCTCGTCGGCGGCGCGGCCATCCAGAGCGGCGCGCTGGACGAGGCGGGCTCCAGGATGCTGTACGAAACGCTGCTCTCCGACACGGCCCTCGACCAGCGCATCGAGCTGCTGCTCTCGGCCATCACGCTTCCTTCCGCGTCCGTGAATACACCGGTGCGCAAGCGGGCATCCAAAGGCAGGTCAAAATGAACAGGACACTCGTGCTGCTTGCCTTCGCCATCGTGCTTGCCGCGTGCGGCGACAAGCCGCCGCCCGGCCTGCAGGGTTATGTCGAAGGCGAATACGTCCGCGTCGCTGCGCCTTTCGCCGGCACGTTGCTGCAGCTCGACGTGCAGCGTGGCCAGCAAGTCGCCGCGGGTGCGCCGCTGTTCGCGCTCGAGGCGGAGAACGAAGACGCAGCGCGCCGCGAAGCCGAGGAACGTGTGAAGCGCGCCCAGGCCCAGGTGGATGACCTGCGCCGCGGCCGCCGCCCGACCGAGATCCAGTCTTCGCAGGCGGCACTCGCACAGGTGCAGGTGGCCGCGAGCCTCTCGGAAAAGGAATACGCGCGGCAGCTCGACCTGGTGCAGAAGGGATTCGTGAGCCAGCAGCGCGCCGACGAAGCGCGCGCGGCGCGCGATGCGGATCGCAACAAGGTGGCGCAGCTCAATGCCGACCTCGGCACGGTACGCGCCGGCGCCCGCCCCGATGAAGTCCGCGCTGCCGAAGCGGAAGTCGCGGCAGCCCGGCAATCGCTCGCGCAGGCCGACTGGAAGCTGCGCCAGAAAACCGTCGCCTCCACCGTTGATGGAGCCGTCGCCGACACCCTTTTCGCGCGTGGCGAATGGGTGCCCGCGGGCGCGCCGGTGGTCTCGGTGCTGCCGCCTTCGAACATCAAGGTGCGATTCTTCGTGCCGGAGCCAAAGCTGGGCGCCATCAAGGTCGGCCAGAAAGTGAGCCTCGCCTGCGACGGATGCCCGGCGGTGATCGCGGCGACCATCTCCTTCATCGCTCCGCAGGCCGAATTCACCCCGCCCGTGATCTACAGCAAGGACAGCCGTGCCAAGCTGGTCTTCATGGTCGAGGCGAAACCCGAAGCCGCGGACGGCGCCAGGCTGCACCCGGGCCAGCCGGTGGACGTGACGCTCCGATGAGCCACCCCCAACCTGGCCCTCGCCCAGCGGAGCGGGAGGAACTGGCGATCGACGTCGAGGGCCTCACCAAGCGCTTCGGCGACAAGACCGCCGTCGACCACTTCTCGATGCAGGTGCCGAAAGGCGCGATCTACGGCTTCCTCGGGCCCAACGGCAGCGGCAAGACGACCACGATCCGCATGATCTGCGGCCTGCTCACACCGGACGAAGGCCACGGCATCGTGCTCGGACTGGACATCGCCAAGGATGCCGAGAAGATCAAGCGCCAGGTCGGCTACATGACGCAGAAGTTCAGCCTCTACGAGGACCTCTCGATCGAGGAGAACCTCGACTTCGTCGTGCGCATGTACGAGGTGCCCGACCGCAAGCGACGCGTGGCCGCCGCGCTCGACGACCTCGGCCTCACCTCGCGCCGCAAGCAGCTTGCCGGGACTCTGTCGGGTGGATGGAAGCAGCGCCTTGCGCTCGCCGCCTGCCTGATCCACGAGCCCCGGTTGCTGCTGCTCGACGAGCCCACCGCCGGCGTTGATCCCGGGGCGCGCCGCGATTTCTGGGACCACATCCACCAACTCGCGCACAAGGGCATCACCGTCCTCGTGAGCACGCACTACATGGACGAGGCGGAGCGCTGCCACGCGCTCGCCTATATCGCCTACGGCAAGCTGCTCGCCCACGGCACCATCCGCGAGGTGATCGCGAAGGCGGGCCTGTCCACCTGGGAGCTCGAGGGCGCCGACATCATGGAGGTCGCCAACGATCTGCGCGGCAAGCCTGGCGCGGAGATGGTGGCGCCCTTCGGCAACGCGCTGCACGTGAGCGGCACCGACCGCGCGGTGCTCGAGAAACTGCTGCAGCCCTACGCCAAGCGCGAAGGCCTCAAGGTCACCGAAGTGGACGCCGGCCTCGAAGACGTCTTCATCCACCTGATGCGCGACCTCGGTACCGCCGCCCGGGCCAGCGACAAACCCGCGGCGCACTGACATGTTCAACTTCCATCGCTTCCTCGCCGTGCTGATGAAGGAATTCGTGCAGATGCGCCGCGACCGCCTCACCTTCGCGATGATGATCGGCGTGCCGATCATGCAGCTGGTGCTCTTCGGCTACGCCATCAACATGGACCCCAAGGCGTTGCCCGTCGCGGTGGTGAGCGCCGACCAGAGCCCGTTCTCGCGCTCGCTGGTGCGTGCGCTGGAGAACAGCGGCTACTTCAGGATTGTCGCGCAGCCCGCGACCGTCGACGAAGCCGGTGAGCTCCTTGCGCTCGGCGAGGTGCAATTCGTGCTGCAGGTGCCGGAAGACTTCTCCCGCAAGATCCAGCGCGGCGAGAAGGCGATCGTCCTGGTGGAGGCCGACGCCACCGACCCGGCCGCCACCAGCAATGCGATCGCGGCGCTGCAGCAGATCAGCATCACCGGGCTGGATCACGACCTCACGGGCGCGCTCGCCTCCCGCAAAGCAGGCCCGCCACCGTTCGAGATTCGTATCCACCGCCGCTACAACCCGGAGGGCATCACGCAGTACAACATCGTCCCCGGCCTGATGGGTGTGGTGCTGACCATGACGCTGGTGATGATGACTTCCATCGCGATGACGCGGGAGCGCGAGCGCGGCACCATGGAGAACCTGCTCGCCACGCCGGTGCGCCCGCTCGAGGTGATGCTCGGCAAGATCGTGCCGTACATCGCCGTGGGCTACGTGCAGGTCATCGTCATCCTCACGGCGGCCAGGTTCCTGTTCGACGTGCCGATGGTGGGCAGCCTGGTGCTGCTCTCGACCGTGCTGGTGCTCTTCATCGCGGCCAACCTCGCCATCGGCTTCACCTTCTCGACCATCGCCAGGAGCCAGATGCAGGCGATGCAGATGACGATGTTCTTCTTCCTCCCCTCGCTGATGCTTTCCGGGTTCATGTTCCCGTTCCGCGGCATGCCGGCGTGGGCGCGTGCGCTGGGGGAAGTGTTCCCGCTGACCCATTTCCTGCGCATCGTGCGCGGCATCATGCTCAAGGGCAGCACCGCACCGGAGATCGCACACAGCATCTGGCCGCTCGCCCTCTTCCTGCTGGTGGTTTCGGCCGCCGCCCTCGTGCGCTACCAGCGCACCCTCGACTGAGCGTCGGCAGGGGTCCCCTTTGCTACAATTCGCCCTTATCCGCCAGTGCCCCCGCGGCACGCCAAGGCGCCATGAATATCGAGCAAGCCCGCTTCAACATGATCGAGCAGCAGATCCGCACCTGGGAGGTGCTGGATCCGGCCGTGCTCGAGTTGCTTTTCGAGGTGAAGCGCGAGAACTTCGTGCCGGCCGAATACGCCAGCCTCGCTTTCGCCGACCTCGAGGTCCCGCTGGGCCATGGCGAGGCGATGATGCAGCCCAAGGTCGAGGCGCGCATCGTCCAGGAGCTCGCCATCCAGCCTCACGAGACCGTCTACGAAGTCGGCACCGGCTCCGGATACCTCACGGCGCTGCTGGCGCGCCGCGCCCGCCACGTCACCAGCGCGGAGATCAATCCGGCGCTGCGCGCCCAGGCGGGGGGAAACCTGCGAACCGCGGGCATCGCCAACGTGACCCTGCTGGAGGGCGACAGCGCCCAGCGCCCGCTGGCGGAGTCGGCCTTCGACGTGATCGTGCTCACGGGCTCCACGCCCATCCTGCCGCCGGCATTCCTCGACCGGCTGGCGACGGGCGGCAGGCTCTTCGCCGTGATTGGCGACCGACCGGTGATGAAGGCGGTGCTGGTGCAGCAGCCGGCGACCGGTTCCTTCCAGCAGGTCGAAATCTTCGAGACGATGCTCAAGCCACTGGTGAACGCCGCGCAGCCCCCGCGTTTCCGCTTCTAGCGAATCCACCCGGGCCCCGCGCCGCGTCATAAGCAAACGGACCGCCCCCAGGCGTCCCCAGACTACGGAAAAACCTTCGATGAAATTCACCCGACTCGCCCTAGCGCTCGCTGCCACCTTCGCCGCGGGCAGCGCCTGCAGCGCCGACCTCGCCGCCGTCTACAAGGACGCGCGCGTGAGCGACCCGGTCTACCAGGCCGCCCGTGCGCAGTACCAGGCCACCACCGAGCGGCTGCCCCAGGCGCGTTCCGGCTACCTGCCGCAGCTGGCCGCGACCGCCTCGATCTTCCGCAACCACGGCGAGCGCGACGGCATCGCCGATCGCGACTACAGCACCAAGACCATCGGCGTCACGTTGTCGCAGCCGGTCTTCCGCCTGCAGAACTGGATCGCCATCGACCAGGCTCACAACCTGGTGCTGCAGGCTGAATCGGTGCTCGCCTCCTCGCTGCAGGACCTGGCGCTGCGCGTCTCGCAGGCTTATTTCGACGTGCTCCTCGCGCGCGACAACGTGGCGCTCTCGGAGACGCAGAAAACCGCCATCGACCAGCAGCTGGCGCAGGCCAAGCGCAATTTCGAGGTCGGCACCGCCACCATCGTCGACACGCTCGACGCCCAGGCGCGCTACGACACGGCGGTGGCGAAGGCCATCGCCGACAAGAACGACCTGGAAGTGAAGGTGCGCGCGCTGCAGGTGCTGCTCGGCAAGGTGCCCGAAGGCCTCACGCCGCTGAAGGAGCCGCTCACGCTGGCTCCGCCCACACCCAACGACATCGAGGCGTGGGTCAAGACCGCCGCCGATTCAAGCTTTACCGTCGCCGTCGCCAAGGCCAACCTCGACATCGCGCAGCAGGAAGTAGCGCGCCAGCGCGCCGGCCACCTGCCCACCGTCGATCTGTCCGGCAGCGTGGCCCGCATCGACGATCCCGGCTCCACGGTGCCGCCCATCAGCCCCGTGAGTCGCGTCGGCAGTATCGGCCTCACGTTGTCCATCCCGATCTTCACCGGCGGCCTGGTGCAATCGCGAGTGCGCGAAGCTGTCGCGCTGCGCGATCGTGCCGAGCAGGACCTCGAGAACGCGCAACGCAACGTCGCGCAGTCGGTGCGCAGCAGCTACCTCAACGTGACATCGGGCATCGCGCTGGTGCGCGCGCTGGAGCAGGCGCAGGTCTCCACCCAGAGCCAGCTCGATTCAACCATCCTCGGCCGCGACGTCGGTGTGCGCACCAGCGTCGATGTGCTCAACGCCCAGCAGGCAGTGTTCCAGACCCGCCGTGACCTGCAACAGGCGCGCTACAACTACCTGCTGAACACGCTTCGCCTGAAGGCTGCCGCCGGTCAGTTGACCGAAACCGACGTCGAGGAAGTCAGCCGCTCGCTTTCGCGCGGCTGACGGTTTCGCCGATCCAGCGCACCAGGCGTTCGACGGCGCCGCGGTGCGCGGCAACAAAAGCCAGTCCCTTCTCTCCCATGGCGGTCCTGCGCCCGCCGTCGCGCTGGATCGCACCCGCCTGCACCAGCGCATCACGTGCATCCCCGACGCGCAGCGCGCCACCCGCGTCGATTGCGCCTTGTGCCGCCTGTTCGAAGTTGAAGGTATGCGGCCCCACGATCACCGGCTTGCCGAGCGCGCACGGCTCGATCAGGTTCTGGCTGCCGTATTCGAGCAGGCTGCCGCCCATGATCACGACGTCCGCCGCGGCATAGTAGGCCAGCATCTCGCCCATCGAATCGCCGACCAGCACGCGCACCGCGGGATCCACATGCATGTTGGTGCTGCGGCGAGCGACCGCGAACCCGCGTGATGCGGCGATCTGGGCGACTTCGTCGAAGCGCTGCGGATGGCGCGGCACAATTACCAGCAGCACTTCGGGCGGCGGCGGATTGGCGGCGAGGGCGTCGAGCAGCAGCGCCTCCTCGCCTTCGCGTGTGCTGCCCGCTACCCAGATGTTGCGCGTGGCGCCGAAGCGCCGGCGAAACTCCGCGCCGCGCTCGAAGGTTTCAGCGGGAACCGCGAGGTCGAACTTCACGTTGCCGTTGACCGCCACGTGGTGCGCGCCCAACGCCTCGAAGCGCGCGGCGTCCGCAGGCGTCTGCGCAGCAATGCCGTCGAGGTTCCTGAGCGCCCAGCGCGCGATCGAAGGAAAACGCGCGTAGCGCCGCGCCGAGCGCTCCGAAAGACGCGCGTTCGCAAGCATCACCGGCACGTGCCGCGCGCGGCACTCCTGCAGCAGTCGCGGCCAGAGCTCCGTCTCCAGCACGATGCCGAAATCCGGCTTGAAGTGGCGCAGGAATCCGCGCACCGCGAAGCCCTGGTCGTAGGGCAGCCATGCGCGTTCCACGCGATCGCCGAATACCTCCTCGCCGGTCGCGCGTCCTGTTGGTGTCATGTGCGTGACGAGGATGCGATGCGCGGGATAGCTGCGTGATAGCGCCTCGACCAGCGGCGCCGCGGCGCGTGTCTCGCCCACGGAGACCGCATGGATCCAGATGCGCGGCGCATCGGGTACCGGATCGTAGTGGCCGAAGCGCTCGCCGATACGCTCGGCATAACCGGGCAACTTGCGCGAGCGCAGCCAGAGCCGCGCGACGACAAGAGGTGTGGCCAGCAACCAGATCAGCGCGTACAGGGCACGCGTCATGCGGCGGGCTGGTAGCCGAGGGCGGCGGCGGCGCCCTCGATCGAGGGCACCATGCCGGGCCCGCCGAGATTCACCCCATTGTTGCCATGCAGGCCGGTCAGCTCGGGGCGCGTTGCGGTGTAGATGCCGACGGTGGGGCGTCCCAGCGCCACCGCGAGATGCGTGAGGCCGGTATCGACGCCCGCCACCAGCGCGGCGTTGCCGATGAGTGCGGCCGCTTCGGCAAGGCCCATCGCCGGCGCCGCGATGGCATTGGTGCATGCAGCGGCCAGCCGCGCGGCGTCCCTGCGTTCGGCTTCGCTGCCGCCGGGAAATACCGAGGCGTGCCCACTCTGCGCGAGAAGGCCGGCCAATCCGATCCAGTGATCGTCAGGCCAGCGCTTGGAGGCCTTGCTGGCTGCCTGCAACAGCACCGCATACGGCGCGGGAGGCGCCCAGGTCGGTGGCGCGGGCGGCGGCACGAGTCCGTAGCGGGCCGGACCCTCGACGCGATAGCCGAACACCTTCGCCACCAGTTCGCGAATGCGTTCCACTGCATGGCGCTCGCGCGCTATCGGGATCTGCACGTCGTAGAAACGGGCGGCCGCCTTCTCGCGCGCGCTCTTGCGGTCCATGCCGAAGGAGACGCCACGTGCCGCGCGCGTGACCAGCGCGCTTTTCACCAGTCCCTGGGTGTCGATCACGTAGTCCCAGCCTCCACTGGCCAGCGTGCGCCGCGTCTCACCGACGCGTTTCCAGCGCGCGCGGTCGAAGAGGTTGCGCTTGAGGCCCCGCAGGCCGACGGGAATCACCTCGGAGACACCGGGATGCAGGGCCACCAGTTCCGCATAGGCCTCCTCGACGGCCCAGGCGACGTGGATTCCGGGGCGGTGCTCGAGCAGGTCGGTGACGGCGGGGAGGTTGTGGACCACGTCGCCGAGCGACGAGAGCTTCACCAACAGGACACGCGGCACGGGCATGGCGCATTCTAATCCGGGGGCGCGGGGTAGAATGTCGCCCTCACGCGCAGCCCAGATAGTCCCGTGGCGAAACCCGCCGACGACAAGCTCCCCATCACCGTTGCCATCATCGCGCTCAACGCGTCGACCCAGATCGGGCCGTGCCTGGAGAGCGTCGGTTTTGCCGACGAAATCCTGGTGGTTGATTCCGGCAGCAGCGACGGCACGGCGGATATCGCACGCCACCACGGCGCGCGTGTCGAGCACAAGGAATGGCTCGGCTTCGGGCGCCAGAAGCAATACGCGGTCTCGATCGCGAAAAACGACTGGGTGCTGTGCCTCGACGTGGACGAACGCGTGACCGAGCAGCTGGCGCAGTCGGTGCGCGCGGCCTTCGCGCAGTCGCGCTATCGCGCCTACCGCCTCGCTCGCCGCAACCGCTTCCTCGGCCGCTGGCTGTCCCACGGCGAGGGGTATCCCGACTGGACCGTGCGGCTCTTCCACCGCGCGCACGCCAGTTGGTCCAACGACGAGGTGCACGAAGCGGTGCTGACCACGGCGAAGGTGGGGCGCCTCGAGGGCGACCTGCTGCATGACTCCGCTGAGGATGTCGCCACCTACATGACCAAGCAGAACCGCTACACCTCGCTGCATGCGGAGGCGCTGTATCGCCAGGGCGTGCGCGCCGGTTACTGGCGGCTGCTCACCAGCCCGCTCGCGCGCTTCATCAAGTTCTATTTCATCCGCCTCGGCTTCCTCGACGGCGGACCGGGCTTTGCCCACATCGTGATCGGCTGCAACAACTCGTTCCACAAGTACCTCAAGCTCATCGAACTCGAGAAAACCCCGAAATGACCATCCTCGTCACTGGCGGCGCGGGCTTCATCGGCTCCAACTTCGTGCTCGACTGGCTTGGCGCCGAATCCGAACCGGTGGTGAACCTCGACGCGCTCACCTACGCCGGCAACCTCGCCAACCTGGCCTCGGTCGCATCCGACGCCCGCCACCATTTCGTTCGCGCGGACATCACCGATGCCGCCGCGCTGGAAAAGACCTTCACGCAGCATCGCCCGCGCGCGGTGGTGCACTTCGCCGCGGAAAGCCACGTCGACCGCTCGATCGTGGGCCCGGGCGCCTTCGTGCAGACCAACATGGTCGGCACCTTCCAGCTGCTCGAAGCGGCACGCGCGCATTGGCAGAAACTCGAAAGTGATGCAAAAGCCGCTTTCCGTTTCCTGCATGTGTCCACCGACGAGGTCTATGGCTCGCTGTCCGAGAGCGATCCGGCGTTCTCGGAAACGACGCCCTATGCGCCCAATAGTCCCTACTCGGCTTCGAAGGCCGGCTCCGATCACCTGGTGCGCGCGTATCACCACACCTACGGCTTCCCCGCGATCACGACGAACTGCTCCAACAACTACGGCCCGTACCAGTTCCCCGAGAAACTCATCCCGCTGATGATCGCCAACGCGCTCGAAGGCAAGCCGCTGCCCGTGTACGGCGACGGCAAGCAGGTGCGCGACTGGCTTTACGTGAACGACCATTGCGAGGCGATCCGCGTGGCGCTCGCAACGGGTCGCCCGGGCGAGACCTACAACGTCGGCGGCAACTCCGAGAAGCGCAACCTCGAGGTGGTGCACGCGCTTTGTGACACGCTCGACAAGCTGGCGCCGCGAGAAGGCGGGCACCGGGCGCTGATCAGGTTCGTGACCGACCGCCCCGGCCACGATCGCCGCTACGCCATCGATGCGCGCAAGATCCGCTCGGAGCTGGGCTGGACGCCACGGGAGACCTTCGACAGCGGCCTGGCGAAGACGGTGCGCTGGTACCTCGATAACGCGGCCTGGGTGGCGCAGGTGAAAAGCGGCGCCTACCGCGAGTGGGTCGAGATGAACTACGGAAAGCGATCATGAAACGCAAGGGCATCATCCTCGCCGGGGGTTCCGGCACGCGGCTCTACCCCGCCACGCGCGTGATCTCGAAGCAGCTGCTTCCGGTCTACGACAAGCCGATGGTGTATTACCCGCTCACCACGCTGATGCTCGCCGGCATCCGCGAGATCCTCATCATCTCCACGCCGCAGGACACGCCGCGTTTCCAGGAGCTGCTGGGTGACGGGCGCGAATGGGGCATCGAGCTCTCGTACGCGGTGCAGCCACGGCCCGAGGGCCTGGCGCAGGCCTTCATCGTCGGCCGCGACTTCGTCAACGGCGAGCCGAGCTGCCTGATCCTGGGCGACAACATCTTCCACGGCCATGACCTCGCGGTGTCGCTGCAATCGGCCGCGCAGCGCGCGAACGGCGCCACCGTGTTCGCCTATCCGGTGAAGGATCCGGAGCGCTACGGCGTGGTGGAATTCGACGCCAAGGGGCGCGCGGTGAGCATCGAGGAAAAACCGGAGAATCCGAAATCGCGCTACGCGGTCACGGGCCTCTATTTCTACGACGGGCAGGTGAGCGACATCGCGGCCGCGCTTGCGCCTTCGCCGCGCGGCGAGCTCGAGATCACCGACGTCAATCGCCGCTACCTGCAGGCCGACGAGCTGGCGGTCGAGGTGATGGGCCGCGGCACCGCGTGGCTCGATACCGGCACGCATGAAAGCCTGCTGGAAGCCGCGCATTTCATCGAGACCATCGAGCGCCGCCAGGGCCTCAAGATCGCATGCCCGGAGGAGATCTCCTATCGCATGGGCTACATCGATGAGGCGCAGCTGGAAAAGCTCGCCGAGCCGATGAAGAAGAACTCCTACGGCCAGTATCTTCTTGCGGTCCTGCGCGACCGCGTGTTCTGAGGCAGGGAAACCACGGATGAACACAGATGGACACAGATAGATCATGAAGGTCGTTGCAACTTCGATCCCCGATGTCCTGGTCATCGAGCCGGCGGTGTTCGGTGATGCGCGCGGCTTCTTTCTGGAGAGCTGGAACCAGCAGGCATTCGACGCGGCCGTCGGCCGTGAAGTGCGCTTCGTGCAGGACAACCATTCCGCTTCTGCCCGCAACGTGTTGCGCGGCCTGCACTACCAGTTGCAGCAGGCGCAGGGAAAACTGGTGCGCGTCGTGTCGGGAGAGGTCTACGACGTCGTGGTCGACTTGCGCCGCTCCTCGCCCACGTTTGGCAAGTCGTTCGGCGAGCGGCTCTCCGCGGAGAACCGCCGCATGATGTGGGTGCCCGAGGGTTTCGCGCACGGCTTCGTGGTGCTCTCCGAGCACGCCGAGTTCCTCTACAAGACGACCGACTACTACGCGCCGCAGCACGAGCGCACGCTGCTCTGGAACGACCCCGCGCTCGGCATCCACTGGCCCTTCGAGGGCGAGGCGCTGCTCAAGCCCAACGACGCGGCCGGCACGCCACTCGCGCAGGCGGAAACCTTCCCGTGATTCGCGTGTTGCTCACCGGCGCGCGCGGGCAGGTGGGAATGGAGCTGGCGCGGGAGCTCGAAGGCCGCGCGCAGCTCTTTTCCCATGATCGCGCCGCGCTCGACCTCGCGAACCCCGCGCAGATTTCCGCGCGCGTGCGCGAAGTGCGCCCTGACGTGATCATCAACGCGGCTGCATACACCGCCGTCGATCGCGCGGAGTCCGACGAAGCCGCGGCGCATGCAGTCAACGCGGTGGCACCTGGCGTCCTCGCGGAAGAGGCGAGGAGCGCCAATGCGCTGCTGGTCCACCTCTCCACCGACTATGTGTTCGATGGCACCAAGTTCTCGCCCTACGTCGAGCATGACCCGGTGCATCCCCTCGGCGTCTACGGGCGCACCAAGCTCGAGGGCGAGCGTGCCATCGCGCAATCCGGATGCAAGTACCTCACGCTGCGCACCAGCTGGGTCTACGGTCCGCACGGCAAGAACTTCCTGCTGACGATGCTGCGGCTGGCCGAGACGCGCGACGAGCTGCGCGTGGTTGACGACCAGCGTGGCTCGCCCACCTCGAGCCGCTGCCTTGCGCGCCTGGTGCGCGAGCTGCTCGATCGCGACGGCAACATGGACATGCTCGAGCGTGCGGAAGTCGACCAGCTGGCGGAGAAGGGTGGGCTGTATCACGCCACCGCGGCGGGAGAGACCACGTGGTTCGGCTTCGCGCAGGCGATCTTCGCGGAAGTGGCACGGCGCCGTGGCGTGGCGTTCAGGGAGCCGCGCGTGGTTGCCATCGCGACCAGCGAATACCCGACACCCGCGAAGCGGCCGGCGTATTCAGTGCTTTCGTCGGCGCGCCTCGAGTCGCAACTCGGTGCTGCCATCGGCCACTGGCGCCGTGGCCTCGAGGAAGTGGTCTCAGCCCTTCCAGGGAATTGAGACGTCGCGCTCGTCGCGGCGCGCCAGCACGATCCGCACTTCCCCGTCACGGTTCGCGGCGACACGCACGCCGTACCCCGACTGCTCGGCCATGCGCGCCACGTGATACAGCCCGATGCCGAGGCCGGAGTTGCGCTCGATCGGCTCCCTGAACAGGCGCTGCGACGCGGAATCCGGAATTGCCGATCCATCGTCGGTGATCGCGAGTTCGAGCTCGTGGCGCGAGAGGGCGAAGCGCACGCTGATCCTGATACCCGGCTCGCGCAGCGCCTTGGCGCGCGCGTTGTCGATTACGTTTTCCGCGAAGCTGTCGAACAGCGTGGACGGCACCGGCAAGTCGTCCTTGATGCTGGCGCCGAAGGCGATGTCAGGCCCACCGAGGCGGCGTTCGAGGTCCGCCCACCACGCGCCGGCACGCATCGGCAGATCGCGCGTGGGCACCTCGGGCGAGCGCAGCTTGTCGAGGGTTGCCTGCAGCCTGCGCGCGAGCTGCGGCAGCTGGCGCTGCAGCAGGTTCGAGTAGCCATCCGCGGGGTTGTTCTCGCGCGGCACCATCGAAGTGATCGCGTAGAGGGACTGCAGCAGGTTCTTCACGTCATGCGTGAGGCGCGCGCCGGTTTCGTGGACCGCCTGCAGGTACGCGTGGTGGCGAAGCGCGCTCTCGCGCCGCTTGCCTTCGTAGAACTCGCCGACCACCTGCGCCAGCAGGCGCATGTGCAGGAACAGCGCCGGCGAGAGCTCGATTGCGGTGTAGAACTCGATCTCCAGGTCCTGGTGGCTGTAGTTGGAAGCAAACGCGCTTTTCTCGCCGAAGCTGCCTTCGCCGTCGGGCGACTTCCATCGCCCGCCGCGCATCCATGGGAATTCGGCGATCTCGGCAAGGGCCGCCTCGAGGAAGCGCCGCGGGTCGTGCTCCACCTCGCCCAGCTCCGCGATGCGCCGCATCCACAGCTCGAACGGCATGCCGACGGACATGAGGTAGCGCGAGAAATACGTGCGCAGTCCGCCGTAGCCGCGCATCGGGTTCCACAACACCGCGAAGATGAAAAGCGCGAGGCCGAACCCCATGACCGTGAGCAGCACCGAATTGACATAGTTCTCGTCGGTGAAACGCATCATGACGATCGAGCCCAGCACCAGCACCACGCACAGCTGGAACACCAGCACGGCGTAGAAGAAATCGAACACCTGGCCGCGATCGTCGTCGTCGGGCAGTGGCAGGACCATCAGGGCCGCCAGCATGAAGGGCAACACGTGGCGCACGAAAAGCGCGACGTTGTCCGGCACCTCCTCCTCGCCCATGATCAGCGACGGCACGCCCCAGAGCAGCAGCACCGATAACACGTAGGCGAACGCGACGAGGTAGAAGCGGTTGCGCGGCGCCGCCTTCACCGTGAACACGCGCCCGCCGAGGATGCCCAGCAGCAGAAGCAGCCACATCACCACCATCCAGCCGGCGACGAAATACAGGATCACGGCGGTCACGCCCAGCAGGATCGCGACCGAGGGGATGTCGAGCTCGCTCTCGGTGGCGAAGAACGGCTGCCACAGCAGGAAAAGGCCGAAATGCACCAGCAGCCACACGCGCTGGAAGATCTCGCCCGGCGGCGAAATCAGCGCGGCGTGCAACGCCAGCAGCATGGCGATGACGACCCAGCGCCGGCCCGCCAACAGGATGTGGGCGATTCGCTGCGAGCTGGTCTGGGTAAATGGAGCCAAGGCGTGGGATTCCGGCGCGGGATGGCCGAGGATAATGAAACCGGGCCCCCGGCGCCATGACGCGCTAGACTGTCGGGATTCCGACGATCGGTGTCCGATGTTTCGACAAGCGCCCTACCGCAGGACGCTTCGAAAGCAGACGAGCTCCGTAAATAGGCATTAAAAACAGTCGGTTAGCTTTCTGGCATGGCAGTTGCTTAGCTATTGTCGGGAAAGCAGCAAACGCCCAGGAGATTCAGGAAAAATCATGAAATCACAACAGTCAGGCTTCACCCTCGTAGAAATCGCCATCGTGCTGGTGATCATCGGACTGCTGCTCGGCGGCATCCTCAAGGGCCAAGAGCTCATCAACAGCGCCAAGGTCAAGAACATCGCGAACGACTTCCGCGTGATCCCGACCTACATCTACGCCTACCAGGACAAGTTCAAGTCCCTGCCCGGCGACGACGCGACGGTCACCAGCCACGTGCCCGGCGCCACGGCGGCCACCGGCGGCACGCTCGGCAACGGCGTGATCGAGGGCAGCTGGAACGACGCCTCGGGCACCTCGGAAGCCTTCCTCTTCTGGCAGCACGTGCGCCTGGCGAACCTCGCCGCCGGTCCGACCGACCCCACCGACGCGACCTATCGCCCGGTGAACGCGGTCGGCGGCAACTTTGGCATCTCGAGCAACTCGGCCGCGACCGCGACCATCGCAGGGATGACCGGCACCTACCAGGTCTGCTCCAAGGGCATCCTCGGCAAGTTCGCGCTCCAGCTCGACGTGCAGATGGACGACGGCCAGCCCTGCAGCGGCAGCATGCGTGCGATCCCCGACGTGGGTGCTTCCACCGCGGTCGGCGCGACCGCCTCGAAGACCGCCGCCGCCCCGGCGAGCTGCACCGGCGCGGTGATGGACCCCGATGTCCCGTACACGGTCTGCATGACGTTCTGATCCGGCGCCAGCGCCCGAAAACGACGGCCCGCATCGCGGGCCGTTTTTTTTTCAGCCCTGCAGCAGGCGCATCTCCGCGCGCGCGAGGTTTTCCTGCGTGCCGAGCAGCACCAGCACGTCGCCCTCGCGCACCTGCTCGTCGTCGACCGGGTCGACCTCGCGCGTTCCGGTGCGGCGGATGGCGGTCACCTTCACCTGCATCGCGGGTAGCCCGAGCGAGCCGAGGGTCTTGCCCACCGCCGCCGCCGCGCCGCCCACCGCCACCGTGCGCAGCCGCGGGAGG
>JBDSMR010000050.1:0-27311 GCA_039915735.1 Usitatibacter sp. | reverse complement strand
GGCGCCACCGGGCGAGCGAATCGATCCGGCGGCCCAGACTGTTGCGCCGTCTTTCGAGCGCATGCGGAACGCCATCAATGCGCTGCCGTCTTCGAGGTTGGCGCCGAGCCAGTCCCAGCCCGCGGCTTCCGGCGCCAGCAGCGCGCTCGACCATTCGTGGTCGAGCCATGCGACGCCCTCCACATCGGAGGCGCCCGCCTTGCGCGTGATGCGGCCCTTCACGCGCAGTTGCGGCTCGCTGTAGTAGTAACTCGCGTGAGCCGCGGCTGGGGCCTTGCGACTGAAGCCTCGATCGCCTTGCAGCATCGGCTGTTGGGTGGGAGCCAGGTCGAGCTCGAGCGAGAAGTCACCATCCGTGATGCGGGTGCGATAGATCGATCCTTCTCGCACCAGCGACCAGCCATCCAGGCGCAGCTGCGTTTCCCCTTCCCTGGCTTCCACCAGGCCCTCGATCATCCGTGCGGAGCGCTGTGCGTGGAGAAGACGACCCGCTGCGGGGTCGGCGAGTGCGGCGTGTGCGAACAGCAGCTGCTTCGGGCTGAAGCGGCTGGGGTTGGTTTCCGCGTCGGGATTGCGCACGCGGAAAAAGGTCACCTGGAAGCCGAGATCTTCGCTGGACTTTGTTTTCAGGTGGCCGGTGACGTACCACCACTCGATGCGGTGGCCTGGGTGGGCGCCTCGGTCACGGGGGAATTCCAGCTGTTTGCCCGCTATGACCGGGTCGTACTCCGCACAAGACGGGAACACCGAAAACACGGAGAGGAAAAGCGAAAACACGGAAAACAGAACGACAGTGCAGGAGGACGTCGCGAACATCAGGCGTCATCCTTCACCGCGAGGATTGCTTCGTGCCGGACGGCAAGTGAGCCACTGACGCGCGCGCCCAGCGCGCAGGCGGCAACAATTCCGGTGACCAGCACGGCGAGCGCCGCGACTGGCCAATGCACTTCGAGCGTCCAGTGGAACGACTGGCGATTGACCACATGCACCAGCACCAGGCTGATGGCAGCGCCCGCGACGAGCCCGATCACGGCGCCAAGCGCCCCGGCGGCGGCGCCTTCGGCCGCGATCATCGCGAGGATCTCGCGCCGCGTGAGGCCGAGGAAACGCAGCACGCCGAATTCACGCCGGCGCGACCACGCCAAAGCGGCGAAGCTGCTGGTGACACCTGCGAGACCGATCACGATCGCGATCGCCTCGAGCGCGTAGGTGACCGCGAAGCTGCGGTCGAAGATCTCGAGCGAGCGGCGGCGGATTTCGCCGGCCTCTTCCATCTGCAGTGTCGAAAGGCGGGGCAGGGCGGCACGCATCGCTGACTGAACGCTGCTTGCCACGGCGCCCGGCTCCAGGTGGATCGCGAGGTCGTTGGCGCGCTGGTCGCCGGTGATGCCGCGGTAGTCGGCCTCCGGGATCATCACGGCGCCCCAGGTGCGCGCGTAGTCGCGGATCACGCCGGCCACTTGCAGCCTCACTTCGCGTCCGGCGATCGGCAGCGTGATGACGGAGCCGGCTTGCCACCCGTAAAGGTCGCGTGCTGCTTCGGAAATCCAGGCCGGGGGAAGGCCGCCGCGCGCCGGCATCCCGCGCGGCTGTGCCTGGAAGCCGGCGAGGACGCGCTCGTTGATGGGTCGCGCCAGCAATGAAAGCGGCGCAGCCGAACCGGGGATCACCAGCCTGTCGTAGCGCAAGGCCTCGATCGACTCGACGCCGGGGATTGCAGCGATACGTGCCTCATCTTCAGGCGTGAAAAACGCCGCTTCGCCGGAGGTGGAGGCGCGCGCGTAGAGATCCGCGCCGACGACGCCGGTGAGCCAGTCAGTGAGCGTCACACGGAATGAAAACACCATGATCGCCATCGCCACGCACAACGACGCGCTCACGACGATGCCGGCGACACTCGCAGCGAGGTGTCCCGGCAACTGCCGCACCTGCGCAAGTGCCAGGGTCGCGATTGTGCTTGTGGGAGTGAGGCGACCCAGCAGCGCACGGCAGAGCGGACCTACGGCCGCGATGGCAGCGCCAAGCCAAAGCGCGATGGCGAGGTACCCGCCCGCAGGCAGGCCCGCGATGGGCGGCGCGAAAAGCAGTGGCACGCCGGCGATGGCGAGGGCGAGTGCGACGATGCCGCTCCTCGATTCATTGCCGGGCAGGTCGATCGAACGGTCGCGCAGCGCATCGGCCACGTGCATGCGATTGACGGCACGCGCGACCCACGCCGCACCGGCCACCGACATGCCGACACCCAGCAGCGCGATTCCCGCCAGCACCCACGCGTCAGGGGTGAAGGCACTTCCCTGGGCGGAGAAATATCCCGCGCCGAGATCCGCACCGGAACCGGAGAGCAGCGCGCGACTGCCGGCGAGTCCCAGCAGCGTGCCGATGGCGGCACCGGTGGCGCCGAGCACCGCGCCTTCCATTGCCAGGAGCGCTGCTATGCCGCCACGCGTGACACCGAGTGCGCGCAGCAACGCGAACTCCTGGCGGCGCCGCGCCGCTTGCAGCGCCAGCGTGGAGAACACGAGGAAGGCGCCGGTGGCCAGAGCTACCAGCGCCAGCGCGTCCAGGTTCACGCGATACGCGCGCGTGAGCTCCGCGGCGCGTCCCGATATCGAGGCAGCTTCGGATGCCACTACGCCGGGCGGGAGCAGCTTTGTGATCGCTGCGCGCGTGGCGGCCTCGTCTGCACCGCTGCGCAAGCGCACGTCGATGCGCGAGAGGCGCCCGAGGCGCCCGAAGCGCCATTGTGCCGCGGCGATGTCCATCACCGCGACCTCGCCGGCGGTGTTCAGTCCGGGCAGCAGGCCGGCAACCAGGAACTCGCGCACGCCTTCCGCCGTCACCAGCGCAAGCTTGCCCCCGGCGTCGAGCTTGAGGCGAGCGGCGGCGGCGGGTGATAGCCAGAGCGCATCGTTGTCGAGCAGCGTCGCCACGCGTCCGGAGCCAGTACCCGCGGCGGTGGCAACGAAGGCGGGCTGCATCTGCACTGCGCGAAAGGCGTCGATGCCGAGCACGCGGATGCTCTCGCGACCCGGAACAGAAATCGCAAGGTCCACCACCGGGCTGGCAACGGCGACCCCGGATTGGGATGCGATGCGGGCGAAGAGCGCGTCGTCGAAGCCGCTTTGTGGACCGCGGATTTCCAGGTCCGCCGCTCCGGCCAGCGCCCGCGCGGAGCGGTCGATCTCTGCCAGCGCCGACGTGTGAACGGTGTGTACTGCGCCTCCCAGGGCCACGCCGAGCGCAATACAGGC
Source organism: Usitatibacter sp. (assembly GCA_039915735.1). Taxonomy (GTDB): domain Bacteria; phylum Pseudomonadota; class Gammaproteobacteria; order Burkholderiales; family Usitatibacteraceae; genus Usitatibacter. The sequence goes on along the minus strand of JBDSMR010000050.1, from coordinate 24,060 downwards.
GATGGTGAGTACGATGCGAGCGCGGTTGGCGGCGATTGTCCCGCCGAAAAGGCTCGCGGCGAGCCGCGGTGTCACTGCAGCTTTCCGCCAGCCAGGTGCATTGCCCGCGTTGCGCGAGCCGCGGCCACGGGAGAGTGCGTCACCATCAACGCGGCGGCGCCGGCCTGCTTCACGGCATTCGCAAGGCAGTCGAGGACGCCCGCCGCGTTGGCTTGGTCGAGGTTGCCGGTGGGTTCGTCGGCCAGCAGCAGGCGAGGGGAATTGGCCAACGCGCGTGCGATGGCAACGCGCTGCATCTCACCGCCGGAAAGGGTTCCGGGCCGGCGCTCGCCGAGTGTGCCGAGCCCCACCGATTCGAGCAGTTCGGCGGCGCGCGCCATTCGCTCACGCGACGAAACGCCCAGCAGGGACAAAGGCAGGGCCACGTTCTGCGCCACGGTGAGATAGGGCAGCAGGTGGAAAGCCTGGAAAACGAAACCGACGTGGCGGCGGCGCCAGAGCGCCAGCGCGTCGTCGTTGGCGAAATCGAGCGGCTTGCCTTCGAGCAGGACTTCACCACCATCGGGCCGGTCGAGGCCCGCTACGATGTTCAGCAGCGTTGATTTGCCGGAGCCCGATTCACCTACGATCGCGACCCATTCGCCGGCGGCGACATCGAGGTCGACGCGATCGAGCAGCGCGGCGCCGGTCCCGAAGGACTTCGCCAGCCCGCGGATGCTCAGCAACTCAGAGCCAGGCGATGACGCCGAGGACCGAGCCCGCCAGCGCGCTCGCCCCCGCGCCATAGAGCAGCCAGCGCCGCTGCGTAAGCACGGTGATGGAGGCCAGCGCGATGGCGATCTGCAGCAGCGTCATCGAGATGGCGAGGAAGTGGTGCGGGTGCAGCGCGTGCTCGCTCAGCTCGTTGGCTTCCTTCGACTGCTTCTCCAGTGCCTCTGCCTGCTTGCGGATGCCTTCCTTCTCGCCGGCATAGCGCTTGGCCTCGGCCTGGAATTTTTCCACCGACGCCGGGTTGGTGGCGATGCCGGCGGCGAACTCGGCGAGGTTCTGCTTGGTGCTCTTGGCCTGGTAGTAATTCCACTGGTTCGAGGCCTCCGTCTTCTTCAGGACCGCCTCGTTCTTGTAGAGCATCGCCTTGTTCTGCGTGTCCCCGCCGAAGAAACTCACCACGGCACCGACGGTAGCCAGTACCGCGGTGAAGATCGCAACCTGCTGGCCGAGCCCGCCCTTGTGCGCCTCGTGCTCGACGGCATGATCGTGCGGTCCATGCACATGTATTCCGTGCCCCGACATTCCTGTTTCCCCTGTTCGTTGGCGTTGAGCGGCGTGTCGTCCGCTCCAACGACGATCCCGCCATTCGCAATCTCGCTACTGCCCGCTGATGTAGTGTTCCAGCTGTTCGATGGTGAAGTCCTGGTCCGCGATGATGTCACTTACCAGGTCGCGGATGGAGACCATGCCGGTCACGCGGCCTTCCTCGACCACCGGCAGGTGGCGGATGTTTTTCTCCGTCATCAGCGCCATGCATTCACGCGCGCTGGTGCGCGGGCTGACAACGATTACCTGGCTCGTCATGATCTCCTCGACAAGCGTGGTCTCGGAGGAGCGGCCCTTGAGGATCACCTTGCGGGTGTAGTCGCGCTCGGAAAAGATTCCCGCGAGGCGATCGCCGCTCATCACGACCGCAGCGCCGACATCTTCATGCGCCAGGAGCTTGATCGCCTCCAGCACGCTTTGCCCGGGGCTCACGCTCACCACTCGCGCGGGCCGCAGGCTCAACAGCTCAGCAACTGTTTTCATGGAACCCTCCCCTTTTCGGCATCGTCCGATTTACCTACATGTTCGGGTAGTTCGGGCCGCCTCCGCCCTCGGGTACCACCCATTCGATGTTCTGTTTCGGGTCCTTGATGTCGCAGGTCTTGCAGTGCACGCAGTTCTGCGCGTTGATCTGCAGTCGCGAAGTGTTTCCTTCAGTGACGAACTCGTACACCCCTGCGGGACAGTAGCGCGTCTCGGGACCGGCGTATACGGGGAGGTTCACGGTCACGGGAATCGCCGGGTCGCGTAGCCTCAGGTGGGACGGTTGGTCTTCCTCATGGTTCGTGTTGGAGACGAAAACCGAGGAGAGCCGGTCGAAGGTCAACACACCGTCGGGTTTTGGATACACGATCGGCTCGCATGCGGTCTTCGGTTTGAGCGTCTCGTGATCGACGTGTGCGTGGGTGAGGGTCCACGGCGCCTTGCCGCGCAGCAGCACCTGGTCCACGCCGACCATCAGCGTGCCGGTCCACAGGCCCCTGGACATCCACGGCTTGAAGTTGCGCGCCTTGTGCAGCTCCTCGCGCAGCCAGCTTTTCTCGAAGGACGCCGGGTAGCTCTCGAGCTCGTCGTGGCTGCGCCCCGCGGACAGCGCCTCGAAGGCGGATTGCGCCGCCAGCATTCCGGACTTGATCGCCGCGTGGCCGCCCTTGATGCGCGCGGCATTGAGGAAGCCGGCGTCGTCGCCCACCAACACCCCGCCCGGGAAGGTCAGTTTCGGCAGCGACTGCAGGCCGCCCGCGGCGATCGCGCGCGCGCCGTAGGAAATGCGCCGGCCGCCCTCGAAGAACCCGCGGATCGACGAATGGGTCTTGTAGCGCTGGAATTCATCGAAGGGTTGGAGGTATGGGTTGGTGTAGCCCAGGCCCACGACGAAGCCCACCGCGACCTGGTTGTTCGCGAGGTGGTACAGGAACGAGCCACCATAGGTCGCCGAGTCCATCGGCCATCCGGCCGTGTGCACGACCAGGCCCGGAACGTGTTTCCCGGGATTTACTTCCCAGAGTTCCTTGAGGCCGATGCCGTAGACCTGCGGCGCGGCGTTTTCTCGCAGTTTGTACCGTTCCTGCAGCCGCTTGCCGAGGTGGCCGCGGCAGCCTTCGGCAAAAACCGTGTACTTCGCGTGCAGCTCGATGCCGGGCTGGTAGCGGTCTGTCCTCTCGCCGTCCTTGCCGATGCCCATGTCGCCGGTGGCCACACCTCGCACACGGCCGTCTTCCGTGAAGAGCACCTCAGCAGCAGCGAATCCGGGATAGATCTCGACGCCCGCGGCCTCCGCCTGCGCGCCCAGCCAGCGCGTCAGGTTGCCGAGGCTCACGATATAGTTGCCGTGGTTGGTGAAGCAGTCGGGCAGCATGAAGCCCGGCACCTTCCAGCCGCTGGACTGCGTGAGGAACATGAAGCGGTCCTCGGTCACCGGCTGGTCGAGCGGCGCGCCCTTTTCCTTCCAGTCGGGGATGAGTTCGGTGATGCCACGCGGGTCGATCACCGCGCCGGAGAGGATGTGGGCGCCGACCTCGGAGCCTTTCTCCACCACGCAGACGGTGAATTCCTTGCCTTGCTCGGTGCAAAGCTGCCGCAGGCGTATCGCCGTGGCCAGGCCCGCGGGGCCTGCGCCGACGACAACTACGTCGTATTCCATCGATTCGCGTTCGCTCATGGTTCTATTTTAGAAGATTAGGGCGTTGGTCCGCCGATGAACGCGGATGAACGCGGATGAACTTCACGTGCGGCATCGCCGTGTATCCGGGCCAGCGCGGACGGTGTGCACCAATCGTAGCTGTACTGGCTTTTGTTTTATCTGTGTTCATCGGCGTTCATCTGCGGACCCAACATTTCAATGGGAGCGAAGCGTCCAGATATTCATCAACCGGCGACACTCAAGCGCAACCTCGGAGGCCGTAAGGCCCACCGGCCCCATGCCGCGCGCAACAAGCGAATCGGCCGCGGCGCCATGCAGGCACACCGCGTATTGCAATGCGTGCCACGGCTCGAGTTTCTGGCAGAGCAGGGCGCCGATGATCCCCGCGAGTACATCGCCGGTGCCGCCCGTCGCGAGTGCGGGATTGCCGGTGGTATTCACCGACCAGCGCCCGCTGGGCGAAGCGCAGATGCTGCCGACGCCCTTCAGCACCACGAAGGCATTGAGTTTGCGTGCCATCGCAAGCGCGGCCGTGAGCCGGTCTTGCTGGACCTGCGCGGTGGTGACCTTGAGGAGGCGAGCGGCTTCCGCGGGATGCGGCGTCACGATTGTTGGCGCGTTGCGCGCCGCGACTTGCGCCTGCAGCGAGATGTTGACCGCAACCGCGTTGATGGCGTCGGCGTCGAGGACCAGCGGCTTGGCGGAGGCGATGGCCGAGGGCAGCAGCTGGCGCTCGAACATCGAAACCGAAGTCACCGAGGGCGATTGCCCGGCCCCGGGACCCGCGACCAGTACTGACGACAACATTGCATCGTCGACGTGGCGCAGCATCAGTTCCGGATGTTGCGGGTCGATCTGCGGTGCGTCGGGCGTGATGAGGCCCACCTGCACCTTGCCTGCACCAGCGAGCAATGCCGCACGGCCCGCAAGGATCGCCGCGCCCACCATGCCGCGATTGCCGCCGATGATGCCGAGCGTGCCGAAATCGCCCTTGTGCGAATTGCGCGCGCGCCGCTTCATCCAGGGCGCGACGACATCGGGGGCGAGCAGCACGCCCTTGCCCAGCGTTGCGGACAGTTCCGCCGCGCCGAGGTCCTCGAGCGTGATCGCGCCGCAATGGTCCGGGCCATCGCACGTATGCAGGCCGACCTTGTGTGCGAGGAACGTGAGCGTGTGGGTGGCGCGTACGGCCGCGCCGCGTGGCCTGCCGCTTTCGCTGTCGAGGCCACTGGGGATGTCGATCGCGAGGATCGGCACGCCGGATTCATTGATGCGTTCGATCACCGCGGCAAACGGCGCTTCGACGTCGCGCGCGAGGCCGATGCCGAGCAGGCCATCAACAATCAGCGCCGGCTGCAGGCCGAGGGGCCATTCGTGGACCACGATGCCGTGTTTCGCGGTGAAAGCCTCTTTCGCGAGCTTCGCCGTATCGAGGCGCGCGGGAAGCCCGGTGACATCGAGCACCGTCACGCGATGGAAGGTTTCCAGCAGGTTGAGAGCCGCGATCCACGCATCGCCGCCGTTGTTTCCCGGGCCTGCGACCACGAGGATCGGCGCGCCGGTGTCCCCCGCCAGCCTGCGCGCCATGTCGGCCACCGCGGCGCCGGCGCGAACCATGAGTGGAGGCGCGGCGCCCGCCAGGCGCGTCTCCAGCTCGCGCAGCTGGGCGCTTGTGAGTATCGGCAGCGCCACGTCAGCCTCCGTTCGCGGCCACGCGAGCGGAACTCACGGCGGCGTTCGGATCGAGGACGGTGTCGCGCGCGACCGGCAGCATCTCCGGATAGTCGCGGCTGAAATGCAGGCCACGGCTTTCGTGGCGCTCCATCGCGCAACGCACGATCAGCTCCGCCGTGAGCACCAGGTTGCGCAGTTCGATGAGGTCGTTGGAGACGCGGAACTTGCCGTAGAACTCCTCGATCTCCGCTTGCAGCAGCGCGATGCGATGGCGGGCGCGCTCCAGGCGCTTGGTGGTGCGCACGATGCCGACGTAGTTCCACATGGTGCGGCGCAGCTCGTCCCAGTTGTGGGCGATGACCACTTCTTCATCCGCGTCGGTCACGCGGCTTTCGTCCCACGACGGCAGGGGCGGCGGGCTGGGCGAGTCGAGCGACAGGATGTCTTCGGCAGCCGATTGCGAGAACACGAGGCACTCGAGCAGCGAATTGGATGCGAGGCGATTGGCGCCGTGCAGCCCGGTACACGCCACTTCGCCAAGCGCATAGAGGCCGGCGACCTGGGTGCGGCCACGCAGGTCCGTCGTGAGGCCGCCGCAGGTGTAATGCGCAGCCGGCACCACCGGGATCGGCTCCCTGGTGATGTCGATGCCGAATTCGAGGCAGCGCGCATGGATCGTGGGGAAGTGTTCGAGGATGAACTCCGCGCCCTTGTGCGCGATGTCCAGGTAGACGCAGTCGATGCCGAGCTTCTTGATCTCGAAGTCGATGGCGCGCGCCACCACGTCGCGCGGTGCCAGCTCCGCGCGCTCGTCGTGCCAGGGCATGAAGCGCTGGCCGTCGGGCAGCTTGAGCAGGCCACCTTCGCCGCGCAACGCCTCGGAAATCAGGAAGGACTTGGCATGTGGGTGGTAGAGGCAGGTGGGATGGAACTGGATGAACTCCATGTTCGCCACCGCCGCACCCGCGCGGTAACCCATTGCCACGCCGTCGCCCGTGGAGGTGTCCGGGTTGGTCGTGTACAGATAAACCTTGCCCGCACCGCCGGCGGCCAGGAGGGTGAACTTCGCGGCAATGGTCTTGACCGAACCCGACTTGCGATCGAGCACGTAGGCGCCCCAGACGCGGGGCTGTCCTTTGTCACCCAGTTTGCGGGAGGTGATCAGGTCCACGGCGATGTGCCATTCCAGCACCTCGATGTTCGGGTGGCTCTTGATCTGCCCGACGAGGGTTTTCTGGACCGCGCTGCCCGTGGCGTCCGCCGCATGGACGATCCGGCGGTGGCTGTGGCCTCCCTCGCGGGTCAGGTGCAGGTCTTCGGGGTGGTGGCCGTCCCGGGTGAAGGGGACGCCCTGGGCGACCAGCCATTCCACGGACTTACGCCCACGCTCGACCACGAAACGCACTGCATCGTCATGGCACAAGCCAGCCCCGGCCACGTGGGTGTCGCGGATATGGTCCTCGATGGAATCGGCCCCGTCCAGGACGGCGGCGATACCCCCCTGGGCCCAGCTGGAGGCTCCATCGAGGAGCTCGTGTTTGGTCACCAGGGCCACTTTTCGGTGCTCGGCGAGGTGCAGCGCGGCGGACATGCCGGCCAGGCCGCTGCCGATGATCAGGATGTCATAGTCCAATTGGAGTAGGTTTCTGGCAGTGGGCGAGGGGATAAAAACCCTACAGGAACTGGAACTATTTGCCGGTCACCCCCACTAACCGACGTATTCCCGGAATGCGCGCCAAAGGAATGAAAAACTTGACGTTTATACTACCTCAGGAGGCTCGGAAGCCCTTCGTGGCTACCCCCCCGTCCAGCGCCTTGGCGGGCCTCGCCCCAGTAACAAGACCAAATACACAGGGCCGAATGAGCGACAGGGAAATCGACCAGCAGCTGGTCGAGAAAGCGCAGCGTGGCGACAAGAAGGCGTTCGAGATGCTGGTGGTCAAATACCAGCGCAAGCTCGAGCGGCTGCTTTCCCGCATCATCCGCGATCCCGCGGAGATCGAGGACGTCGCCCAGGAAGCCTTCATCAAGGCCTACCGTGCGCTGCCCAACTTCCGTGGCGACAGCGCCTTCTACACATGGCTCTACCGCATCGGCATCAACACCGCCAAGAACTACCTGATAGCGCTGGGCCGCCGCGCGCCCACCTCGACGGAGTTCGACAGCGAAGAGGCGGAAGGATTCGAGGACGCCGCCGGCCTGCGCGACATCAATACACCTGAAAGCGAATTGGCTACAAAGCAAATCGCCCAGACGGTGAACGACGCGATCGCCGCGTTGCCTGAAGAGCTGCGCACTGCGATCACGCTGCGCGAGCTCGATGGCCTCTCGTATGAGGAAATCGCGCAAATCATGAGCTGTCCGATCGGCACCGTCCGGTCGAGGATTTTCAGGGCGCGTGAAGCTGTCGCCGCAAGGCTGCGCCCGCAGTTGGGGACGACCAAGGACAAACGCTGGTAATAACGACACATCGGGGCTGCAACCCCATAAAAAATGGCTACGCGCACAAAAGCGGGCCGTATGACACAGGAGCAGGACAATGACCCAGGAAATTTCCGCGCTGATGGATGGCGAGCTCGAGCCGCAGGAGGCTGAGAGAGCCATTCGCGCCTGTTGCGCAAGCAGCGAGGCTGCGGACAAGTGGGAAGAGTACAACCTCATCGGCGACGTGCTGCGCGGCAACTTGCCGCACCCCACGCGTACCGCCCAACGTGTCCGTGACGCGCTGGCGGCGGAGCCGGCGATCATCTCGCGGCCCAAGCGCGTCTACGAAACCACCGTCGGGCGCATCGCGCTTGCCGCGGCGGCTTCGGTGGCCACGGTGGGCGTCGTGGGCTGGATGGGCAGCCAGCAGGGTGGCCAATCTTCGTCGGGCAGCCTGGTGGCCAAGTCCCCGGGCACCAGCAACATCCAGCCGGTTGGCAATGTGGTGCCCCTGGCATCCACAGTCGACATGCAGGACTACGTCGCCGCACACAAGCAGCTTCCCTCCGCGCAACTCTATCGGCCGGTCGTCAATAACCGGGCAGCACCGGCAGCCGCCGCTCGATGACATGTTTTGCGTCCCTGGGCGCGCGCCGGCTTCTTCCGGTGCTCGCCCTGGGCTTCGCGTGTTCTGCGCAGGCCGCGCCCGGCGATCCGATGGCGTGGCTGCAGCGCGCCGCCCAGTCTTCCCGCCAGTCCTCGTACGAGGGCATCTACGTCCATACGAACGGTGACCGGACATCCACCGTCCGCGTCACGCACCTGAACCACTCGGGCGAGGAATACGAGCGCATCGAACCCCTCGATGGCGCAAATCCGCTCGAGATCATCCGCCGCAACGACGAGATGTTCTGTCGCTTCCCGGACGCCAAGACCGTGCGCCTGGACCCCCGCATCACCAACCGCTTCTTCCCCGCCATCCTGGCCGCGTCGGCGGAGACCATCGCCTCCAGCTACGAGGTGAAACTCGGCAAGACGGAGAGCGTGCTCGGCTTCCAGTGCCAGTGGATTCGCCTCGACGCGAAGGATGGCATGCGCTTCTCGCAGCGCCTGTGCTCCGAGTCGAACACCGGCCTCATCGTGCGCGCCAAGGTGCTCAACGAGCAGCGCCAGGTCGTCGAGCAGTACACCTTCACGGACCTCAGGATCGGCGCGCAAGTCGGGCGCAGCGACCTCAAGCTGGTCTTCAAGGCGCGCAGCCGCCAGTGGGTCAGCGATGGCCAGCCCCGCGACGAGGCCACGACAGCCGATTCCGGCTGGGCGGTCACCAACGCGCCGGCAGGCTTCCAGAAAGTGGCCGAGCTTAAGCGCACACTGCCGGGACGGTCGCAGCCGGTTTCACAGATCGTGCTGACCGACGGGCTGGCGAGCCTTTCGGTCTTCGTGGAGCCCAGTTCCGCGCCGGCGCGCACGGCCGAGGCGTTTTCGGAAGACGGCACGACGACATTTTTTGTCCGTCCGATGGGCGAGTTCATCGTGACGGTGCTGGGAGAAGTGCCGATTGCAACCGCACAGCAGGTAGCGCGCAGCGTCGCGCGTCGTTGATGACCGCCTTGCCCCACCCCAACTGAAAAACAGCGGCCTCGATGCCGCGGATCGATCGACAAAAAAGGACCCTCGAACCATGAACCGTATGCAGGCTTCCTTGCTCGGCGCCGTCCTGGCGTTGGGCCTCGGCGCGCAAGCCCAGCAGCCTCCCGCACAGGGACCGAAGCAGAACATCCCCGCCGGCACGCCCTCACAGGTGCTCCCCGACTTCGCCGACCTGGTCGAGCGCAACGGCCCGGCTGTGGTCAACATCAATACCCGCAGCCGCGGAAACCGCCAGCAGGGCGGCCTGCCGGGTCTGGATGAAAACGATCCGCTGTTCGAGTTCTTTCGCCGCTTCATGCCGGACCAGCAGCCCCCGGGCCGCACGCCGCGCAACGGGCCCAGGAACGCGCCCACGCCCGAAGCCCCGAAGGGTCCGCTGCGCCCGTTCGGGCTCGGCTCCGGCTTCATCGTCTCGCAGGACGGCTATATCGTGACCAACGCGCACGTGGTTGAAAACGCGGAAGAGATCACGGTGCGCTTCAACGACAAGCGCGAGCTCACCGCCCGGGTGATCGGCGCCGATACGCGCAGCGACGTTGCGGTGATCAAGGTGGAGGCCACCGGCCTGCCGGTGCTCAAGATCGGCGATACCAAGAAGCTTCGCGTCGGTGAATGGGTCATCGCGATCGGCTCGCCCTTCGGCTTCCAGAACACCGTCACCGCGGGAATCGTCAGCGCCACGGCGCGCGAGAATCTTTCCGGCGATCCCAACCTGGACGCGGTTCCTTTCATCCAGACCGACGTCGCGGTCAATCCGGGCAACTCCGGCGGCCCGCTGCTCAACATGCGCGGCGAGGTCGTGGGCATCAACTCGCAGATTTTCTCGCGCACTGGCAGCTTTGCCGGCATCTCCTTCGCCATTCCCATCGACTACGCGTTCAACGTCGCCGACCAATTGATGAAAACCGGCAAGGTCGTGCGCAGCCGCATCGGCGTGGGAATCCAGAACGTCACCAAGGACCTGGCGGATAGCCTGGGCCTGGGCAAAGCCGCGGGCGCCGCGGTGAGCAACGTGGAAGAGGGCTCCCCGGCGGGCAAGGCCGGCCTGGAGGTTGGCGACGTCATCCTCAAGATCGACGGCCGCGCTGTCGAGGGTTCCGCGGACCTCTCGCGCACCATCCGCGCACTCAAGCCCGGCACCAAGGTCAATCTGACGGTCTGGCGCGGCGGCAAGCCGCGCGACGTCGCGGTGACGGTTGCGGAGTTCAAGGACGATGACACCGCCGCCAAGGCGCAGACCAATGGCAAGGGCAAGAAGCCCGAGTCGAGCAAGCCCGGCAAGCTCGGTGTGGCGGTGGTCGAACTCACCGCGGAGCAGAAGAAGGTGCTCAAGATCACCACCGGCGTGATGGTGGAGGCGGTGGAAGGCGCGGCCGCAGCCGCGGGCGTGCAGGTGGGCGAAGTGGTCCTGCGTGTGAACAACGCGGATGTCACCAGCGTGAAGTCCTTCAACGACGCGGTCGCCAAGCTCGACCCGAAGAAACCCGTGGCGCTGCTGGTACGTGACGAAAACGGCACGCGCTACGTGACTTATCGACCCGACGGCGATTGAAGCCGACCCTGACTGTACTGAGCCGCGAGTATTGCCACCTGTGCCATGAGCTCATAGCGGGCCTGCAGCAGTTCCAGGGCCGCTATGACTTCCAGATCGAGGTGATCGACGTGGACCAGCATCCGCACCTTGAGGAAAAGTGGGGGGACAAGGTTCCGGTGCTGCTCGATGGCGAGCGCGAGATATGCCACTACTATCTCGATATTGAGGCCGTTGATGCGCGCCTGGCTCGGATGAAGTAGAATATTGCACTGCAATAAAACAACATCGGGGCGGCTGTTGGAGCGGAAAGCCATGCCGCTCAACGGCGCGAGGCACCGGCAATCCAGGAAGGCCACCTACGGTGGCCTTTTCATTTGATGGACCACATCCGCAACTTTTCTATCATCGCCCACATCGATCACGGCAAGTCCACGCTCGCGGACCGCCTGATCGAGCGTACGGGCGGGCTGCAGACCCGCGAAATGGAAGCGCAGGTGCTCGACTCCATGGACCTCGAGCGCGAGCGCGGCATCACCATCAAGGCGCAGACCGCGGCCCTCAAGTACAAGGCGAAGAACGGCCGCATCTACGACCTGAACCTGATCGATACGCCCGGCCACGTCGACTTCTCGTACGAGGTCTCGCGATCGCTCTCCGCCTGCGAGGGCGCGCTGCTGGTGGTGGACGCTTCGCAGGGCGTCGAGGCGCAGACCGTCGCCAACTGCTATACCGCTACCGAACTCGGCGTCCACGTGGTGCCGGTGCTCAACAAGATCGACCTGCCGAGCGCGCAGCCGGAGCGCGTGATCCAGGAGATCGAGGACGTGATCGGCATCCCGGCCGACGACGCCATCCGCTGCAGCGCCAAGACGGGCGAGGGCATCGACGACATCCTGGAAGGCGTGATCGAGCGCATTCCGCCGCCCAAGGGCGACCCTTCAGCTCCGCTTAAGGCTCTTGTGATCGACTCGTGGTTCGACAACTACGTGGGCGTGGTCATGCTGGTGCGCGTGGTGGATGGGATCCTCAAGCCGAAGGACCGCATCAAGCTCATGGCCACGGGTGCGCTGCACCTGGTGGAATCGGTGGGCGTCTTCACGCCCAAGTCCATTGCGCGCGAGAGCCTTTCGGCCGGCGGCGTGGGCTTCATGATCGCCGGCATCAAGGAATTGAAGGATGCCAAGGTGGGCGACACCGTCACGCACGTGGACCGGCCCGCCGCGCAGGCGCTGCCCGGCTTCAAGGAGATCCAGCCGCAGGTGTTCGCGGGGCTCTACCCGGTGGAATCGAACCAGTATGAGGCGCTGCGCGACGCGCTGGCCAAGCTGCAGCTCAACGATTCGAGCCTGCGCTACGAGCCGGAGACCTCGCAGGCACTTGGCTTCGGCTTTCGCTGCGGCTTCCTCGGCCTGCTGCACATGGACATCGTGCAGGAGCGCCTCGAACGCGAATACGACATGGAGCTCATCACCACGGCGCCGACCGTGGTGTACGAAGTGGTCACCAAGGACGGCAAGGTCTCGCAGATCGAGAATCCCTCCAGGCTGCCCGATCCCTCGACCATCGAGGAGATCCGCGAACCGATCATCCGCGCGACGATCATCATGCCGCACGAATACGTCGGCCCCGTGATGACGCTGTGCAACGAAAAACGCGGCTCGCAGGTGAACATGCAGTACGTCGGCCGCCAGGTGATCCTCACCTACGACATGCCGCTCAACGAAGTGGTGATGGACTTTTTCGACAAGCTCAAGAGCAATTCGCGCGGCTATGCGTCACTCGACTACGAGTTCCGCGAGTTCCGCGCCGGCGACCTGGTGCGCCTCGACATCCTCATCAACAGTGACCGCGTCGACGCGCTGTCGCTCATCGTGCATCGCCAGACAGCACCCTATCGCGGACGCGAGCTCGCGAGCCGGATGCGCAGCCTCATCCCGCGCCAGATGTTCGACATCGCGGTGCAGGCGGCCATCGGCGCCAACATCATCGCGCGCGAGAGCATCAAGGCGCTGCGCAAGAACGTGCTGGCCAAATGCTATGGCGGCGACATCTCGCGCAAGCGCAAGCTGCTGGAGAAGCAGAAGGCCGGCAAGAAACGCATGAAGCAGGTGGGCAACGTCGAGATCCCGCAGGAGGCGTTCCTTGCCATCCTGCAGGTCGACGGCAAGTGAGGAGGGCGAACTAGATGCAGGGCAGCTTCGACTGGGAATTCATCGCGATGGTCGCCGCCGGCGCCAGCGCGGCCGTGATCGCCTGGGACCTGATCGCCGCGCGCAGCGGCGGCGAACGCTCGGAGACCCGCAAGGGACTGCTCGAGGTGGCGTGGCCGGTGCTTTTCATCGCCTCCATGGGCCTGCTGCTGAAAGTGACGGACTTCGCCGCCGTGCTGCTGCTGGCCGCCGTGATCACCGGCCTCATCTGGCTCTTCGACGCGAAGTTCTGGCGCAAGCGCCGCACCTCGGATGCGCCCGAGCCGGTTGTGGTCGACATGGCGCGCGCATTCTTCCCGGTGATCCTGGTGGTGTTCATGATCCGCTCGTTCTGGGTCGAACCCTTCAAGATCCCGTCGGGCTCGATGAAACCCACGCTGGTGGTGGGCGACTTCATCCTGGTGAACAAGTACACCTACGGCATCCGCCTGCCGGTGATCAACAGGAAGATCGTCGACATCGATCCCGTCCGCCGCGGCGACGTGGTGGTATTCCGTTATCCGGCCGACCCGTCGGTCGACTACATCAAGCGCGTGATCGGCACGCCCGGCGACAAGGTGGTCTACAAGGCCAAGCGCCTGACGGTGAACGGCGAGGCGATTTCGATGCAGTCGAGCGGCTTCTATACGGACGCGGAGCTGAACTACCTGCGCCTGCCCATGTACCTCGAGAGACTGGGCGAAAAGAACCACCAGATGATGATCGTTCCGGCGCAGCCGCCGGTGGACCTGGCGCAGGTCAAGCAGTTCGCCCACCGCGAGAATTGCGAATACAATGACGACGGTTTCAGCTGTACCGTGCCGGCGGGGAACTACTTCATGATGGGTGACAACCGCGATCAGAGCAGCGACAGCCGTTACTGGGGTTTCGTGCCCGACGATCACATCAAGGGCCGGGCATTCCTGGTGTGGATGAACTTCGGCGACTTCAAGCGTATCGGCAACGGCATCGAGTAAAAGGGGAAGTCATGGGTAAGCGCAAGCAGCTCGGCGTTTCGTTGATGGGACTGATCTTGGTGCTCTCGTTCGTCGGCTTCGTCGGCGTCTTGTCCGCCAAGCTGATTCCCGCGTACCTCGAGTACATGGCCGTGAAGAAGATCCTGAACGCGATGGAGGCGGGCGGCGACCTCAAGGGCACGGTGCGCGAGATCCGCTACAACTTCGAGAAGCGCAACGCGATCGAGGACATCAAGAGCGTTCGCGGCGACGACCTCGAGGTGACCAAGGACGGCGCGCAGGCGGTGGTGAGCGCCACCTGGTCGGTGCGCGTTCCGATGGTCCACAACATCAACGCCTGCCTCGATTTCTATGTGACCACGGCCAAGTGACACGCAAGGCCGCGCGCGGGGGAGATTCCCTCGAGGGCCTGGCCGAACTGGAACGCGGCCTGGGCCACAAGTTCACCAATACGGACCTCGCCCGCCAGGCAGTCACCCACCGCAGTTTCGGCGCTCCACACAACGAGCGCCTCGAGTTCCTCGGCGACAGCCTGCTCAACTGCTCCGTCGCCACGCTCCTCTACGAAAAATTCCCCGAACTTCCTGAAGGTGACCTGTCCCGCCTGCGCGCGGCGCTGGTGAACCAGTCGTCGCTTTCGGAGGTTGCAACGCGGCTGGGCTTGGGTGACCGCCTGAGGCTGGGCGAGGGCGAGCTCAAGAGCGGCGGCTTCCGCAGGCCTTCGATCCTTGCTGATGCGCTCGAAGCGGTGCTGGGCGCGGTCTACCTCGACGCGGGATTCGAGGCGGTACGCGCGGCGGTCGAAAGGCTGCTGGGCGACAGGCTCGAGAGCCGCGACAAGCTGCCCGTGGACAAGGATCCGAAGACCGCACTGCAGGAGCACGTGCAGGGCCGCAAGCTGCAGCTGCCGCGCTACTCGGTGCAGCGCACGGAGGGCGAGGCGCATGATCAGACGTTCACGGTGGAGTGCCGCGTGGACGACCTTGGGCTCACCGCCACGGGGCGAGGCGCCAGCCGGCGCGCCGCGGAGCAAGCCGCCGCCGAAGGCGTGCTCGCACAACTGGAGAAGCCGCGAGGCGGCAAGAAGACATGAGTGAGAACGAATTCCGCACCGGCACCGTGGCCATCGTCGGCCGGCCCAACGTCGGCAAGTCGACGTTGCTCAACAAGATCGTGGGCGCGCACGTGGCCATCACCTCGCGCAAGGCGCAGACCACGCGCCATCGCATCATGGGGCTCTACACCGACAAGCAGTCGCAGTTCATCTTCGTCGATACGCCCGGCTACCAGACGCAGCACCAGAACGCGCTCAACCGCGGCATGAACCGCATGGTCGGGCAGGTGATGGGCGAGGTGGACGTGGTGGTGATGGTGATCGAGGGCACGGGCTGGGATGATCGTGACGTGCCGGTACTCGAGATGCTGCCGAAGAACGTGCCCGTGATCCTCGCGCTCAACAAGGTCGATCGCATCGACGACAAGTCGCGCGTGGCCCAGGCCTTGATCGATTCCACGCGCCGCCGTGACTTCACCGCGCTGGTGCCGATCAGCGCCGAGAAGGGCAAGCAGATCCGCCCGCTGCTGGAAGAGATCCGCAAGTGCCTGCCGGTTGCGCCCGCCGTCTACGAGGAAGACGAGATCACCGACCGCCCCGAGCGTTTCCTCGCGGCCGAGCTGGTGCGCGAGCGCATCTTCCGCCTGCTGGGCGACGAGCTTCCGTACACCATCGCGGTCGACATCGAGAACTTCGAGATCGAGGGCACCATGCGCCGCATCTCCGCGGTGATCTACGTGGATCGCGAAAGCCACAAGGGCATCGTGATCGGTGAGAAGGGCGCGACACTCAAGCGCATCGGCACCGAATCGCGCCACGCGATGGAGGCACTCTTCGGCTCCAAGGTTTTCCTCGAGACCCATGTACGCGTGAAAAGCGGCTGGGCCGACAGCGAGATCGCGCTCAAGCAGCTGGGATACCGCTAGCGTTCCAGCGCCATGGACCGCGGCTACGTCCTCCACAGTTACCCCTACCGCGAAACCAGCCTGATCCTGCAGGTCTGGACGGAGAAACACGGCCGCATGGGACTGGTCGCGAAGGGCGCGCGCCGGCCGCGCTCGGCGCAGCGCGCCGTACTGGTCCCGTTCCAGCCACTGACGCTCGACTGGTTCGGTCGCGGCGAGCTGCGTACCCTCAAGGCCGCGGAGCCGACGCTGCCCGCCACGCCGCTGTTGGGGCAGAGCCTCATGTCGGCGTTTTACCTGAACGAGCTGCTGCTCAAGCTCACTACGCGCGATGACCCGCACGAAGGGCTCTTCGACGCCTATGACCGCGCCATCACCGACCTGCGCTCGCTTTCGCGCAGCCTCAAGGGACGCGACGCGGAGCCGGTGCTGCGCCGCTTCGAGCTGCGCCTGCTGCAGGAACTGGGTTATGCGCTCGAGCTCACGCAGGAAGCCGACAGCCACGTCCCGATCGTCGCGGAACGGGAGTATCTCTACGTCGTGGAACGGGGTGCCGTGCCCGCGCCGCGCGAAGGGGTGACACCGGCCAATGCGGTAAGATTACGTGGACAGACATTGCTCGAGCTGGATCGCGGCCAGCTCGATGACGCGACCACCGTTGCGCAAGCCAAGAGCCTCATGCGGCTGCTCATCAATCACTCACTCAACGGCCAGGAACTCGCCACCCGCGCGATGGTGCGTGAGCTGCAGCGCATGGAAGAGAAACCGGCGGAATGATCGAGCTCGGCGTCAACATCGACCACGTGGCCACCATCCGGGAGGCGCGGCGCACTTATGAGCCGGATCCCGTGTGGGCCGCGGTGGAAGCACACCTCGGCGGCGCGGACGGCATCACGGTGCACCTTCGCGAGGACCGCCGCCACATCCAGGACGAAGACGTGAAGCGCCTGCGCGGCCTCACGCACATCAAGCTCAATCTCGAGATGGCCGCCACCGACGAGATGATTGCAATCGCCTGTGGCATCGCACCGGAAATGGCGATGCTGGTTCCGGAAGGCCGCCAGGAAGTCACCACGGAAGGCGGCCTCGACATCGTGGGCCAGGAAGCTCGCCTCAAGGCGCATGTGAAGAAGCTGGCCGACGCCGGCATCATGACCAGCGTTTTCATCGACGCCGATATCGCGCAGGTGGAAGCCGCCGCGCGCATCGGCGCCCGCGTCTGCGAGATCCACACCGGCCCATACGCCCACGTCTTTCATTCGAAGGGGCGTGATTCGGAGAGCGCCCCGGTGCTGGCCGAGCTGGAAAAGGTCCGCAAGGCCGGCGAGGCCATCCGCGCGCTGGGCATGCGCTTCAATGCGGGCCATGCACTCAACTACGTCAATGTGAAGCCGGTCGCCGCGCTGGCGGGCGTTCGCGAGCTGCATATCGGCCACGCCATCGTGAGCCGTTCGGTGTTCGTCGGAATCCGCGAAGCGGTTCGCGAGATGAAAGCGCTGATGACGCTTGCGGCGCACCAGCGCCCATGATCGTGGGCATCGGAACAGATGTGGTGTCGATCGAGCGCATCGCGGGCGTGCTCGAGCGCCACGGCGAACGCTTCGTGAAGCGCGTCCTTTCCCCCTCGGAGCGCGGCCGCTTCGAGCGCACCAACACCCGGCTCAAGGCCAACCACCTCGCCAAGCGCTGGGCCGCGAAGGAAGCCTTTTCGAAGGCGATCGGCAGCGGCATCCATGCGCCGTTCACCTGGCACTCCATCAGCCTGGGCCGCGATCCTTCGGGCAAGCCACTGGTGGTCCCCAACGAAGCGATGAGCGTGTACCTCACGAGCCTCGGCGTCACCCGCTCGCATGTCTCGCTCACCGACGATGCCGGCGTCGCGGTGGCTTTTGTGGTCCTGGAGGGGCAATGAAGCTTGGTCCGGTGATGGTTGATGTCGAGGGGCTCGTTCTCACGCCTGCGGATATCGATCGCCTGCGGCATCCGCAGGTCGGCGCGGTGATTCTCTTCGCGCGCAACTTTGCCTCCCCGTTGCAGCTGGTGCGCCTCACGCAGGCCATTCGCGCGCTGCGCACGCCGGCGCTTCCCATCTGCGTGGACCACGAAGGCGGGCGCGTGCAGCGTTTCAAGGTCGGCTTCACGATCATTCCGCCAATGGCTTCGTTCGGAAAACTCTGGGAGCGCAATCGCGCGCAGGCCCTCGAATCCGCGAAGGGCTGCGGCTTCGTGATGGGCAGCGAATTGCAGGCGCACGGCGTTGATTTCACATTTGCACCAGTGCTCGATGTCGACTACGGTGAATCGGGTGTCATCGGTGATCGCGCGTTCCATGCGAAACCTGAAGTCATCGCGCAACTGGCGGGCGCGCTGCAAGCAGGTTTCTTCGCCGCCGGCATGAGCAGTGTTGGCAAGCATTTTCCTGGCCACGGCTTCGTGCGCGCGGACTCGCACCTCGAAGTGCCGGTTGACGAACGCACCATGGCGCAGATCACCGCCGCGGACCTGGTGCCTTTCGCGCGGCTTGCGCGTTCCGGCATGGGCGGCATCATGCCGGCGCATGTGATTTATCCGAAGGTGGATTCGAAGCCTGCCGGATTCTCGTCCGTCTGGTTGCAGGAAGTCCTCCGGCACAAGCTCGGCTTCGACGGCCTCATCTTTTCCGACGACCTCTCGATGGAGGGCGCGAGCACCGCCGGCGGGATGGTGGAGCGTGCCCACGTCGCGCTCGAAGCCGGATGCGACATGGTGCTCAGCTGCAACGACCCGCGCGCGCAGGATGCCATCCTCGAAGGCCTCGAGCGCCGGCCGGTCACCGCAACACTCGCGAAGCGCCTCGAGAGGATGCGCGGGCGCGCGATCACTGCCGCCGCGCTGAAGGCGAGTGCCGCTTACCTCGCCGCGAGCGAGCACCTCGAGCGAGCGCGGTAACGCGCCCGCATTACGGGCAGCCCGCGCAGCGGAAGATGCGCACCGAGCCCCAGGCAACCCGGTTGTTGGTGATGTTTGCCCCCGAAAATCCCTGGAATGCGATGCTGAGGAATCCGGCCGAGTTGCCGAGGAAGACACCAGTGGTGTCAATGGTGGCGTTGTTCGGACCCTGCGACGCGCCGCAGCCGGCGCCGACGCAGCTACCGACGTTGTAGGCGAAGGCGTCGATGTGATTGTATCCGGCGGGTCGCAACGCGAACGGCACATTCGAGTAGCTCCAGCTTGCGTTCGGGAACACCACGCTGAGCGTGCTCAGGTTGGCCGTTTGGGTAGTGAAGTTCACGTTCATGGGACCAAAGTTGAAGCTGGTGGCGACCTGGCCGTTGCTGTCGGTGGGCGTGGTGCCCCCGGTATCACTGTAGGTGAAGCTTCCGGCCTTTGCGGCGAGCACGCCCTCCGTGGTTGGCGCGGCGCCGAACATGTAGTGGACCCCGGTGCCCGGCGTCTGAGTGCCTGGCGTCAGGTGCTGGTCCGGCGCAGTGACGGAGACTGTTCCGTCACGCCAGCGCCCCCAATACACGCCCGACGCCGGATCGAAGCCCTGCATGTCGATGCCTCCCGGCCCTACCGCCCCGCGCCGTCCCGCGGCGGGCTCGAGCGAGAATGCGGTGAGGGTCGTGCCGGAGGTGGTGATCGGGTTCGCTACCAAGCTGGGCGGAACGGAAAGGGAGCCGCCATACGAGGCCGGGCCGCCGTTGTTCTCGATGAGGCTGTGCGCAAAGGCGAAGAACGTATTCGCGGTGGACCCCACCACGATCGGCGCGCCACCCTGGCCGCGCGTGTCGGTGGCCGCGAAGGCCACCACCGGCACCACGATTTCTTCACTTGCGGGCGCCACGCCGCCCGCCGCGGCCTCGGCCCGGGTTGCGGGCTCGGCCGCGGGCTTCGGGGCGTTCTTCACCAGCCCCGCGAGGCGGTCGGCGAGGAACGCGGGCGGGCCCAGCAGCGGCTGCGGAATGGTGTTGATGTCGGCCACGAAGAAAAACTCGTCGCGGCCAAACTCCACGTCGCCGGCGTTGTTGAACACGCCCACGCGGCCATCGAAGACGCCGCCATACATGCCGTTGGGTCCGCCCGTGCCGTCAGGAGCGCCGCAGTCGTTGTTGCAGTAGAGCAGGGCGTACTGCGTGCCGCGGACGCCAACCGACGCGAGCGGCGTCTTGACCACGTAGGCCTCGGTCCGACGGCTCTTGCCGATCGTGCCGGTGATGGTGCGAAGCCCGCCCTTGAGCAGACTGAAGACGAGGGAGTCGGAGGCGCCGGCGCGCTGGAACTCGTAACGCTCGACCAGGAAGCGTGACGACTCGCGCAACGCGACGAGTGATGCGTCGGAGAAGCGCAGCTGCGTGTTGCTCGCAGCACCGGTGACCACGCTGTCGCCGACTTCGAGGCCGGTGCCGATCGCAGCCGGGCGCGCCAGGCCCTGGCGGATCACGCTCACCTGTCCGGAAACCACGAGGACGCGGCCGATCACCTGTGCCACCGCGTCGACGGCGGTGGCGGCAAGCACGAATGCAACGAGGATCTTCACGAAGGTTTTCATCGAATTCACCTGAAGTCGTAGCGCAGTTTGACAGCGGCGACGAAGCGGTCGTAACGGAACAGCTCGATGTTCGAACGATTGTCGAAGTAGCCGAGCTCGAGGCGCAGTCCGAGGTTGGGCGTGAAGGCATAACCGGCCGCGGCCTCGACCGAGGCGTAGCGATCGCGGCGCCGCTCGCCGAAGAAGACGTCGGCTTCCTGGTAGCGGCTCTGCTGGTAGCTGGCGGAAAAGGCGGCGTTCACTTGCGCGTTGATGGTGAGGCCGAGTCCGACGCGCGCGCCCACCAGGTTGCGCGCAAGGTCGTCACGGTCGTGGTTGTTGCGCTCGCGCGCGCCGACGAGGCTCGCGCTCACGAATGGGCGCCAGTCGCCTTCGAGCGACCTGCGCCACGATGCGCCGACGGTGTAGAGCCGCGAGTCGCGCACGCGGTTGTCTCCCTGGTAGTCGATGCCCGCCACCTGCGCAAAGAGCCCGACGCCCTGGCTCGATCCGAGGCTGCGGTTCCATTCGAACGTCGCCGCCTTCACTGTGCGGTATTGCTCGCCGTCGACATCGAGGCGCCCGCCCGAAAGCGACGCGCGAAACTGGTCATCCGCGCGCTTGAAGGCGCTGCCGAGGGCGCCGCCGTATGTGCGCTGGTCGAATGCATCGGCATCAGCGTGGGAGCGGTTCTCGGCTGATAGCCCCGCAAAAAATGCCGCGCGCGCCGACAGCGGCACGTTGAGGTTCACGCCCGCCGCTACGCTCCAGAATCGGTCGGCGATCTCGCGGCCGAGCGGATCGACGGTCACCGGTCCGAAGATCGGCACATTGATGCTGTCTTGCGAGATGCCGCCGTTCACATTCGAATCGTGGCCGCCGCCCAGCTCCGCAAAGCCGGTCACCGCGGTGCGGTACGAGTTTTCACGCTCGCGGATCGCGTCGAGGTAGCTCTTGATGCGCGCCGCTGCGTCGGCGGGAGGCGAGAGCGTGCCGACCTCCTCGAACATCTGGCGGGCCCGGACGTTGTCCCCCATGAGGAAGTAGCCGCGCCCGAGTTCGAGCCGCGCCGAGACGCTGCCGGGATTGTTGAGCAGGTAGCGCTCGAGGGCGAGGACCCCGTCGCCCACCGCGCCGGAGTCGATCGCAGCGAGGCCGAAGTAGTAGTCGAATGCGGGGTTGCCGAGTTGTTCAGGAGTCTTGCGCCCCAGCTCGTAGGCCTGGCGCGCCTCGCCGCGTTCGAAGAGCGCCTTTACCTCGTCGGATGGCGCCGCGGTTGCGAAACCGGCGGACAACGCAAGTATCAGGACAGGCGTCACTTGTAGCGCACACCAGGTGCGCCGCGCGTTCCATTTCGGCACGGATTCTCCCCTTTTTTGATCGTCTTTCTGTTGTTCGTTTTGCTATTTGTCTTGTTGTTCTGCAACTCGTGCGCCTGGCCAACCCCGGGGGAAGCGGTAAGCGGGCGCGATGAGACTAACTTGATACGATTGGACATGTCCAGTTCGTTCGATTCCGCGGCATTTGTCGCGAGCCTTCCGTCGCTGCCCGGTGTCTACCGCTTCAGCAACGCCGCCGGCGACGTGATTTACGTCGGCAAGGCAGGCGACCTGAAGAAACGTGTCGCCTCGTATTTCCAGCGCAACCTCGCCAGCCCGCGCACCGCGATGATGGTTTCGCAGATCGCAGGCGCCGAGACCACGGTCACGCGTACCGAGGCCGAGGCGCTGCTGGTCGAGAACAACCTCATCAAGTCGTTGAGTCCGCGCTACAACGTGGTTTTCCGCGACGACAAGAGCTACGGCTACATCCTCATCACCGGCCACCAATATCCGCAGATCCGCTTCTATCGCGGCGCGCACACCAAGGGCAACCGCTACTTCGGGCCATTTCCGAGCGCGTGGTCGATCCGTGAAACCATCGGCCACCTGCAGCGTGTTTTTCGCCTGCGTACCTGCGACGACACCGTCTTCAGCCATCGTTCGCGGCCCTGCCTGCTGCACCAGATCGGCCGCTGCTCCGCGCCCTGCGTCGGCAAGGTGGGCGTGGAGCAATACAACGCGGATGTCGATACCGCGGCGCAATTCCTCGAGGGTGGCGAAAGCTTGGTGGTGGGGGAACTCACCACGCGGATGAACGCGGCCGCGGAGAAGATGGACTACGAAGAGGCCGCGCACCATCGCGACCAGATCCGCATCCTGCAGCGCATCCTCTCCGACCAGGCGGCCGAGTCCACGGGTGCGGCCGATACCGATGCCATCGTGGCGATCGAGAGCCAGGGCCTGTGGTGCGTAACACTCGCGATGGTGCGAGGCGGGCGCCACCTCGGTGATCGCAGCTTCTTTCCGCAGAACACCTTGGGGGCGGATGCCGCGACGGTGGTCGAGGCTTTCATCGACCAGCATTACGCGGCGCAACCCATCCCGGGCCGCGTGGTTTGTGACCAGCTAGCGACGCCGCCGGAGATGGAGGGAACACTCGCCGGACTCGCGGGCCGCCCGGTGAAGGTGATCTCGCGTCCCATCGGGGAGTCGCGCACCTGGCTCGACATGGCGCGCCGCAACGCCTCGCTGGCACTCGGCCAGCGGCTCGCGACCCAGGCCACGCAGGAGGCGCGTGTCGCGGCGCTGCAGGAATTCATGGGTGTGGAGACGTCGATCCAGCGCATCGAATGTTTCGACATCAGCCACACGATGGGAGAGCTGCCCATCGCATCCTGCGTTGTCTACGACAAGGGCGCGATGCAGAATTCCGAATACCGCCGCTACAACGTGAAGGGCGTGGAGCCGGGCGACGACTACGCCGCGATGCGTTTCGCGCTCGACAAGCGCTATCGCAAGCTCGCCGATACGGGCACCCAGGGAGCCGAGCGTGGTGCGGGCACCCAGGGAGCGGAGCGTGGTGCGGGGGAGGGCAGGGCACCGGACCTGATCCTCATCGATGGCGGCCTGGGCCAGCTCAATGCCGCGCGTGGCGTGATGGCGGACCTCGGCCTGCACACCATCCGCATGATTGGTGTCGCGAAGGGTGTGGAACGCAAGGCCGGCATGGAGCAGCTGGTGTTTCCCGACGAGCCGGAGCCGCGCCGCCTGCCACCGGACCATCCGGCGCTGCACCTGATCCAGCAGGTGCGTGACGAGGCTCATCGTTTCGCCATCACCGGGCACCGCGCGCGGCGCGGAAAGGCACGCACCGCCTCGCGGCTCGAAGACATCGCATCCGTGGGTCCCAGCCGGCGCCGCAAGCTGCTGGAACACTTCGGCGGATTGCAAGGCGTGATGGCCGCCAGCATCGACGACCTCGCCCGGGTGGAAGGGATAAGCCGTACACTCGCGGAGCGGATCTACCAGGAACTCCACTAGGCCTCCAGAACCACCGTGACGCTGAACCATCGTCGTGTCGGCCACGATCACTGCGCCGGGTCGCATCCCCGCAAACGGGGGCCCCGCTCCGCCCCTGGAGTGATCTAGTGCCGGCGCGTTTCAACTTTCCGTTATTCCTCACGTGGCTGCGGATTCTCGCGATCCCGCTCTTCGTGGCAGTGCTCTACGTACCTGAGGACTGGATCGTGGAGCGCACGCAGAACATCGTCTCGATGTGGATCTTCATCGGCGCGGCGGTCACCGACTGGCTGGATGGCTACCTCGCCCGCAGGTGGAACCAGACCACGTCCTTCGGCG